>JAAGZO010000966.1 GCA_024206195.1 bacterium | reverse complement strand
TTGAAATGTTCCATCTGGTCGGTATCCTCCTGGGAACTTGTAGCAACTATCTGCCGATACCAAATCATGCGACCCGGCGGCATTTTGTATAAACACAATCACCAACAAACTTCCAGGGCTATTATTAATCGGTGCCATCAGTCCTGTATCTCCAGTAAGTGTCATTACATACTGTATAGCCAAGCTACAATCTGGAGAAAAAGTAGCTGAATACGACACAATATTTGTAGGTAGACTATAACTACTTATAGTAGTAAGTCCCGCAGACCTTAATAAATTTCCTAATCTTATCATACGTATGTCTCCATAATATATCTATAACGATTCTAACACGCACATGAATTACTTCTTTTTTAATATCCGTAGAAGGATGCTAACGTTATACCAGGATCTGGAAAAACTACTCCAGTATCTCCATAACGAGTTTCATACTCACCACTAACGGCATCTATTACAGAAACAGATGCAGCGTTTATGTATTCATCCTTTACCGAATAGTAATACGACATAACAGTTGAAATCCAAGACTTCACAAGCAAAAGAGCATTTTTAACCTGAAGTTGCTGCTCAGTCAATGTTATACCGTTAACCTGATAATCAACATATTCAGCAAACTGAGCATTGAAAGAGTTTTGCGTGCCTTCGTCGTAGTGTGCTTGAATAAACTCAACTAATACTAAATTATTTGCGGCAATGGCGTCTTCCCTATACTCCTCCAAATCTGGAGGGAATATCACTTCAACCTCAGAAAGCGTTTTTGTTTCTAACGTGTAATCACCCTCTACACCGCCATGCGCCGAAACAATATCAGCTACAGGAATTGGCGATGTCTGCACATCATCAACATACTCATCTAAAGTTACATTTTTCCATACATAAAAAGTGTCCATAATTCCTTTCTTATACGATTATATACCGAGTGCTATATAATGATAAAGTTTGTTTCTCTTATTGTATTTTTTCTTATCTTTGATAATAAATCCACCAATTATCTCTTCAATATTCCTTGAATAAAACACATCTTGTCTCTCCTCTCGAACTAGTACTAAATCAGCGTCAACCACACTTTCCTTAAAATAGATTATCCTGTTATTTTGGTTATTACCTGTATATATCCCACGTTCGGCCTGTAACTTGTACTTTAATGTTTCTATAAGTAATGCTGTAAGTGGGGTTAAATTGATAGAAGAGTAATCTTCCCGGTACGTCTTACCGTCCTCAAATATAGGATTGCCTTGATTATCATACTCCGCAGGCAACAGTACTTCGTTACCACTGCCGTCAGTAGTTACTTCAAACTGCTGCTTCCTCACGCATTCAGGAAAACCCAACGCTTCTATCTGTTCGGCAGCGACACCAATCCCTGGTTTTCCATCAATCTGGTATCCAGGACGGTCATGTGTATATACAATACCATCAATCTGTTTAAGTTTTTGTATAGGACTTAGGATTGGTTGAATATCTTTCTTCCACTTTAACGAACATGGGTACACATCCCATGAGTACGCAATAGCTGTTTTCGTTGAATCGTTTGGCAACTGCACGAGCCTATCTTGTAAGAGCACTGGTTGTGTTATATCTAAGTTCATACCAGTTTCTGGAGTTGGTGACGCCACAGGAAGATGCGAATTGTAATAATCAGTAATATATGTATCTATATTTGCAATATAGGTATTATATAAGGTTGTAGTATAAAAACTATCAGCCGCTTCTGCAGTTCCGTCACTAACAAAACCCTCTGTAGCAGTCCATCGACGGCTAACATTCGGAGCAACAAGTTTAACGTACCCCGACTCAAACGTGACGAATGTGTCGACATCACATATAAAATGCTTTATGCCCGACACAATATTAATCTTATTATTGATTTCTTGAAACATAGTTGAAAATCCTACAGCCCAAATATGTTATAGTGATAAAGAGTTGATTTTTTGTTATGTGACTTCGTTACTATAATTGTATTCGAACTTGTTTGTATGGTCGCGACATTGTAAATGTCATTACCATCCTTACGAACAAAAGCAAGCAGCAATGTTAGCGTAGGATCCGCCGGGTAAATTTCTCTATTGTTATCTCCGTTCCCAAAATATGAACCATTCTCTAATTCCAGTCCTTGGTGAGTATGATCTCCTATTGCTATCTGAGATGATCCAACCCCTACTGCCCCAGAGCTTATCTTTTCAAACGTTATTGCTTGGTCTTCTATCCACTTCGTTTTTAACTTTGACATGTATTTCTAAAGTACACTCTTGCTTTTTGTCTAGCTACCTCCATTGAGTACTAGAATGTATCCCACAAAAGTATATCTTACTTATTGCTTAAATTAAAATAGCTGCTAACTCATCTCCAAAAAGGTATAGGATCTGTATAACTATTACAAACTTGTTTGTTTATTAATACACATTGTTAGCGTAATCGAATAATCTGTCAATACTATACTTATAATACTCTACCTATGGTTCCATCTACGACACCGCTTTATCAAATATCAATAACTAAACAGCTCTGATAGTTAAATTCTTGTAAGTCTATTAGTCCTAAAATGTACTATAGAACCGATCAAAAACTAAAAAGCATGGTTTCTACTCAAACTCATGCCACAAGCCGTCTGGGTGGTAATGGCGCCTTTTATTCTTAGTATAAGTCAAAGCTTTTGGTTCACAATCACCTGCCATACTAACATTCTGCTCTATTTTTTCGTTTTTTCGTATACCACTAACTACGCCAATATTATCTTCCATATCATATACTCCATCTATACCTACAGAACAAGATGCCGTTAACAACAATAAGCAGATAACCAAACCTATCTTAATCATATATTTAAAACATTTCATAATTCCACTACAGCAAAGCAGTAATAAATAACATATTAGTATACAAAATAGTTTGTCCCATCACTATAAATAGTTACAGAACCATAGTTAGTATCAATTACATATGTACTACTGCCATCTATCGTCTCTGAACCCTCTGTAGCTATTGTTACTTCTCTTCCAGCTGTACCTGAATTACCAGTTGCATCCTTCGCAATAAAACTTATTTCCTTTGATACAAGAGCTGACGGTATTGTTACAGTTACCGCTCCAGTTGACGTATATGTTACATGTAACAACTGATCATCTACAGCAACTGAATATGTTGCAGCACTTACAACGGTTGGCTTTCTTTTGTTTATAATATTACCAAGTTCTATCTTTTTCTTATTATTTGAATCAGCACTATCCTCTATTAATAATATATCCGCACTTATAGGATCCGTCTTCTCCGTAAAACTAGTAAAATCACTTGCTGCACGTTTCAATTGAGCATCATTCGTTACATTATCTAATTCAAGAGATGCCTTAGTAGTAATATCCGTTAAACAATACTCACTACCTAAATCATCTTTAAAATACAGGTCCTGATCAAAAATAGCATAATTATAAGAAGAAGTTGGTGCAGTAAAATTACTATCATACCATACAGCTTCCCCAACTATGTAACGAACGTCTTCTAAATAACCATTGAAATTCCCTATAGCACTATCTCCACCTAAACACGAGCCATCAACAGAAGTTAAATTCTGTGAAACACTCCACGGCCCACCAACAGCTGTACCGTCTATAAATACCTTAACATACGCACTCTTCCTAGCAACAACCAAATGATACCAAGTCGCGATATTTGGCTCAAATGTGGTACTAAATGACCCAGCACTACTGAACGCGACTTTAACAATCCCATCTCCCGATGTCTCGCGATTCATTATCATAAACATATCACTTTCACTACCATATCGACCAAATATAGTTTGTCTTCCACTATCAACAGCCATATTAAACCAACATTCAAATGTAAAGTCCTGTGTTCCAGGATCTAAACCAGTTCCACCAACATTTAAACGACTACTGCCATTAAAATAAAGAGAACTAGTTCCAAATTTATATGCTGCAGTACTATGAATTGGAGCGCCTGTATCAACTGTCAAACTTCTATCATATGTAGACGAGTCTTCTATTACAGTACTACCTTGAGTGCTTTCTGATTGTACCAACAATTGAATATTAGTAGGTACTCCAGCAGCTCCCGTTACATATAATTGACCTTCATTAGAACTGGGTAATGGAGCTGTAACTTGTTCTTCAAATGTTAGAGATGGGGACACAATACCACTAGAAAGAATACTTCCTAATAATAAATGCTTTTTATTATTGCTATCCGCACTATCTTCAACTAGTAACACATCCGCATTCACAGGAACTGTCTTTTCTGTAAATGTAACAAAATCTCCAGCTGTGCGTTTTAATTGTGCATCATCTGTTACATTACTTAAACCAACATCTCCAGCTTCAGTTGATATTAAAGAATACGTCGCTCCACTATCATCAACAAATTTGAGATCTTGAGGAATAGCACCCACAGCAGTATAAGCTTCTGTTGGTGGCGTGAAGTTAGAGTTCCACCTTGGAGTTCCAATTGAAACACGTATTTCATCCATATATCCGCTGAAGTACGAACCATAGTGCCGACCTATTGTAAAACTTCCAAAATCAGAAGTAAAATCTCTAGTACATGCTCTGGTTATCTGAAATACTCCGTTAACAGCAGTTTTCATAGTACCGTTGTCTCGAACAGCTGCAATATGATACCATGTATCCCCAGAAATAACAGGTCCTGTATCTATAGTTCCTACACCACTAACTTCAAACCTAACAAGCCCTAGCCCACTTCCCCAACTTTGAAGACTTACCATTAACTCATTGCTTGCCGAAACTAAACCCTTTGCCGAAGTAATCGTACCTATTACATAAATCCACAAATCTATACAAAAATCACCAGTTCCAGGTTCATCTATACCTGTAACAGTAAGATACTTTCCATTACCAAAACCCATAGACGACAGCCCAAACTTTTGTTGAGCAGTTGTATGTGTTAATTGAATATTATAATTAACAATAGTATTACTATACGGGGAAAGATCTGTAAAATCTGTACTACTAATAGCAGTATTTGATTCTATTAGAAGATGTGTATCGCTATCTATATCCGCTGTTTTCCCATACAAGAAGATCTTACCTTTACCATATATTTCCTCTGGTGTATCAACCCTATTATCGAATGTTACACTCTCGGTTGCAGGCAAATTAGACAACTGTAGATACTTCTTATTTCCACTATCACCAGAATCCTCTATCAAAACTATATCACTACTTTCAGCAACAAGTTTCTCACTAAATGTATTAAAATCATTAGCAATTCTCTTTAAAGCAGGAAGATTACTCATTTGCAAATACTTCTTATTATCAGAATCAGCGCTATCTTCTATAAGAAGACAATCTGCACTAACAATACTAGTTTTCTCACTAAATGAAGAAAAATCATTTGCTGCCCTTTTAAGTTGTGCATCATCTGTTACATTACCAAGTCCAACTTGAGTTGCATTCAAATCAACATTCACTTTAGCTATACCAGAACTAACTTCTTGTATAGATAAACCATCTGTAGAATCAAATCTTAGCTCGTTAACATCTTCTACATCTGTTGTATTATCTGTAACTATCAAACGTGACCCTAATCGTTTTACTGTTCCATCATCTCTCTTGTACTGTACTTCTGATACAACAGGTCCAATAGTATAAGATGATGTTGGAGGTGTAAATCCAACTGTCCATCTCGCAATACCTTTAGATATTCTTAGCTCATCTATATAACCAGTTAACTGTTCATCTACAATACCACCTTTACCTATTAACAGATCATAAGCAGATGATCCAAAGGCAGTAACAATAGATGCTGTACCATCAACTCCGCCATCTATATACCAGGCATATAAGTTACCAGTTCTTACAAGAGCTATATGGTGCCAGTTGTCATCGGCAATATTTGTAGTGCTATTTGTTAAGAATTCTCCTCCTAAATCCGCTGAGTAGAATTGTATTCTATTTGCAACATTTTTATTAACATTAATTCCCCAAAACGGAGAACTAGTTGTAGGAGAATTAATACCGATTATGTAAGCAGAACAAGCTGTTTTTAAGTGAAAATCAATTGTAAAATCACCACTTGTACTATTTCCAAAATTTGAATCATCACTTGCTGGGATAGTTAAATAATCACTAGCTCCGCCTGGAAAATAGATAGAAGTTGTCCCAAATTTATACTGTGTTGTTGAATGTACAACACTTCCATTTACTCCTATAGTTTTGCTATAAATACTCGAATCTTCAAAAACAGGATCGTTATTTGTTGTATTACTCTGAATAAGAACTTTTGTATATGCATCTGAGTCTATTGTAGGTACCATCTTAGCATATAATACCGTCTTATCTGTTTGCTCAGTCGGTTCCGTTTCAACATTAGATAGTGCTAGTTCATCAGCAGATGAACTATCGATATGAGTCCTAATTTCCTCAGTAGTTACAATAAAACTTCCATCATTTAATCTCTCAGCTTGCTCAACTACTCCATTCTGATCAGGATCATAAGTTGCTTGCATCATATCCCCAACACCTGTTCCAGTAACGGACAAAGTTACATCACCATCTCCTTCACTTGTTAGAGTGATACCTTCTCCAATAGTAATTTTATCAGTGGAAGATTCGGTTGTAGATCCGTCTGTAACTTCGAGTGCTGAGCCACTCCCTTCATAACTAACTGTTACACCGTCATCACCATCTGTTGTAATAGAAAAACCATCAGAACTATCAAAAGTAATAGATTTTGGAATAGTTATAGTCGTAGAACCATCTGAAACTTCTGGAGTTACTGGATGTGCATCCTTATCTTCTTCTTTATAATACAATCTTGTAACAGTTGATGCTAAATAATGAGTTGCCTGTGGAGTAAATGCTGTAGTCCACCGTGCAACACCTTTAGATATTCTTAGCTCATCTATGTAACCAATCCAACCTTCACCAAGAAAACTGGTTCTTGAAGATGAACCTACAATAAATCGTTGATCTCCACTTGTCGTTTCTGTAATAGTTACTTTAGTCGATGTTCCTACTTCAATACCATCAACATATAATTTAATATTAGTAGCATCTTGTACAACAGCCAAATGATGCCATCCCTGACCTATGTCTTGATACGTACTCTCAACTTTACCTTCTGCACCACCATTATTATAAACAAATGTTATTAATCCAGCTGAATTTATTCCAAAGTGCCATTCATAACCGTCAGTACCATAACCATTACTTCCCCCACCTTTACCACAAATAAATCTTGTTCCAGTACCAGTAACTTCATCAAGATAAACATACACATCTACTGTAAACAAACCAGAACCAAATTCAAAATCGTCTAAGCTATCATACACATTCAAGTATTGTGATGAATTTGGCGCATCTATTTTAATAGCTGTGTTACCTATCTTAGCTTGAGTTGAACTATGAGTAGCGCCGCCTGATGCTGCTACAGTATGTGTACCGCCTTCAGCATAGTTTTTAAATACAGCATTACCATTTATAGTATCAGATGATAGTAATAATACTGTATTAGCATCGTTACCACCCTCACTCCCAGTATCATACGCATAAGGATAAATAGCTATATCTGTTCCTGTAGGAACCGGATGCGCTGTCTGTTCTTCTATCTTAACTGGAACAGCAAAGCTGCTTACAACTTCTTGTGCAGATAGACCTACTACTGCTTCTCCACTACCACCATCTGTTACAGAAAACCCGTCAGCTTCAACAAACGTCAAAGAAGAGATAGGATTTACTGTAACTGTTCCATCAGTAGTAGATACTTCTAAATCATCTACAGATTTTAATGAATCTTTTATTAACCCATTAGCATCGAAAGCCGCCAAGTTATCTTCTGTTGCACCAACAATACCTGTATGATCGTCTGTAGAACCCATTGCATGTTGACGATCATGTCTTGCTGCCGTATTAGCATCCACTTCCGCTGAAGTCGGTCCAGCATTTCCAATAATATCCCATCCTGTAGCAGGATTATAAATCACCCAATCATTTACTGCCCAGCTTGTTATACCGTTTAGATTAGTTGTACCCGCTACAGCTACTTTGTAATAGTCTCCATTAGAAGGGGAAGTAGCAGATATATCAGGTATATTTGTACTTGCATTCCATGTACCCTGATAATCTAAACCTTCATTTAATGATGTTGCTATTGTGATACTCTGCGGCGTTGCTGTATCATCTGTTGTAATAACAATACCTGTACCAGATACTAATTCTAGTATATCTTCCTTGTTAGCAACAATATCATCCTGCCCAGTAACTTGAATAGTCTTAAAAAAGGATCCTGTATTAATAGTAGCTGTTCCATCTCCATTATTTATAACAGTTAAACCGTAATCAGGATCAAATGTTATTTCCTCAACGTCATACACTGTTGCTGTACCATCAGTAATTGTGAGAGAAGAAGAAGTCGCTGCTCCAGAACTATAACTATCCCAACTAAACGGAACTGCTCCTCTTGTATACCATGATGCTATTGCTCCTGTATCATCCCGTTTTACAGCTACTCTTCTAACTATTGTTGGTAAGTTAGAAAGAGTACCTTCCGTTGTAGAGGAGAAAAGTGAGAAATCTCCATCAGCTAACAAGTTATTTAATCTACCTGTAACACTAATAGCCTGACGTTTCCATTCACCGTCATTAATAAGAACCTTTACTGTGTCATAAGTTGTAACTCCTGCGGCATCATATTCCAATCTTAGAAAGCCCGTTTGATTGTCTAGATACTCTACAAGAAAATCTAACGTTACATCTGTTTCTCCTGTCTGTAATCCTGATTCTGTTGTTAGGTACGTTATAACCCCAGAACCTTCATAACAAGCTAATCCAACCTGATCACTTTGATATGTTAAATTGGTCAATGTTTGTAGGTTGCTTTTGTCTACAGGAATAGGAAAGTATTCAGAGTCTAGTTCAGAGTAAATATAAAGGGCTGTTCCGTCGGTTTTAAAACCATTATGTTGACCTATTTTAAGTTGAACTTCATCGCCAGGATATTCGGTAATTTGTATAGCCTTAATTAGCCCTACCTCACCACTACTACCACTATACCCTGTTGGGTTAGATAAACTAGCTTCTTGGCCCGAACCTGTTGCTTTAGAGTATAAGTATACAGTATTCTCAACATTATCAGTCCATAACATTTCACCTTGAGATGTTCCAGTAGGCGAATCCCAACTTATAATAATATCACCATTAGCTCTATCATATGGAAAATCAATCCAATCAGATGTATAACTATTATCAGCACTTAACGATTTAGTAGCGCTACCACTATCCCATTTTACA
Source organism: bacterium (assembly GCA_024206195.1). Next base: position 291,386 of record JAAGZO010000966.1, on the reverse strand, counting down.
GATACTTGACTTCCATCAAAATCCCAGTTGTTACCAGAGGAAGCTTTATAACCAATATACATACCTGCAATATAATAACTATTCGTCGGGCCACAAGATATAGTTATTCTAATCTTATTACCACTAACTTGAATTAAACTATCAGAAGGTAATAACTGTCGAAAAGAGTATCCATCACAACCCGTTTTAGGCCAATATAATGCTGATACAAAACCATCAATATAATCAGTAGTTTGCTTACCAATATGAACTATTTTACTATCTATACTTATACTATCAGAATCCATGTCTCTCTTAATATGAGTACTATTTCCACTTGCTCCTAAGTACACACCAACTGTTTCATTACTACTTTCTCTAAGCCGAATAGATAGTATAGCTGCTAAATCTACTGACGTATCTTCAGTATAAGAGATTGGAGTATCCAAGTTTGATTCTGTGACTCCTGTAGTAGTTTTAGTATAGACAGATCCATAATTAGCTCCTCCTGTTGAAACTGTTTTTACATAACCATTTGTACTAAAGTCAATAGCAACTATCAAATCCGAATCAGAATCTATTTCGCCATCTATCATATCAGTTACGACAACACTATTAGCACTAATAGTAAAACTACCATCATTATCTAACGTCAAAGGAACCTGTGTTCCATCGAAATCCCAAGCATTGCCTCCAGATGATGCCTTACCAATGTAAGCTTGTAATATTTCTGCTGATCCAGACGATCCTGCACTAATATCAACAACGTAATCAACATAATTATCTGCAAAGTAACTTGCTCCAAAGATAATACGTACTGACTTATTACCATAATTAGCTTGAGAATCGGAAACAAACTCCGCTATCTTTACCTCTGGGCGACCTCTCGGTACATTAGCACCAATACCAAAACTACTATCATTAGTTCCCCACGAGTAATCATTGCTTAATTCATAATCAGATCCTGTAGGTTGTGATAACTTCATACCAGAACCAAACTTAAGTGTAGTAGCTCTAACTGTTTTGTATGCATCACCAACTAACAAACGTGTTCCACTCATAGAGGGATCAAATACCAAACCAATTGATTCAATAGATGTTTGAATAATTGATATTATCTCTCCAGTACTACCTGTTGTACCATTATTACATACAATAATTGAACCTACATGAAACCATGTTCCATTATAAGTCTCAGGTTCCTGTACACCTCCCAATGTCGCACTCTCAGAACCAACCATAACAGCTACTTCAGCCTCACTCAAACCTTCTACTATACCTACGTTAATACGTCTATATGTATTAGCCGTAGTAAAAGCAGGTACTTCAAAATCACCACCTGAGCCGAAATCAAGCCATTGTCCTTGAAATTGATAATTACCGCCATCAAAAGTTAAAGAAACAAGAGAACCACATACGAATACACGAGTATTGTCAGCAACTTGCCCATTCGTATGAACCGAACTACTTCTAATAGATAAAGGAATCATATAATTCCCAGAAAGAAAGTCGTTAGTAACTTCCGCGGGAGTAACTGAATCATATTCTGGAGATTGCGTTTGAGTTAAAATCCATTGATAGAGAACTGTGTTCCACCAATTAGCATCAAGTAAAGTTCCACCCGTAACTATACCATTAACTACAACACCATCTTCCATTGTTGGTTTTGTAAAATTTTCTATTGCCATAATTCTGTTTATGATAAAATCATGTAAGTTACTGCGTAATTTATCATAATTCTATATAATTTTGTTATAATACGCTATTTTATTTCTAAATAATCTTGTAAAAGTTCTTTAATATTAGTTAATTCATTAGCCATTCTTTCTATACTATCCAGTTTAGTAGCTAGCATACCAATAAAATGGTTTTGTGATTCCTCTACTTCTAATAATCTTTCTGATATTTCCATCCTATTGAATCTACCACTAATCCTATTGCTATCACGCACCGATAATTCTCTTTTGTTATTATCAGTATTAGTTACTTCAGGTTGTGATGGTTTCTGATATTTAGTATCATTGTTATATGAAACAGTTTCAATAACAGTATTTTGTGTAGCTACATCACCAACTTCTCTTTTTGGTGGCTTTGAATAATCCTTTGTTTTCATAATTCTTTTTTAGTGTTGAGTATTATCTACGAAATAATCCTTCCCCTGGTAAATGTCTGATATAAAGTCTAGCTGTTGATCTATAAGATATCCAGTAGTTGGGTCTTGTCTCATAGTCCCTATAAGCACATACAGCTGCCGACCCGCTAAATCTTGCTGACAATCCGTCACCATCTGACTTTCCATCAAAAACCCTAAATCTATGTACTCCCGCTGATAAGTTAATAGTTTTGCCGCCACTTCTTATTTCTAAAGAATGCTCATCTGATGAAACTTCAGCATTAATAGATGCTGAGAATTCTTCTTGTACCCCTGTTATGCGTGAACCAGTAATTATAGTTTTGTAACGATTATAATTTGGAATATACTCAACTACTGTAGTACTTATTGGTCTATAGTCCCAATTACCAGTCAAGTTATGATCATCAAAAATATTCTCATGTTGCCACAAGCATTCTCGATATGCATCAGATGCAGGAGGAAACAGGTGACTGTAAGTACCTTTGTATATACGTGAATCTTCATTAAACTCTGGAGACTTTATTGATCTTCCAGAAGGCATAAATCTTAATCGAGGATCATAATACTTTTTATTAGGATCATCCCATTTTGCGTCTTGCATTGTTAGGGCATAACCCCAGTACGTGAAAAATGTTGATTTAGAAGTATACTGCCCTTGATACGGAAAAGTAAAACCCCTACTAATATTTCCAAAATCATCCCATATAACTAAAGCACCACTTCCTATAGGAAATACTAACTGATCATAGTCCCTGGTAAAAGGTTCCTCTCCCTTTGTAGTATAACTCACTGGAATCCATATATGTGGAAGTGTTCTTTCTTCTTCATCAACAACAAATCTAATTGCTGCGAAAATGTGATTTTGAAGATCCCCAATAAATGTTTTTTCATGAGTCGCATGGTTTCCATGATTAAACCACTTCATCGTTACAGACGTTATATGAGTAAAATTTAAAGCCTCTCCATTTAGTTCTAAATCATGGATAGTAGCTGCGTTATCTGGGCCGTGTTCTTCGAGCAAAGCAATGATCATTTCTCGTCTAGATCTAATTTCAAATTTAGCTTTACTTCGAACATTACTCTCTACAATTTCCCCACTTCTTATTAAAGGATACGTTGTAGGGTTATCAACTTCTATCTCAAAAATATACTCATTCGTTTCCTCATTTATTTCTTCAGAATAGTATCTATAATACCATTGTGTAGTAAACGTTCCGAGAAATTCCTCTTGCAAAAGGGCATCCCAAGGTAGTCCTCCTCCATCAGGTTTAGGATTATTAAATTCCCATTCCAGTCCTTTAAAAGTTGCTGTAGCATTCTCCCACATCCATATATCAAGTCCTAAATCATAATACCAACTCCAATTATCTTGTATATCAGTTGGACCTAATATAGGATCTCCACCGTCACCTCCAGATGCATAACCTGCTGTAGCGCCGTGTGTCACATTAGGAACAAGATAATACCATTTACCAGAAAGTTCTGGGCCGAACTTCCAAAGTTTCCCTATCATCGGTCCTTTAACATATAGATCTGGGTTTTCAGAAAGAACGCCATCACGTACCCATTCTATCTCATCACTTACAGATTCTCCTATAGCAGACGGCGGCATATCTAACTTAAAATCTTGCAGGGGAACAGGAGTACTACTTTCATTTATATATTCACCTAAACAACTTCTTTTTGCTGCGCCAATGTACGAGCCTGTGGAAGCGAACCATCGTCTAGTAGTTTCATCGACATATACAGAAAAATCCATTGCATCAAATTCTCCCCACATCCATTTTGGGTCAGTCATAGTATCAAGTTCATCTCGATGTATACAAGATGTACTACTAACTAAACTTAGATCGTTAAACCAACCTTGTCCTTCATATTTCCATGTAACATATTCCCAATTAATTTCTACTTCTACTTCTCCTTGATTAAGAAGCTCTGATGTTATTGTTGGTGGAACAAAACCTCCACCTCCGCCAAATCCACCTCCAGCGCCTCCTTGACCCCCTTCACCACCAGCACCCCCTCCGCCAAAGTTTCCACCTCCTCCTGTATCGCCCGCACCTGGGCTACCGTCTCCATCACCACCTAATCCTGTATTTCCAGTAGAACTATTGTCGTCACCGCCATCGCCACCTAAACCACTATCTCCTCCATAACTCCTATCTCCAATACAAACACCATCTGGTACGGCAGGTTTCTTTCTTCTTAAAAGTAATGCTCTAACTATATCGGATACTGTATATTCTGCCATATTAATAAAATTATAATTAGTTATCCTCTACTGAGTAATCGTTTAATAAGACCAGACAGGCTTTTCGTTTTACTTGATAGATTAACATCAACCTTAAATACAACAGGATTACCACTAACTAAAGAGTAATTGGCGGAAGAAACGATCATTTGTAAGCTTCGTCCTCTATCATCAACTTGTTGACGCATACCTGCACGAATTCTTTTAGACACAATATCCTTTCCTCTTATATATGTTGTATATGAAATAGATACCGCAGGCCCGGCTCTTTGTTCAAACAGTGATCGAGCAATCCTTGATGCATCTGCCTTATTCATAACACCTCTTTCTTCTCTATTATACTCAAATACGCCGTCAGATCCATCTCGATACTGATATACATAGCTAGAAGAATTAGTATAACTATATGTTTTATTCAAACGCTGATAATAATCAATATAAATGTGCTTAAATTCAATATTGCCTTCATCTTGTCCTATAACTGTATTTGTTCCATTAAATGTAACAGAATTACCTCCGTAACTCACTTGCCAATCAAACGGTGGTTCAGTTGATTCCTCTATTTCTGCATCACTTCCAAAAACAGCATCCTCTTCATCTACCTCCTCACCTTCTCCATAAAACTCAGTTCTACCTGATTCATCAGCAGGTAGTTCCCATGCTATAGCATTATTATGGTAATTCCATTCCCACTCAGGGTCACCCTCTAATTCATTAGGACTATAATAACGATCTGCTACTTCAAATTGCGTCATCTTACTAGATATATACCTTTCGGGTTCGTACCATGTGTGATATTTCCAAGTCATATCTAACGCTGTTGGATCCTCAAAATTAGGTTTATACTTGACCCAAACAGCGGTTAGTCGATTTATTCTAAATATTCTATGTTCTGTATAAAATACTTTCTGACCTGGTGCTATAGGATAAGCACCTCCTTTCTTTTTTGTAGCCGCATTTTCTGTGTACTGCCACGGTACATCTACATCCTCGGGAATCTCCTCAATATATTTAGCAGTTACATAACGACGTTTTAATCGTGATCCATAAATATTAGCTTTAGTAACAACCTGCGAGCCCTCATCCTTTATAGATAAGTTTGAATAATTATTAATTGGGAAATCCCATGTGCCACTGTATGTCCAGTTAGAACCTACAGTGAAAGGTGCTGGTGTTATTCCACTACTATGAAAATTTAACCTCTTTCGCTCATCGACATAACAAATGTACTCACTGTCAGAAGCTAGTTGCTCTATAACTCCAGAACATTGTTCATAATCAAAGTTAATCGCACTATAATAATTACCAGCATGTATATTACCAATTGCTAATCTATTTGATAATTTAGAGTTAAGTATACCTTTTATAATAGAGTTACTATATTGCTTTTTATAATTTCTTTTAACATATCTTCTAGTTAATAAATGTGCGTAATCAACACAATCTATTTGGTATTTAAATGTCCTATTACCTTCTGATTCCGAACCTCCAATATAAGTCTCTGTCATAGATGTTATCATACCTAACCAAAGCACACTAGAAGTCGTACCAATCCATATTTTAACAGTTTCAAACATATCAGGCTTACTTGGATAGTCACATGCTATTTCGAATGAACAATTAGATACACTGCTAGAACTCAAACTATAGCTCCAACTAAGTGTTCCTTTTAATGGATAGACATACGTATTCTTTATTTTAACGTATATAGGAATATTCGGTTCAGATGGAAATGACGGATTCCCTGGTAATGTATTCGATGGTACATTAGTATAACAACCAAGTACACCACAAACCATCGGTCCTGTTTGTCCATAACCTGTAAGAGCTGTTTCTGGTAATATATAATCTCCCATAATTAATATTTATTTATTATATTGATAAGTTGTCCTGTATAGCACCCACTATAGCATCCTCAATCAAAGGTTTCAACTTAGAAGCCAATGCTTGCTCATCATTTACGTTAGCCCCATCTACGCTAATATTTATACTAGTATTTATGTCGCCGTTCATCCCGCCATTTACACTCCCGCCAGCTGCAAATTTAGGTCTTCCAATAAATCCACCATCAGCCATAGCAAGCATATTGCTATACTCACCCCTAAGCTTTCTTGACAACCCTATACTACCACCTTTATCATAGTTTAACATCGCATCTGATAGTTTGTGCGGTAGTACATAATCGCCTTTTCTGAGAGATTGTACCTCGGGACCAGTAGATCCGACAAGTGCCGTCTTGTTACCCCTGAACAGTAGCTCAAAACCACGTTCTCCGACGAGAGTTGGAACTACACCACCTTTCGACATTGCCAAACCACTATTCGCGTATACGCGTGACCCGCCACCGATTCTCTTATTCTTAGGAGCGAATGGATCTCCGTATTTAGTTGTTTCCCCCTGAGCCTTTTTTGCCCAGTAATAAGCCTCCTTTCGTCCGTAAATAGACTTCATCTTGGAATAAACTTTCATTAGCTCTCTCTTGCGTTTTGCTCTTTCAGCTTTAGTTCCGGGACCCTTATAAACCTTGTATAACTCTCCGTACCTGTTAAACAACATTTGGCTGGGGGTATCTCCTACGTATTTTTTCATTTCTTCTCTAACTTTTTCTACCTGTTCCTTGAAAGGCAATCTCCACAAACCTTTGCTTGACCCGGTGTTTAACTTCAGTTTGCTAGCTACAAGCGAAACATCTCTTTCAATACCAGCTCCAAAGGACTTTAATCCGAGCCGCCCCATATATCCAGAAAATTCTTTGGATAAGGTCTCGTCTCCTTTATTCTTTTTGATTCGTTTTCCATAAGCCGATTCGATTAGAGCAAACTTCTTTTCTTGTGTCAGCGATCTCCATCCATTGGAATTGATGTGTAACAGGTTATTCAAATGTTCCAAATTGCCATTAAGAGAACGTCCAGGCCTTCCGACTAGCTTTGTAAGATACTTATCAGTAACTTCCTTCATCTTATCCTGAGCAGATTTGCCAACCCCCACATCCGATTTTGGTATTTGAGGAATACCCATTCTTGTCTTTTCCTTGTTAATAGCCTGCTGTTCCTGTTTTTGCAAGCCGTTCATCAACTTCTTTGCATCAGGAGTTGTACCCGGCTTAGCTCCAAGCCTTGACCCTCCCTTCACAGGTTTTCCAGAGCCCTTAACCTTGGTTTCAGGCCCGGTTCCACCAAGATTTACAGCCAGCTTCTCCGCTGGGATCATGTTATTACGAAATCCCCAAGCAAGAATTTTGTTACTCTTTATGCCTCTTTCATTTATAGGACTGGACAGTTTAGAGAGAGTTTTATCCAACAGATCTTTTAATTTCTTTTCCGCAGATGTTTTTTTAACTTCCGCTATTTTTTGATCTATAACCGTTTGGGCTTTATCCTGACTACCGTATCCGCGCTTTCCACTACTAATCCCTTTTCCGCCTATGGTTGAATAGCTCTCACCTTCTGATTTACCAGAAGATCCCATTGTTCCATAAGAAGTTAGCATGTCTTCAGATACTTTTCCACCATACTTATATGACCTTACTATCCCGCCTCTCCAAGCGTTTAGTATCTCCTCCATATATCCCGCAACTGTTTTTTTCTTATTACTGCCCTTGCCCCCACCAATACCTGATGTACCGCCAGAAGATACATATTCACTAATCCTTTTTTTGGTTTCTTCCTGCTCATCCTTAATTTTCTTCTTTGCTTCTTGCTGCTTCATTTTGGCGTACTGTTTCCATGACCTGCCAAACTTTTCTTCAGCAGCAGAATGAACATTTGATATAGATTTTTTTATTACACCACTTTTAGTATGCAGGCCAACCTTCCCACCAGCTGCCATTTTTGGTAATCCAGCCTTTTCCGTTATCGGCAGCTTCTTGGAACTCAGCTTCTCCCTAAGCGAATCTATTAAAGTAAGAGCGTCTTCCGGAGACTGAATCTGTTGCTTGGCCTGCTCTTTTGTTATCCTAAGAGACTCTATATACTGTTTTGCAGCCTGTTCGTTTCTCGCTTTGGATTCAGTAGCAGCTTCAGTTTTAGCTTTAGACTCTTCCCTATTTTTAGCCTTATCTTCATCCCACTTCTGCTTTTTCAAGGTATTCTGATACGCTATCTGCTTTTTCTGATCTCCAGGGACGTTAGAGCTAGCTTCGACTTCATAAATTTTTCCTTTGTAGGTATATTGATTTTCTGGAAGCTCATTCGCCGTTACACCATTAGTAGGGCCTATTAACTTTCTCTTATCTGCAGACTTTATTTCTCCGCCCGCAGCATATTTAGAGATAACACCTCCAAACAGATATTTCTTATCAATAGAACTGGTATAATCTTCCCAGAAATTACCGTGTGTCCCAGATGTACCAGTAGTTTTTTGAGCCATTCCAGTTGCTATGAATGGATTTCTACCAATGAGACCATTCTTCATCATTATTGACAATGCTTCAGGTATTACTTCCTTAGCTTCTTCCCATTTCACAAAAGAAAAACCGTCTTTTATCTCACCAAATGTTTTTATTAAACCTCTAGTAGTTTTACCTCTATGTCCACGGGTTCTATTGAATATACTCTTAGCAGTTTCTATGAAACTATCCACATTTATAGAAGATGGCAATATTTGCCACAGAGATTGTCTACCAACTTTTTTGGAATCCGTCTCTGCCTGTCTTTTCTCAAACCTCTTTGCTGCAGCAACTGAAGGTGAAGCAGTGTTTACTGGTTTTCCCTTAGTCACGCTTGCAGATTTAGATTTATTAAGATCTCCCTCAAAGTTGCCGTAATGAACGTTCCCTTTATCATCTCTCCATTTACTATAAGCAGCTTTCTTAATAGACTTCTCTGCCTGACGGACTTTTGGTAAAGCTTTTTTAGCCTTGCTTTCAGTTGCAACTGTTTTACTTAGCTGCTCCTCTAGATTTTTTATATCTAGATTAACTTGTTTAACTATATACTCCTTCTGTTTATCGCTATACCTGCTATTGCTAGCCTGTATTTTGCTCTTACGCTCCTGTGCCTTTTTTATTTTCTCTCTTATGCTTTCAACACTCCCGCCACCCTGAAAATTCTGTACAAAACCACCAAACAAAAATCTATCCCAATTCTTGTCTAATATTCCTGGCCTTACGTTTGGCACATTTGTTTTTGGGGTTATACCCATTGTTACGTAAGGATTCCTGTTAACAAGTCTATGCTTCATAGCTATAGTTACAGCCTCACCTAATAATTTCTTTCTTTCCTCCTCGGGCCACTCTATAAAGGAAAATCCTTCCTTAACGTATCTATATCTTTCGTTCAATTTCCTCAGAGAACGGCCTTTGTGACCTCTAGTTTTGTTAAATATTTCCTGTAGTATTTCTACAAAGTTATCTACTTCTATAAATTCTGGAAGGGTTTGCCATAAAGCATTTCTGCCCATCTCTTTTGATTCAATGTTTGTAGGTTGATTAATATTACCTCCACCAGCATACCTACCTACTTCACCTCGTTTCAGCATGCCACGTGTTTTCTGTGCAGTGTGGACATACCCACCAACAGGCAACATACCAACTTCTCCACCGGGAACTTTAGATCCGTGAAGCATAGTAGTTGTACCACCGTATGTAATAGCCTCCGGTCCACGCTCGTTAAACATGGCAGGTGCATACTGTATAGCCCCGCCACTCTGAAATTTATCAATACCGGTAGAACGAACAATCTTATCCCAAATACTGAGTGGTTCTGGTTTCTTTTCTATACCCAATGCTTTATTAGTATTAGCAAGACTTGATTTAAGTTTATCAAACTCCTCAGCTGATTTTTTCCTGTCCGCATCTGTTATATCCCTACCTTCAAGTCCCTCAATCCTTGAATACTTGAAGCCGCTCACCTTACCAACTTCATGCATCATCGCAGAATCATAAGCTTGCATAGCCTCAGCCTTATCACCAGTCTTTCTAAGAACCTCCTCGGCAATACGAAATGACCTGTTTTGTACAGCAGTACGCTCCTGAATCTTCTTTCTAAAATCCTCCGAACCTGAAAGCTCATCTTCCATCATCCTAAACTTACGCTTCTCGTAAGCTTCCTTACTCGGATAATCACTAACCTCTCCAATATACCAGTTATCGTAATACGGCTCCGCCGGGTATTTTGATATGTTTGCCGAATTGAATGCTGACAGATCTGTTGGTGTAATCTTATGTATATAACCACGTATATCAGCAACCTCAGCTTCCATATAATTACCCATTTGGTACAGGTCTGCGAGTCCAGGTACATCAGCTCTAAGAGACGGGGTCGTAGCCAAGCTTCTCGGGTGTTGATGTATAGCTTTAGTATAAGACATCATCCTATCATCCGGAACTCTAACCATACTCCCCATTCCAGAAGTATCTGCTTTTAGTACCCCCTCTTTTGTCATACCAACATGCCATTCGTTAGGAAGTTTTGTTATAGCATTAGATAACTGTTTGTAGTACTTTTCGGACAGTTCTTTGTTTTCTCCACTAGGGTTACTAATAGCTTGATTAGCTAATATTCCGTAAGTCTTACCAAGATTCTTGAGGAAATTAGCTCTCTTATCCTCCGTGTCGTAGGACTGTAATCCTTGAAACAGATCGTTGAGTGCGCCGTCTGGATCTGGTAGTGTATTAGCAAAATTGCGCAGTGCCGAGATTACCCCACCCTGCTGGTACTTATTGGCTGGTATTACTGATCCGCCAGCGGGTAGCCAAGCACCGTGCTTTCCACCAGGTAAATGATACACAGAACCACCATAAGCAAATCCTTCAGGGCCTTTCTCATTAACAATAGTTGGTACAGGTGTTCCTCTCCTCTCTCCACGACCTACTTTACCACCTCTTGCTTTAAATTCTACCTGTCTTCCTTCGGGGGTAGCCCCAAGCCAGCCTTCTTCAAAAAGATCCTTAACTTCACTTGCAACAATTATATTAGCCGCATCTGCAGTTTTATTTAGAGCATCCGTAGCACCATTAGCAGCCTCTGCTATAGATTTCAAGAATTCCGCCATGACGTTTTTATCCTTACCAAAGAGTTGGGCCATTAGCTCAGATGATTTTTCAAGGTCAAAGTTTTTCTGATCTACAAGTTTCCTAGCCTTTTCAATCATCTTTTTCGTTTTCGAATCACTCATCTCAACTATCTTATCTATAGCATTCGCGCTTGCAGCTGTACCTGCACCAACAGAAGATGTTATCTGGTTAACAGTATCAGTTAGAACTTTAACAGTAGAATCACTATAAGAAACTGTAGCACCAAGGGTTTCATCAAGTACCCTTTGCGTTTCAGTAATCTGTGTAGTAGATATACCCTTTATGAAATCTGTCTGCTTATACAGACCCGACTCGACAATTATAGTAGCACGTTCCATCATCTCACTAAATGATGTCCCAGTAGCCTCTGCTATACGTTGCACTGCCTCCGAATTAATTTTTCCTTCATCACCTATAGCAGTTCTCAAAGAGGTCATAGCTCTCTTAATTTCATCAGAGGAATTAGCAAAATCTCGTCCTATCTGCGCCCCTACGTTACCGCCAGAAGAAAAAACTTTTCTAAGTTCGTCATTAGCTTTCGACAAAGTTCCTACAGTTAGCTGGGCTGTATTTTTAACGGAATCTGCATATTCCTGGGCCAGAGACTTAACCTGCTCGACTGATACGCTAAATGATTTAGCCAACATTTCTGCATGTTTATCATGCATCTGCCCAGCTGCATTAACGTGTTGTCTAACACCTGCAAGTAGAAACTTAAGTGAACCACCGGATCTTTCTATAATAGCGTCCCAGTATTTCGTAGATTCAGCTGAACCTTTTTCATAGTAGGAAGAAATCTTCTGCGAGCTGTCCACGATGTTCTTGATCATTGCAGCATTATCGTCACGCGCCTTTTTAGTAACATTTTTTCGTAATTTTAAAGATTTAGATGTCACAGAATCCAACACAGTAAGAAGTCTCTCTTTAGACGCAACAATACCAGAATCAAGCAATTTCATGAAATTCTGCATACTAAGCCCTGATTCTTCAAGCAATCCAGCTACATCAGAACTTTGACTAATAGCAAGTCTCCAAGCCCCAAGTTCCGGGCCAGTTTTTTGCATCCCTTCTCTAATTAGAGCAACGACCTTATCTACTGATGCACCGCCAACTTTCTCCATTTGAGAAAGTATACTACCCATATCCTCCGGAGATAAATTTTCCCTAAAAGCGTTAACAAAAACACCTGCCATTGCATCAGCATTCTCAGTGGATAGCTTAACGATATTCTTACCAGCTTCGTCTGTGGTAGCAACCAAGTCTTTTATAGAAGATGTGAGCACTTCATAGGCTGTTAGATCAAAAGATGACTTCATTGTATTACGAAGTTCTCTCATTTTAGAGTACAAGGTATCTGTACTCATTGATACATTAGCATTATGCTTGACAAACGCTTCTGCATACGATTTGAGAGCTGCATCATCCATGTTGTATATCACATCAGCATTTTTCATCAGTGATTGCATAGATTTACTTGAACTCTCGAGTATACCAGTAAATGCTTTTCTAACCGCTTTAGTTGTCCCCTCAGACGATTCCTTGGCTTTGCTAAGCTTCTTTATAGCAGCATCAAAACCCTGCACAGAAAAATCTATTTTTACAGTCGGCTTCAAATCTTCGGCCATTTTGCGCTCAACTCTACTATTAAACTCTACATCATCTTTAAAGTGTGCCCTATATTCAGATTGAGCTTTATCAGCCTCCTTGGCCTTTTCTTTTATGTCATCCCAGTGCGTACCAACAAGCGATAAACTTTTGATGAATCCCTGACTTCTCCTACCGAATTTGCCAAACATTTCGTCATATAAGCCACCAGTATCCCACATTTTATTATACAGACTACTTATGGCCTTACCTTCTGCATCAGTATATGACGATACAGCCTGCATCTCGTTAGACATGAGGCCCATGACCCTAGCAACACCGTTCTCTGCTTTTAGCGCAGTATTAAATATCTCTTCAAAGGAGGAAGGATCAATATCTTTATTAACAGACTTCGCGATTCCTAACAATTTACTTCTCATTGTACCCAAAGAAGCCATTCTTTCTTGAGCCTGTTCTTCCGTAATCAGTCCCTTCTGTTTAGCATCATCTACAACAGTAGTCATAGACTTCATAAATTCGTGAGCTTTTGGAAGTCCTTTAGACAATAAATGTTGATAGGCGTTATTCATTGTATCAGCAGACTTCTTTGCATTTTCTCCTTGTTGTATAAAAGAAGTACTTAAAGCCATAACATAGTTATCAGTTGTTCTAACGATCTTGTTAGCCTCTTTAAACGTGTTTAGAAATGCCTCAACTTCCTTACCTTTATTAACGTCTATGAAACTGCCTGTACCTTCAGCCGGAGCATACCACGCAGATTTTTTCATCAACTCCTCCTGAAACTTGCCTATACTAGAAGCAATATATCCAGTTTCAGTAACGCTCTCCTTAAAAGAAGTCATAGCATCTCCAGAAGCCTTTTTTATACCATTCAGGTTCTTAACAAATGCAGAATCCACATTTTCCATATTCTTAGACATGGCTGCACCTGTAGTTCTTAGCATCTCCAAAACAACCATAGGATTGACTCTTATAGCTTCTTCGACTAGCCCTCTAAACCCTTTAGCCTGATCAACAGTTTTCCCTGTTAGAGCTTGTAGTTGAGCAGTTATTCTAACCCCGCCACTTTCAAGAGCAGGTACTATAGCTTTATCAAGAGCTTTAGGGTTAATTAAAGTAGTTAAAGTCTTACGTAAGGCTTCAGCAGCTTCAGTATCCCTCTCAACAGCTTGCCCAAAGATACTAACTATTGACGTGTCAACCTTAGACAAGTTCTTAAGATCTTTTTCTGTACCGATAAACTGCCCGACAATACTAAGATCCTGTTCTTTACTCTTTATCCTATCTAACCTCTCTAGTGCTCTCTCTACTTCATCAGTAGCCTTAAAAGCTATTTTTGGACTCTTAGAAAGGAAATCCCCTAACGCTTCAACTCGTTCCTTAGTTTTCTGCTCGGCAATTTTCATAGCATCAGGGTTAAAAACATTACTTATCAGAGAACTCACAACAGTATTCCTAGCCATATTCCCTACATCCTTGGCCTCATCCATAGCATTACCGAATATAGTTTTTTGTTCTCCTATTAAACCCTTTAAATCAGTTTCTAAAACTGCGGCTATAGTTTCAGTTGCCTGATCCAGGTTAGGCGTTCTAGTAGGTACATTAATCTTCTTTTTACCGAATCCAAGCATCTTTCCTAAAAATCCTTCTCTCTTCTTAGCAGTTTTCTCTACTACATCTTCGATTTTGAAGATTAGATCCTCAGATGAACGTTTGTATGCTGATAAATATTTATCGGAAAGTGATTTAGTAACTGCAGAATGCTCATCTGCCCGCTTCTCCTCTTCTGTTTTATACTTAGCTGTGTCTTCTTTATAAGCCTCAGCGAGTTTTTCTCTATGTTTTTCGTGCTTTTTCTTGATACCCTCTATCTGACGATCCATAGCAGCAACGATTTTCTTTGAGCTTTCCTCGTCCATACTTGCTACAATCTCGGCTCTTCTTTCCATCGCGTCTTGAATCTCAGCAGCTTCTGCAGTTTTTGAGGTAGCCAATGCCTTTCCGAACATAGACTGTATTTTCCCCAATCCAGATTCTGGGACATTGCCTGTAACAACTCTCATCATAGGAGCTTTCTTTGGGGCATTAACATCCATACCTAGAGCAGACTTCTTCTCCCTATCGTAAGCCTCTGCCAGGTATTTCCTAGCTTCTTTTTTATCCTGATTTACAATTTTAGCCCTTTTTGTTAGAATCTGGCGCTCTTTTAGTAGTTGTTCTAATGCTGCTTTATTAACATTGGCCTTGCTCTTCTCAGCCTTTATCATGCTATTGACCATGTTAATTTGAGCACCTATAGCTGCATTTGCTTTATCTATATCACCTGTGCTTCTTTCTACATATCCAACCCCAGCCTTACCTGTTATAGTATCATAAACCTTTTTGAATATAGCGTATGCACTTTTTAGCGGATCTGTTATCAATGATATTACATTATCACCGATCCACTTGATAAGCTTATATGTTTTACTATCAGGACCAAGCATCTTCTTTATGGCAGCCTCAAATAAACCATACATAGCTTTTATAACAAGACTGAACGGATTCAATATCTGATAAAATAAATCGCCCATTCTAAGTAACTTCTTCCAAGAGAACCAACTTACGAACATAGTTTTGATTTTACCAAATATGGCCTTGATCATAGTAACAACCACTTTCACAGTTGCTTTAGCCGAGTCAGTAATAACAACTAGAGCCCCGTCAAAATCCCCCTTGAACATTTTCACAACAGATCCAATTATACCCTTAACAACATTATATATAACATCCTTCAATCCCTTAAACACTGTTATTACTATGTCAGCAATTTGTCCTACAAGTTGCAGAACATCTCTAAGAGAATCTACTATCGGGTTTCCAGCCCATTTAGATAGATAGTTATCTAGTATTGCAGTACCGTCTTTCAACAAGAAAGCTATACCTTCTATAAGAGCAGCTATCTGACCATAAACTGGTATGAAAACGTACAACTCAGGTACCATTTTACTCAGGCCCTCAACAAAATCCCCCCCAGCTATACCTTTTATAAGTTCGGATAATGGAGCTACCCACACTGCAATTTTAGAGAATAATTTACCAGTAAGTTTTAGAGTAGATCCAAGCTTTCCAAAACCTTTTGACAGCATCCCAATCCCAAAACCCTTAACCTTAGATAAATACTTACCTATCCTAGCGAGTATGCCTACTGTTTCATCTCCAGATCTTGCAAATCTTGACATGAATTTCTGCCATATGCCCCAATTAGAAACTAATCCTCTGATCTTAGCTGTTAATTTTCCAATAGGTTCCCAAAGTTTGTTTATAGCTTTTTTAGCTTGAGAGAAGCCTTCTGAAGATTCCCGTAACGACATCTTAAGTCGTTTGAACATACCTGGTAACTTTATGTCTGCACCAGACTCTATAGCTTCCTTCATAGACTTTGCCCTTGTACTAGTTGCTTTTTCAACAGCTGCTGCAACATCTTCTACAACCTTGCCTAATTGCTTCTTTGGTACAAATTTTGACAGCCTACTTGCTAATGCGTTAGCTACATCCTCACCACCAGTTTGTTCAGCTTTTCTAATAACTTCTGCTATTTGTCTAACATAATCATCATAGTTCTTCGCTTGCCTTTTCCACAAGAGCATTCTTCGACTAAATAGTTTCTTAGAGATCTTGTCTACTGCGCCGGCATCCCCTTTCCCCAATGCCTTAAATGGTGAAGTAATTCCCTTCATTAAACCGCCTACAAGCTGAGAAGATGTAGAACCGAAACTACGCATCATGCCTATGAGACCGGAAATCTTACTTATAACAAAACCCCATACGGTTTTGTATTCTTTGACATATCCAATTGACTTAGAAACAGCAAAACTAATTTTATCAGTATACTTGGAAATTAAATCGAGAACCGACAGTATTATCTTTCCCCCAGCCTCTCCTTCACGTGCTATAGACCCTACACTACGAGAGGCGTGATCCGTTGATAACGTTACGGCGCTAGTGCTACTATTAACCTTTCCTAACCAGTTAACCATATCTGGAAAGACACTGTGATATATTGCTGTATCGCCAAGATCAGCAATTGCTTCATGATAGAACCGGACTGTCTTTTCTGCATCTCTAAGATTAGTATCCATTTTGGCTGATTCTGAAACTATACCCGCAAACACAGCCGGTGTTTCGGCTAAATCTCCAGTAAACCCGGATAATCTATTCCTGGCAACACCCAAAACTTTTGTTGTCCCGACTAATTGAGTATTCAGATTTTCAACGGATTTATACGATTCCTCTAACTTTCCAAGATCTGCCGTCGATTTCACAAGTTCTCTAAGTGCTTCAGCTTCTAACGCAGCTAATTTAACCCTAGCTTCTCTTTCTTCTACGAGAATTCCGCTCCTCTCATTCTCTTTTGCTACTATTTTACTGACCATATTTTCTGCAAGTGCAAGATTTTCAAGCTCCTTAGCATCTATTCCAAGTCCAACCTGCATGTTAGGAACCCAAGCCTTCTCATCAAATTCTCTACTCCGACCAAGCAGCCGATCAATAGCTCCGTGTATATAATCAGTAGCGGTCCTCACCGGATGCATAAATGCATCCCCAAGTTTCATCATTAAATCTGCTATTACCTTAACTATATTGATAGCCCAGTTATCGTATTTACCAGTTAGCTTCTTTAGGCCATACCCAACTAATTTAACAAGTCCAGCAAATGCCTGTACCCAAGGGAATACTACAAACAGTCCTATATCAGCAACATCAGGAAGATACCTTTTCAGCATAGGCTTAAATGCTTTCCAAACTTCTCCAAGTACTTTAACTAATAAACTAGCAGCTCCTTTGGCTATTTTAATTACGGAATCAAGCGATAGCCTCGCAAAGCTTGGCAAGCTTTCAAACGGATTATAATCAAGGTGCAGCGCCTTCTTTAAATACAATCCTATTTCTGGCATCATTGACCTAAGATTATTAATTGTGAATGTAAAAAGTCTTTTTATCCCCTCCAAAGCTACTTTTACGCCTGCTACTATCATATCTCCACCGGATCTCGCTTTAGAGAATGCCTCACTTATGTATTCAACGAAATCAGCAAGCTGTAGCACCGCATTACCTATATACTTTGACAGCATACGTACTACTGATCCTATCAGGCCTACAAATTGACCGTACAAACCGTTAAATCTTTCTGTAGTACCCGATATAACGGCCCACGTGTCACTCAACATTTTTTGCACAAACGGGGCTATACTGCCCATAGTAGATTGGAACCTTTGGGATACCCATTGCACAGCCAGCAGTACCTTGTCAAGAGCCTTTATAACTGTATCAACTTGCAAATTACCGCCAAGATAAGAAAGTGCTGCTCTTGCTGCTGTCAATATTCCCTGAACCATTTCAAGAATTTCCCTAACTGCAAAAGTTTTTAATCGAACCATAGCAGTAGTTAAATGACCTATTATTGCCGATACACCCTCAGCAATACTTTCTGGATTTTTTATAGTATCCATTAAAACTACAAAAGCATTTTTAAAGTCTTGAAATACATAAGACCATTTATCAAACACAGAAAGAACATTAATCATTATAGTAGGAAGCTTGGATAAATACTTAGAAACTCCCCTTGCAGCTGCTACACTACTCTGTGCTCCAGCACTTAGTGGTGCAAAAATACTCTTAAGATCATCAAAAAGCATTCTCACTGGCAGCAAATTGTTAACTATCAACTTAGCAGCTTTTACTGTAGTAGATACAAGCCCTATGATTGGTTTGGCTATAAGATATTGCTCAATCACAAGTGCTTTGTTTAACGTTCTACCTATAAATTTCCCCAAATCTTTTGTAAGCCCTTTTATTAACGAATAATTTGATGCGATTTTACCAGTAAGCCAAGTAAACACTCCAGCAGTACGTTTATATATATTAGTAAAGGTACTTACAACAAGACTAGCCACTATCCTAAGAATTATATGATATACAGCAGTCATATTTTTTATATAATCGTACAACTTTGCAAAAATACCAGGCGCTTTGGGAGTTTTCCACCAACCTATAATCTTGGACATCGTTGTAAACAACTTATCATAGACAGCCTGAAATCCAATTAACGGTAATGATACTGTAATAGCAAATGCTCTCGCAAACTTATTGCCAGAGACAAGCATCTTAAGCATTAAGTTACCATAGGCATCTTCCACCAATCGTAAAGAATCAAATATAACGTTGTAACCAGATACATCTAGCCTGCCTAAACCTGCACGAATCTGCGCAACAAAATCTCCTATAGCCGACGATAATCGCGATATTGTAGGATACATATCTCTAAAAGCCACTTTCTGAGTTTGCAGTACCTCAGTAAACCTACCGCCAACTTTAACGAGTTCGGATTCTACCTTCCCAACACCGCCAAGAGCCTCGAAAACAGTTTCTATATCAGCCCGAGAGGCTCCTCTAGCCAACATTTCAGTTAAATCATCCGCTAGTAAATCATCCATACCGGCAAGAAAATCTGATTTTATAAAACGCTCAAGATCCCTCGGATTAACACGAAATACCCTCATAGTTTCATAGCCAAAAGCTTTCCCTAACGGCGCAAAAAAGTTCTTTATTTTATTTCCTAAAGCATACCTAAACGCATACAGTAAGTTAGATGCGCCCTCTGTACCTGCACTTAATACAGCATCAAGAAACGTTACCCTGCCAACTCTTATAGAGTCCCCAACGCTAGTAATAAGCTGTTCTCCAATCCACCTACCAGTATCATCAACTATCGGTCTTAAATCGTCCGCTAGTTCCCCAATAACGTATACTTCCTTAAACGGCCTGAATAGTTCGTCAGAAATCAGCCTACCAAGGTCACTTTTCCTCATCGATTTGCTCAGGGAATCTATAACCATACGTATTTTATTAACTTCTAGCCCATATTCATGAGCACCTTGAGCGATCCACGCCTCTTTAGATAAATCGTTAATATTTTTAATCCATCTGTAAACTCTCCCAAGCTCCCCAACTGGACCCTTTCTAAGCATAGCAGTATAGTTCTCTACTATCCCAAGCCCTGTACCTCCAAGGATATTTATAGACTTAATTACTCTAGCTATGTTTCCGAGAATAACAGCAGTTTTTTGATATTCACTAAGTATAGCAACTGTAGTTTCTTTTTGCTTACCGGTTGAAGCATCAACGGTTGAATAGGTTAAGTGCATGATGTTAGCTATCCTATCCATCTCTCCACGGTACTCCTTTATAGATACACTAGCTTCCCTAAACGGAGCTGCAAGTATGGGACCATACCTACCAATATCTGTTATTACTGTTCTTACGTGCTCAAGTCCGGATAATATAGTAGAAAATAAGTTAGAAGCGTTTAGAACCTTCAGCAACCCCAAGAACGCATTACTACCTTTAAGAGCTGTATTACTGATAACTCTAACAAGTCCATTTAAACCGTCAAATAGGAGTCCTACACCCTGATCTCCAGTCCAAAAATCGAGGACCATCACCATATTATCGTATAAAGGTTTGAAGACATTCTTATTCTTGTACAGCCAGGCAACTGCACCTTTCAGGGAAGTAACAACATTTTTAAATACACTTTCAAGACCGCCTACAACAGTAGTTGCTATATTCAACGCCCTCGCCAGCCCAAAACCCCACATTTCCCAAATGGTCATAGAGCCCGAGGTTTCCTGGGAGAAGTTGGAAAAAAAGTTTTGTATAGTTGTCAGAAGCTCATTTATAAAAGAAACTACAGCATCATGAAACTGCTCAAATCTATTTCTTATCTCATTTGCCTTACCTGTAGGAGATAAAGCAATAAAGAATATCATACCCAAAGCCTCGGCATAATCATCAAATATATTTATAGTTTCTTTTACCTGCCCAGTAAGATTGCTAAGCCACTGTGATAGAGCAACCCACGGCCTGTCAATAAACTTACCAGGATCCTCGAGTACAGTTCTTAATAGCCCTGATGCTATTGTAAAAAGGGCAATGGCGGGCAGCATAGAACCCTTTTGGAAAAGAGCCCAAGCAATAACAAGATTTCTTATAAAAAGCAGCTGTCTTGCAATGAGAAGTGTAGTCTTCCCAACAACTGTTTCTATAGCTCTGTATAGTTTCTGGAATATATTTATAGGCTGAGAGAATATTTCAACAACTTCCCTACCACGTCTATTCATCTCATCGGCAAATGCATT
Organism: bacterium; assembly: GCA_024206195.1. The sequence goes on along the minus strand of JAAGZO010000966.1, from coordinate 270,222 downwards.
AACATAACGTGTTATATCCTGAAAGACCTTGCCAAATGTTCCAACAAGCTGCTTCATCCTCTCGCCTACTTTCCCACCACCAAGAGACATAAACTGTTGTACAACAAGCCGTACAGCATCTCCAGCAAGCAACGGTATAGCGTCAAATGTTATAGTGGACAGTCTTAGAAAGAATTTGAAAGCACCTAATATATCTCCTTGACTTAAATCCTCCGCAAACTTCTTGAAAGCTCCTGTATACTGCTCACGCCATTTGTATATTCCTCCTTCTGCATATTTAAACTCCTTATCCCAAAAATCCTTAAATGTTATATTCTCAGCCTCTGCTAAGAAAGATATCATATTAAGTTGCAGGGATTTAAAAGGGTTTTTAGCTTTAATTCCTAAAGACAGGCTGTTAACATACCTATACCCAGCAGCCTTTGCTTCTGAATCGTCAAAAAACGCATCAATAGCTCCTTTAAAAGTTGACACATATATGTGCTTTATATTTTCTATCAAAGCTTTTACATCAGCAGCAAAATATTCCTCCCACAAAGCTGCAATAACAGTAGTTAATCCTTGAGAAACTTTATCAAACCCGGCAAGTTCATTAGCATACCTACCCTTCAATCGTTTAATTTCATTTACAATATCTTTTGACAAAGATTGGATCCTTCCCACAGTTGCATTACGTATAGATTCTACAACACTGGAAAATGTACTCGATATATTTCCAGTTATCGACTTATATCCAGCATCTAGTGATGTAAAAGTATCATAGTACGTTAATTCGATACGCTTTTTCATCCAACCAAGCTCCTTTTTTATATTATGGAAAGCTTTTCCAAGTGTATTCGCAAAAGCCTGCTCCATCGATTTGCCCATCTCATCGATGGATGGCAGATCCCAGCTCCACGTATCTTCAATGTGCATAAAAGCAGTTCCAATATCATGGAATATCTTCATAATAGGAGCGTACCAATCAGTACTTGGTAAAAAACCGCCAGCCCAGTCCCATAATGCATCTTTAACCATTCCAACACCAGCACCTATTGACCTTACAATGTAACGAATATCATTCCATATATTCTCAGCAACTTCCCTAAAAGCCCTATAAGCATCCTTAAAAACTCTTACAGGCCATAACACAGAATTAACAGCAGATTTCATGATGCTACTTAAAGCCCCCTTTAACGACAATTGTCCTTTAAAAAAGGAAGCCATCGCAGCAAATGAGTCAGTAAGATCGCCCTTGATAGTTCCAACTAAATCAACTATAACAGCAGCAACTAAACGTATCCCAGATATAAAGGCTGATATAGGCGCGTCTGCCGCATCAAACAGATAATTTAGCGCATCTATGATACCGACACTAGGTTCCAATTCTCCACGAAGTACATGCACCATAGCCCTAATTGCTCCAATAACTGCACCTATAGGTTCCATTAAGTCTCCTATATGATCCTTCATCTCGGGAAATACTGAGTGCCCGTAAGCAACATCCCCTAAATATTTTATCAAATCTATAGTGGCGACAATCGCTTCATAAAAGTTAGAGAATACTTCAACAACAAAATCAACTGCCGTAGATATACCTCTGGATACCGCTGAAAATGTAACACCTATCTTATTCAGGAATTTGATGACGTTACCGAAAGTATACGCCACAGCTTTTTCAAACGCTGTCATTTTCTCGAGAGCATCCTCTAAGGGTGTATCTATACCGACAATACCGCCAAGTTTAGACAGTGTAGATGTTTTTCCGCTGCCAATCATACTTATGGCCGATAGTAAATTGCTAATCCGACCCTTTACTCCTTCTATAATCCTATCAAACGCATCAGTCAAGGGTTCAAACTGTTCTATTATATCATCGATGGGTCCTTTTATCTTACTAAGCTTATAAGCAATCATTACTTGTATATCAGTAGAACCGCTATCTATAATATTAGTTATTCCATTGAAAACATCTCCTATGCGGCCCAGTAACGAACCTTCCCCGCCCCACAAATTACTGACAGCTTTATCCAAATCAAACAGTCTTACAAAAGTATTAAGTATAAATCTAGCACGATTTACAACCTTAGACAAACTCTCAGTAAATTTGATGTATTCCCATATTACATCGTATGCGAGCTCCTCAACGTGTGCGACGGCCTTTTTTGAAAAATTCCTGATTCCGCCTACGAACCCTTCAAAACTTTTCCTAATACCTCCTAACACACTAGACAAACCTGAGGACAATGTATCAACTACACTTCTCCACTTACTAACTATAGATTCTAATAACTCTCCTAATTCAGAATTTCTTTTCTCTATATAATCTATATACAAATCTATGTAACTAGTATCTAAGTCACTTTCTACAATGGAAACACCCCCAATAGACACGGAGGTTTTACCAACTCTAGACATAGCTTCTATTAAGGCAAACGGAAGTTTAATCACATTTCCTAACAGATTTCCGAGTTTAAGTACCGAATCTCTTACCCATTCGATATGTTTGCGCATCTCTGGAAAAACACTGTGACCAAACGCCAATTCCCCTATATCTCGAATCACGGCCCAGACAGCTTTAAAGGCGTCTATTACTATCTTTATAGGCCACAACAATGCTCGTACAGATGCTCCTACTGTTGCTATAACGCCTTGTACAGCCCCAATGTCCTCAAACTGCGACACCATACGCCAAGCATTGGTAATTTCACTTCCAGCAGTTACGAAGTTCATTACTAAATCTTTCAGTGTCGCTCCTACTAAAATCAAACTTCTGTACATTACACTTATTGGTGACAATATGGCCTGCACTGCGGCTCCAAGTGTATAAGTTACTGCCTGCCCAACCGGGACAATATCTCTCATAACAGCAATCCACACACGTATAGAACTTATGATCATGGAAACCGGAGTAAGGATGGCGTGCAAAAAATTAATCATCTGCGGCAAAACAGAATGTACGTAAGATACATTCCCGAGCTCTAATATCCAATCTATTAAAGACATTATTCTAGTAGAAACAAAACCAAGAGCTACAGCAACACCTCTAACCATTGTAGCCAGTTTATTAAATACAGAACCAGGATCCTTAGCAAAATTTCTCAAAAGATCACGCACCCTAATAAAAGACCTGTACAAAGTATCCTCTATAACAGCTCTAAGCGGTTCTGCAGCCTTCCAAAACCTTGGTAATTCCTTGGCTGCTAAATCTATAGTACGCACAATACCACTGAATACCTGCGCCGTAACATGGCCAATTTCATAAAACACACGGGCGCTTTGATTCATTTTAGAAAGATTATTGGCGGAGTCAGACAAGGCAATTCCCAAAATATTAGTAAATAGAGGTCTTGTTATTGAGAGGATATTACTGAACAATCTTTTTAGAGAGTCTAGAGCAGATAATAATATTCTAACCGCCTCAGGATCCATACCAGCCTTGAATCCTTCCGCAAATTCGCTTGAAGCTATTTGAACGTATTTGATAAGGTTTGAAATAGCATTAATACTGTGCCTAATAGCAGAAACAGTTTTTTCTAAAGCATCAGATAACCCACCACTTTTTACAAACTCTACGGTTGATTTATATAAAGCGGCTACTGCATCCGCAGATTTGTATAAAGCGTCAGATAATGCAGGTGCGTATTTGTAAGTTGGTTTTATGTACTCAGCAAGTTTGCCAAACCCCTGTTGTCCAAGCTGTAAAACCGATACTATGCTAACAAGGGACTTATGCAGCAACTTACCTAACTTATAACCTATAGATAATGCCGTCCAGCTACTTTCATTAACGGATAACGAATCAAGAAACTCCAAAAAGGTATTTCGTGCTAGCACAAGTACCTCTTTTATTTTTGTGAATGCTCTTACTAGTGAAAGATAGAAAGAATTGATTATACTAATCCCTTCCGGGCCAAGACCTGTAATAAAACCTAAGCGAAATCTATTTACGGCTTGTATAACAGTATCAATAAAAGATTTGAGCTTACTTACAACAGAAGTAAGCATGCTGTTAGCACTATCGCGAAGATCCAGTACAGAAATAATAGCTGAAGATATGGTACTTCTAACAAGAGTGTAAGACTCCACAATTTTATCGGCAACTCCGTATAGCATTTTGCCTAAGTTATACCCTACAGTAAGAGCAGACCATTTATTCCCGCCTTGCGTTACATTAAAGAATTCACTAAATAAATCCCGCGCCTTTCCCACAACACTAACTATCCTTGCAAATATCGAAGACAGTACTCCGTAAAATGATTCTATTAAATCTATCCCCTTCGGCCCAAACCCCACAAGAAATCCTAAGCTAAACCTTGAAGCCGCTTGTTTTACTATGTTAACATAAGACCTCAACCCATCCACTGCAGACATAGTTGCCGAAAAAGCATTGTACATCATGTCAGACAAACCACCAGATCTAATAAAATTAGAAACGGATTTGTATAACGAAGATATTACTTCAGACACTTTTCCTAGAGCTCCGCCAAACACTGACACATGTCTATAAGCTATTTTCATGTATTCCGAAAAGACCCAAAGACCCTTTGCGAGATAATCAATAGAGCGTGTAACTACTATGAGGACCTTACGCAACAAGTCCCCCATTTTATAACCCATTTCAAATGCTTTTAGACTTGGTTCTCCATAACGTACGGCAGCAAAGAAGTCAAAAACGGCGTCTCGTACACTTAGAACAACAGTTCTAATCTTTCCAAAAACTGCGGACAATATTTCATAAAAGGCGTTAACAATACTCAAACCTTCAGGGCCTAGACCCGATAAAAATCCAAGTTTAAAATCCGAAGCAACCTTTTTAACTACGTTAGAATAGAACTTGAACATACTAACGATCGTTCTAAACATATTTCCCAAACTTAGTTGCAGTCCAGACAATTTAGTAGGTATAGTACTTATTGAAAGATACATACGGTCTAGAGAAGCCCTAACCTTATCAGAAACTCTAGAAAACATACTGCTGACATCCATCTCACCCCACAAATCTCTTAGCGGCTGAATCAGCTCTATAACTTTGGATTTAAGATATCCGTATGCTACAGATACCTTATTATTGATAATATCTCCAATAGACGACAAGCTACTCATAACAGAACTAGATGACGCTTGCAGGTTACTAAACGACTTAGAAACGTAGTTAACAGCATTTGTTAATATCGAACCTACATATTTACCAACCTTGTACACAACTTTATAAAACTCCTGAAAAATACCAGATATATTAATCATACTCGGGGACAACCCAGTTACAAGTTCCTTCCCTCTCTTGTACAGTTTCAAGACAGAAGATCTGACTCTATCAATAACATCCCCTATGTAGCTAAATCCAGAAAATGTTGAAGCTAAACCAGTAGCAAAAATATCAATAGCGATCTTACCAACACCCACAAGACGGGATAAACCAGTAGAAGTAGCTGATACAATAGACGGAACCATTCCAAGAAGTTTTGTTACTATTGGAAGTATACTGTTTAAAACTACAGGTATGCCTAAAAAACCTTTGCCAACAATGTCAACAAACTTAGAAAACACGCTTTCTAAACCCTTACCAGACGGTATAAGTTTTCCGACAAGGGAAAATACTTCATACACAACAGTCTTAATGTTTTCAACGGCTTCAACCCAGCCCGCCTCTCGTAGAGCCCCAGCAGATAAAGATATTCTTTTTCCTATACCTTGTAAATAATTAGATAAAGTATAGAAGTGTACAATTACACGACCCAAAACATCCTCTACTTTAGCAACAAATCTCCCAGACTCTTCGCTAATCAGTCCAAGATCAGTAAGAGCATTTTTTGCTCCAGATACCAACGAGCTAAAACCTTCATTAATAGCATTCATACCCTCTTGTAAACGCTTGAAAATAGTTGTAGAATCAAGAAAATCTGTCAAAACGTTAATAGCGGGAGTAATCATCTCTGCAAAATCTGCAACTTCCGGTAATACCCCCTGCCCAACAACGATTTTTAGAGAATTCCAGGCATTTTTCATTTTATCAATATGGAATGCAGCAGACTCCTGAACGATCAACATCTCCTTTTCTATCTGAGCAGTTCCTTCTATTTCACCTCGTAACACCGCAGCTTCCTCTCCAGAATGCTGCATCATTGTATCAACAAGTTTCCAGTTAGCCATAAGACTACCAACCGATTTTAAACCAATCTTTCCAAAGATAGCATTTAGATACTTAGACTGCTCGAACTCTCCTAATTGCTGCAACTGATCTGTAATCATACGCAAACCCTTCATTTTATCCATCTTAAAGGTTGCTTTCCATTCTTCCATGGAAGTACCAGTTAATTCAAGGAGTTGTCTAACTTTTGGTAGGCCTGTTGTAGATAGGTTCAGCAAAGCAGTTTGAAACTGCGTGGCCGCAGTGTTACCAGCTTTACCCATAGATGTGAAAGCTGCACCTATGGCAGCTACTTCATGGTATTGAAATCCTAATCGGCGAGCTTCTGTAAATGTAGATATAAACTCAGATATTTTTTTAGCATCAGTAGCAGCGTTATTCGATAACTTATCCATGATAGATAAGTACTCATAAGCAGATTTAGTCCACATTTCTTTATCTTTTGCGAACTTAGTAGTTATCCCATATATATTTAATTGCTGACCAACTACATCTGCAATCTCGCTCGCGCCCTGAGCAAATTCAGGAAGTGCTAATGCTGCTTTAGATACCGACTCCGCAAAACCTGTTAACCCCTTGACGGTATTTATACCCATATGTGCAGCTACATCAGCTACATTACCTAATTCATTAGCTGCTATAGGGAGATCATTGGTTGAAATTTGTCTTAATTGTTTTCCAAGGTCTTCTATATCACCAGTCGTCATACCAGCAGTTTTCCTAACGCCCATTAGAGTTTTTTCATATTGTAGAGACAACTCTCCCACATCTTTTTGAAATTCTCTTACCTGCGATGTAATACCACCTATAACTTTTGAAGCTAGTAGGCTGATAGTCATCTCTTTAATGTTTGTCAATGACTTTTTCCAACCTGCTTGTACAGCTTCAGCACTGGACAATCCGGCATCTTTCAAATTTCCAAACGACTGTGATCCTCCTCTAGCCATGTGACTACTAGTTTTCTCGACCTGTCGCCCAAAATTTTTAACCGACCCTGCTACTTTTCGCAACCCTGCAGTTGCTTCCGACGCGTTAACGCCGATATTAACCTGTAAAGACTTATTATTTATCATAAGCTTACTCTTCAATTAAACATTATTATACAAATATATTACCTAAATCTTCGACTTCTAAACTCTTCAACCTTCCTTCTTTCCGCCTCCTTCCTAAATTCCGAACGGTTTCTCATCATATTCCTTATACGATTGAGATGTACTTCTTCTAATCTTTTTATTCTGCCCCTAGTCTTTTGTTTTTGCGATTCTGCAGCCATTTTTATAGACTCCGCTCTCCTTTCAGCCTTTTCTACAGCTACAGTCATAGCGTGCTCAGCTCGTTTTTTAGCTGTTCCTGATGTTTTGTTATACTTAGTAGATACATCTGATAACGCCGCCTTACCTGCAGTTTTCATTGATGATCCGCCCTCTAAGGCCCTATGTGCAGCAATCTCTCCTACTTTCCTACCAACAGCCCTCCCAACAAAATATGCTGGAACTGTTGCTAACCCTATCGGTGCAGAAGCTACAGCAACTCCGCCACCTACTAAACTTACGTATCTTCTACCAGCATAGTGAGTAACTCTGTGGCGTTTCCTAGAACCTTCTGCAGCCAATTCCATCTCCGCAAATCTTTCTGCTACACCTCTATCATACGCCTTCTTTCGAGGTCTTGGCTTACCCGCGGTCCCAGATTTTAAAGTAATACCCTCCTCGTTTTTTCTACGGACTTCCTCTTTAACACGTCCATAAGCCTTCCTGTGCTTAATAGCCATATATCCAGCATAAGGTATTGCAAAACCAGTAGCAACGGATATAGGAGCAACATATTTAGCACTTGGTGCTGTCCTGTTCATGGCTGTTACTTCCTTACGAACAAGTCTCGGAGTTTTTTCTTCTAATATCCTGTTATATTGTCTATCCAGATCCCTGACTTTGTTTTTGAACTTACCGGGCACTTCCTTAATATCTCTACTAGCTTTCTTAACTCTATCCCCGATTGGTGGTATACGTTTTCGTGCTTCCATTACACGAGACAATCCGTTGAAACCCTCACTCTTGTTACTAAGTTTAATCCCAGAACCGGCTCTCCTTGCTATTCTCCTTTCTCTTACTTTGGACTGTACTTTATTAAAGGTGCCCTCAATAGCATCGGCAGTTACAGTATCAACTCCCCCAAGTAGAAGAGATGTACCTATATGGCCCGCCGCAGCTTCCCTACCTTTCGGCAAAACTTCTCTTCTATATCTCCTTGCCGCAAGTCTTGAAGACAATCCCCCCATACCAGCACCCGCAACATAACCTAATCCACCAAGAGTTGCCATACCACCAGGACCCATAGGCACACCGGCCACAACCCCAGCTGCCCCTCCAGCTATGCCCGGTAACATACGCGTATACGGGTTAGTCCTCCAAAATTCTGCTTTCTCGGATCCTGATCTTTTTTTACTAAATGCTACAGTAGGATTAACACCACGTTTCAATCCTGTCCAAACCTCCCCAGGAATAGATTTAGGCTTTTCAGCAGCCACTTTCCTACTTGGCATATTAGATACGTTGCGGAGCGTGATTCCTTGTCGGGATAAATCTCTACTGAGAGCTCTGTTTGCCTCTTGTGGTAAATATTTTCCGGCGCGTTCTATGACGTTCCTCCGACCCGCACTTGTCATAGCTTTTCCACGCAACCGCAACGCCGCCTTAGCACTCCTTTCATCAAAAACTGGGAAAGCCCCTTCTCTCTCTCCTTCTAAACCACGAAATCCGTGCTTTCTCCTGGCTGCTATAGTTGGCCTACCTGTATTTAGTGATCGCAGCGGGGGAACCGAAATCTGGTTAAGAGCTGTATTCGACATAGCCACCCTACCCACCGACCTCTTACTGTATTGTATACCAAGATCTTTTAAAGTCCTTGACACAGCTGCTTCACCACGAGATGACCTGTGAATATTACGTACCGCTTTCAATGAACGGGCATACGCTAAAGATATTTCCTGATTAGATGGCCACCCACCCTTTGGCTTCCCTAATACCGATACTATGCCACTTTTAGTGGTGGATCTGAACTCTTTAAGTTTACCACCAGAAGCTTTAATAGAACCAGGTAATAGATTTAGAATATCAACATTAGAGAAACCGCGATCATTAGGATGCGTATGCGTAACATACCTAACATCTTTACCAACCTTTTTACCTGTAGTATCAACTACAAAACCAGGACCTCCATACATTTTGCTAACAAGCTGCCTGTTCTTATCAAACGATGCTCCGTACTCCTTATAGGGAATAACAGATCGCTTTTGATAATGCTTTCTCTCAAACCCAGATAAAGATTCTCCCACCACGCTTTTATTCTTAAAAGAAACGCCAGACAAAGACATACCCTTAGCAATGTCTTTCATAGCAGCCCTCTCTGCCACCTCCGGTGCAAATTTCTTAGCCCTATTTATTATATCTCTTCTTCCTTGACCAGTCTTAGCGTTATATCTCAAAAATAAGGCGGCCTTAGCAGACCTAACATCAAATACTGGAAATGCGCCTGTCTTCTCTCCCGCTATACCTTTAAACCCGAACCGCTTCCTTGCCTCCGCGGTGGGCTTACCATCACCCAAATTTCTGTAACGCTGATTGGAGTAAATTTCTTTAGAGACATTTTGCATAGAGATACCTTGCTTCCTTACATCTCTTCTCAAAGCCTGACTAGCCTCTTGTGGGAGATATTTACCCGCTCTCTCTACAATGTCTCTTCTCCCTTCAGTGGTTTTTGCCCTACCTCTAAGATGTAGAGCAGCTGCAGCACTTTCAACATCAAATATTGGAAAGCTACCCGGTTTCTCGCCTATTATCTTTGTTCCATACTCCCTTCTTGCTACAGCAGAGGGTTTACCTGATAATGTTCGATACAAAACTCTATCCATCTCGGAAACATTCTTTAGGTTAATACCCTGCCTTTTAAGATCTCTTTGTAAAGCTTTAGCTGATGCTTCCGGAACGTACTCAGCCGCACGTCTTAGAATTTCCCTTCTACCAGCCGTAGTTTTGGCATGCCCTCTAAGTCGTAGAGCTGCTTGTGCACTCGTAATATCAAATACAGGAAAAGAACCACGCTTCTCCCCAGCCATATCTAGACCGTATTTAGATCTAGCTGTTTTAGTAGGTCTACCAGACGGCGTGCGCATAATTGGTGTTATATTTCTTAAGGTCAGTGACTTTTTAACTGCATCCTCAGCCCTCATCTTATCCAGTTTAGCTGCCCTAGCAGCAGCTTCCGGAGCATATGTAGCTGCCCTTTTAACAACATCGGCTCTTCCTTCTACAGTTTGAGCTCTTCCTCTGAGTTTTAGTGCTGATATAGCCGACTCGACATCAAACACAGGAAATGCCCCTTCCTTCTCTCCTGGAATCTGCATTCCATATAATCTCCGCGCCTCGAAAGTTGGTCGTCCTCCAACAGTTCTAAGCCTTTCAGGATATACATCAGAAGATTCCAGGCTACGGGAGTACTGTCTAGACAAGCTCCCCTCTGTACTTTTGGTAGGAGATTTGAGTCTACGTGGACCTTCAGTTATATTACCAAGAGTAATCCCCTTCCCAGGTCTCCATGTCGGAATAACACCGCTTAGTATGGAAGGCTTCTTCGCACTACCGCCCCTTAGCCTCATGCCGGTATCTTTAGCTACGAGTTTGGTTAATTCATCCTGATATATCCTAAAAGCCTCATCCTTTGATCCCCCCTTATTGCGGACAGCAATAGCCTTCTTATAAGCAGTACGTATGTTTTTCTGTATAGACTTTTGGATATCCGACTCAGTAGGCCACTTACCGTTGGCCGGTTTCAACACCCTATAAACATTTCCATTTTTGGAAACCGCCCTAAGCTCCTCGAAATTATTATCTGTAGCGGATCCAAATTGAGCCGCTGATATAAGATCTCCAGTACTTAATGGCAGATCTATAGGATGATTATGTGTAGCTGTGCGAATATCATTTTTGTACCTTTTAAGATCTGATTGGGATAGTGTAACCTCGCCTTTAGCACCACCAACTGACATTAAAAGCTTCCTATCATTACCGAATATAGCCATAGTTTCCGTGGCATTACTCATTATAGTAGATTCCACCTGGGAAACTGTCATGGCTGCCGGTCTGTTTGCTATGTCAAAAACACCCTCGATACCGCTTGATCTTAGTGCCATAGTGATATCAGATTCTATACCACCACCGCCCGCCGCGGTTCTCTTTCCACCAGATCCACCTTTTGGCATAATGTACCTCTTATCTTACTTCTTATTTAATTTCTCTTACCTTTTTGCTATCTTCAAACTTTTTGTGAAAAGCTTTAAACGTTTTTATAGGAACTCCAAACTTATGCAATTCTTCTGGGCATGTACCATAAACTATGACTTTGCATGGACGTATTCTATTAAGCATCTCTACATAACCTATTAATAGTAGCCTCTTCAACTCTTCTGTTCTAAGAGACCCAACTGTACTTATAGCTACTACCCCATCTTTTTCAACAGCATCGAAGCACCATTCAAAAGATTTCTCTACATTCCACGATATAGATGGAATTACTTTTATACCGTTCATAGCCCAGTAAGCTCCAAGTGCTCTATTCCTAAAAACATTAGCCACTTGTACCGGGTACGGGTAATCGGCATATACACTGTAATCTGGGCTAAGAGTCCCGTTAAATGTTTTTAGATAATTAGTGTATCTTATTGGAAAGTTCCAGAACCTTTCAAACTGATAATCATCTAAATAAAAATGTGTATAACCATTCCTATCTGCACCTAATCGCGGCTTAGTTTGTCCAGCGTTATACAAGTGAGTTGGTATCAGAGATTTTATTTCGTCATCCTTACGCGCTCTTAAAATGGGTATACCATTTTTATCACGATAAGTAATATCTCTAAATAGTTTAATATTCCAATAATCGGTTGAATCTCTCCACCGTTTACTACTTTTGCTAGGCATCTGTTACCTCCTATAATTCAACCTACAAAAATAAACAATAAATTACTTCGCTTTCTCATTTCTTAACTTCTTTTTAATTGTATAATTACTCTTAAATTGCTGACCGTATGCCTCTTTAAGCATATCCACTGCATCATCCAAGTCCCCGTCTATTACACGCTCGAATAGAGTTCTCTCTTTCTGCAAGTTTTTATCAAGAGTAATACCTTCATTACGATCTGTTTTTACTTTCATAATAAACACCATATAAAAGAAAAGGGGACATCCAGGTGGATGCCCCTCATGATTTTAAACATTAATTAGACCTTCGCCAACTACGTCATTTATACGTTGAGCTCCCTTTAGTCTTTCCTTCAGAGGCCGATTATCGATCCCACCGTGTTCTACATTACGGCGTGGCGGTTGTTTTCCGTGCCTGTGACTTCCCAATCGGCTCTTACTCTTACTTTTTGATTCAGCCTCTTCCATGGCCCGCTCCTCAGCTATTTTTTGCTCCATTTGGCCTTTATAAGCTACAGCTGTGTCAAAGTCTACCCAAAACGGGTCCCTCTTAACCATATCCGAAGGAAGCACCCCATAACGGGCACAAACAAAATCTAGGAGTTCTGCGTAATTACCTTGAAGAAAAGGGCACTACATTAGGAATACCCTCCTCCCTTTCAGGACCGTTAAATGACACATTAACTATAGTGGTCAAATCTGCATCAGATTGTAAGTCTTCCACCCATAAAATTTCCGAGAATTCACTAAGATCTCTAACTTCATTCTCCTTCCACGGGTTCTGCTTTTCACCTAAATTTACCTTGACGCTCTTTAGCTCCATAAAATCCCTAGCTGGAATCCAGTGTGGATCTATCGAGATTCCGTTAAGAACTTTCGTAACCTGCCTCAAAGAATAGATCTTTGGATCAACAGCTGCCTGACAGGCCACCCACTGATTAAAGGACAATAATCCGCCCTCGTCCTCACTAGAGGCAGAAAGCATATCCTTAGCACTACCGGATTCGTACATCTTTTGAACTATCTGAGTCAGTTTTACAGGATAATGATCCCCTTCCACTAACTGGAGCATAGATAACCGCTTAATTTTTATAACTTCATTCTTAATTTCTAGGCATTCTATTATCTTCTGCCTAACATCATCTGACAAAATTTCGCCTGTCTCCTCCTCGACAATATCGAAAAAATCTTCAGCATCAAATACATCTCCACTTACTTTAACAAACCAATCCTTAAGATTCTCAGTAACTACATCCAATCTTCTCACGGACCCGACAACCTGGGAATCAATAGGGTATATATAACTATCTTGCATACAAGGGAGTGTAACTTCTACAGACCCCATTTTATCTTTTACTTTTTGTACAATAGACTTTTTAGTACGCCTCATACATTTTTCCTCCATATAATAATAAAATAACGCAACACGTACAGAACATCAGAAGAGAGGAGAAAATCCCCCCTCTTCTCGTAACCAATAAATCTTAAGGAATTGTCGCTATAAAAGCATGACCAAGCTGGTCTCCAGCTGGTCTAGCCATATCTGCCATTCCGCGGCAGGACATTTCATAAGTCTGTCCGTCAGCCTTGGAAAATGATAACGATACACCTTCCTGGGAAATGGATTTGTATACCATAAAGTAATGATATATCCCCGAACCTGCTCTATGTTCAGCTACTAAAACTACACTGAACGTTTCCGGTTCCGTTTTACCACCAATAGTGACAAGATGCCCACCGTCTACAGCAACTATTTCACCAGTAATGGCCTTAGCAAGCTTGTCCTTAGTGAGCTCTGCAATAGGAATCGTAACAGTCAGTGACTCGTTATTGTATATCAGACCTCCATCAGGAATAGAGGTATATTGCTCTAAATCAAGCTCGATAGTGTCCCTTGCATACTCCCACGTACCCTCGCCGATAGTGGACCCAATATGAGTCCCGCCTGCGGGTACTCCAGCAGTTATAGTAAGCTTAGTGCCAGTCGCAGGGACAGGAACATCAACATAAAAATTACTAAGTGGTATCGCAATATTCTTTACTAATGTTGCCATACTCTCTTTACCTCTTTATACTAGCAATACCATGCTTTACAGCAATATCGAGAAAGTCTGGATATACACGATCTTGCTCCTCATCATACATGGCTTGATAGATATCATTAGCCGCAAATGTTATAGAGTACTTCTGTTCTTTTCCAAGTCCATCAAACACAATGGACACTACAGACTTCCCAGAAGACCTTTTATTGCTAGCTAATTTAACATCAAACTTCTTTTCAACCGTTTCTTCTGTGTTTAATCTAGCTTTTTTTCTAGACTTTAACACATTATTTGTAGAGACTTCAAAATTCTTTACAGATTTTGCAGTCTCGATAGGCTCACTGTTATTAAATCGTTTCTTTGATATGAGTTTTTTCATAATAGGTCCTCCAATTTACTATAATTATAGAATTGGATCCCAATCACGCTTAACTCTAACAGAAATCACCTGACTCGCAGCTCCGCCAGTAACCGTAACATTCGTTAAGCTGATGATACGCTCTGATCCAGCTATAGTTACAGTATCATACTGCGTCAAAGCCCCGCCAAAGGCCTGAGAACTTAATGTCACAGGATCTCCAGCAAAGTTTACGCCTTCCACAGTTACAGAACCATCTCCGACTGCGGTTAAAGCAAATACTTCCAAATTGGCCCCACCATACAAAGCACTATCTACTGCTGTTCCAGCTGTAAATGTACCAGCACCAGCTCCTGAGAATTCAAATCGACCAAGATCAGTCACAGGCGGTATTACGCGGCCAGGCTCAATCCCACCGTAAATGTCCTGAATTTCCGAGTTGACGTAGGTGTCAGAAGATTCCAGCCAGCTACTTAACCCGCCAAGATGAACATCAATTACACGGATTATATCATAGAGCTGGGATAACACATTACCAGGGCTATCTAATCTTTCTGCCAAGTCATACACAGGGTTTAACAGTGCTCTTTGAGGATCTATATCATTCATAGTAGCTACTGCTTCTAACATACGATATGCTGAATAAGAGTTATTTACCCTAAACAACCAGCGATCGCCAACTTTATGACCAGTAGTAGCACCCCAACTTACCTGAACACCTAACTCTAAGGTCACAGCACTATCAGAAACGCTGGCCTCGGTAGCCCACGTTACTCCACCATCATTACTCCATCTAAACCCATCTGGAGTTCCCTCAGCGGAGATCATTACTACATAAGCCCGCGGAGTCGTAGCCAGATAATCAAATGATTCCACAGTTAAGTCGTCAACAGAGCTGACCATTGTTGATTCAACACTCCTGCTACTAAGGGCAGTCTTGGTGTTAACCACCATACCAGCTATGCGTCGGGTCAATACTTTGAAATCGTTAACCGATAACGTTGCCATAATTATTACCTCGTTTTCAGTAGGTATTATTTAATAAAGACTTAAATCAATTATTAAATTAACCCTTTCTTTTTATCTCTCGCGCGAGCTTCACTAGCTCCACGCGGTAGGTACTTAGCAGCACGAGTTATAACGTTACTTCTTGCCTTCTTGTTTTTAGTATGCCCTCTAAGTCTTAAAGCACTTCTAGCAGATGTCCTATCAAATATAGGAAAACTACCTTTTTTGCTTCCTTCCACGCGCATACCGTGACGCTTACGAGCATAAGCCGTAACATTTCCACTTGCTGTTCTCTTTACCTTTCTGTTATTTCTTTTTTTACGCGCCATGACTCTCGGTAGTCACGGCCCGTGCACAATAGCACAACACCTGACTACTAGTCTATACAAATAACAGTCGCAGAAGTATTAGCATGATATAATAGCTCTATTGTAGGTTCTATACTACAGAGCTGTCAATGCTATAGTAGATATGGCGTGTACAAGTGGAGTAACCGCTAACTACGAACTATATTCAACAACTGTAATATTGATAATACAGCGATGGCACAGCACATCCCCAATTGAAACTAAATCAATTGTTGGAGAATCTACAGAAGATATTTGTGCTACAACACCATCGAAGCTTCCAGATGACGCCACCTCTTCAAAAACCTCATTAACAATAGAATCAAAACTGTCCGCAGACTTACCAGAATTATCGTGGCCGTAGCTGTAAAAACCCATGATAGAAAAAAACTCTATCCTTCGTTTTATATTTGAATCGTATACAGTATCGCCAATGCCGCTGCGATACACTTGCCACCATTCCAAGTGATCCTTATTCTTACAAAGGTCCTTAAATTCCTTAGGAGTTTTTGGCGAGATCATGTATGGATAGACCGGACCTATATTCTCAATACTACTTAAAGCACTTGCTATCGCCTCTTTTATTGCTTTAGTCTCCATACTTCTCCCCGCCGTCTATCAGATTAAGCATATCCATTAAAATATGATGCTCCATCGCCTTAGTATCTTTTTTATGGGCTTCCCAGGCTCTCTCCACCATCTTATGTCCGCCAGATCTATTCTGCAGATTTCTTGGAATACCGGGTTCTACTTTCGAACCAGAAGTATTAACCGCCTTTCCATGCTCCACTTGATAAGCATATGGAACGTCGCTGACAACTCTACCAGTAATGTTTGGAAATTTCCCAAAAATCTCAGCTCTAAAGCTCTTTTTAAGTCTTCCTGTTCTTACAGGAGTAAAAGATTTAACAGTTTTTAATATTTTTCCAAGAACTGCTTTTACTCTTTTTCCTATTATCATGTTGTACTGTACACTAGGAATTCTAGTAAAAGGTAGGTAGTGGCCCCTAACATCCATCTTGGTAAATGGAACTTTATCTCTCCCCGAATGTATGTGTATAAACGGTAAATTTACGCCTTTAAGTGCCATAACGACTAAACAGCCTACGATTGCTAAATGGTAAAGGATGGGACTTAGTTCCACAGGCTAAACCAGATAATCCAGCTCCTAACGGATCTTCAGAACCTGAGCGCCTCTTTAACCTCGATTCCATAGCAGACTTCCACTCTTCATAGTAATAAGCGGCCAGCTCCCTGTATTCTGCCGGTTTGGACAGATAATCAACAGAATCCGCTGATATTAACGGATCCATAGTTTGTATATAAGCAGCAGCCATTTTATAAGCTGCATACGCTGTAGACAAACTCAGCACTGCCGGTCTATTAACAATAGGTACGGAATCAATACCCCACACACTCCTTGATACACAATAGTGTACACGAAAGGCCTCTCCATCCGTTATATCAATATTTAACGATAGCTTTGAACCCCCATTTACAACGTAGATATCATAATACAACATATCTAAATACGTTAATGAGTACACAGAATCGCCTGCTCCAGTTTCGTAAACCGGGTATTCTATCCCTATTATTTTAGAGTAATCCTCCTCCCAGTCTGACGGTAAATCGTATATCCTGCCACCATCACTTACTACCTCGTACACAAGCCTCTCTGATCCTAAACTGTTATACATTGAGACAGCTTGATCTATACAAGCTTGAAGCTCCTCATCTGTAAGTTTCTCTTCCTCGTCCTGTATTCTAGATCTTATTTCAGATAACCACATAGGTTTTATTATTATGTACTAAAAACGACAGTGACGTTGTCCCCAATCTCAAGCACACTATCTAAATTATATCCATTCCATGTCACGTTCGACCCGCTAATTGCGAAAGCTACCCCGTACTGTTGATAAGGAGCTCCATCGACGAACATAGTTACTTCAGCGGCTACTGCAGGAGTTCCAGTTAAAGAAAAACCCTTACCAGTTATATCGCCTGCTCCAAGGGTTCTTATCTCAACTTCCCGGCTTGATACTCCACTAATTGCTGCATCTGTGTAAGCTTTGGATGATTGCTGTGTTACTAAATGGGTAGCCGAATCACTCGACATGTTATCTTCATCTAAAACACCAGCAATTCCGTCAAGTACATTTAACTCGGAAGTTGATATCGTTGCTCCATCAAGTATATTAAGCTCAGTAGATGTAGCTGTAACCGCAACCGCTTCATTGACTCTAAAATCATTTAACTGCACTTGACCAGTCATGGTCAGATTAGCAGCTTCGTCTATCTGAATATCAGAAGCATTAACGGTAATACCATTACCAGATCCAATACTTATAACTCCAGTATTAAATAATAAACCATCTCCAGCACAGGAAACAGCAAGTCTGATATCATTACCAGATTTAACCAAACCTGTAGATGCTGTAGTAGCCTCAAATGTTTTCTTAGTCCAGGAACCTCCATAATAGTAAATACCATCAGTTTCATCGTCAGCAGACGTGAAAGTTCCGACAGCGGGTACAGTGTAAATCCATGACGTTGTACCAAGATCATACTGAGCAATCTGATCTTCTTTACCAGCCCAATCTCCTGTTGCAGTAGCAATAATAAGATACCTACTTCCATCTACTGGGGATCCAGGGGGCGCTGCTAACCGGTCCATAACTGACTTTTGCCACTCGGCTGTTGTGCCTAGCGCAGCTGCTACAGTGTCAAGTTGTCCCTTATTTACAGCGTCTCCAGTATCTGTTCCATTAGCTACAGAAACTAACTTCATGCTTCCCATAGAAACATTAGTAGTTGGTGCAGTCATCTGATCAAGTCTTGACAGCCTAACCTGCGTATCAAAGTCATTTACATATGTGTGGTCTACGCTAGTAAATTCAGCCGCTGTACTAGCAGCATTAACGCTAAGTAACTGTTTAGCAGTAGATGACTCTATATCAAATTTGACAACCCTTACGGTTGCATCCTCTATCCATTTGCCTTTCAATTTCGACATTTTTTTACCTCTATGTGACTAAAACATACACATATATGTTGTCCTTATTAAATCCCCAACCGATAACGAGCCGTATAGACCTTCTGAAACTTCTATATAGTTCGGATTCCATGTGATTCTTCTACGTATTCCTTCATTATCCTCAATAACAGCATAATCCTTATAGTATATTTGCAATACTCCTGGAACTACTTCTACCATAACGTTATCTTCGTACGGAGACACCGGATGATATTGTAAATCAATATAACCGTTTAAAATGTCATCCTCACCTAGCATAACCGTAGCAGTTATAGGTGATAAAGTATATCCACCGTTCCTCACAAAAATAACTGTTGGAGATATAGCAAACGCAATAACAACTACAAAACCAGAAATTGGCGGTATTTGTATGATTGTCCCTTGGCCGCCAAGAAAAATAGGCCTAAACACATCCCAACTCCAACCTGCATCTGAAATTTCTCCACTAACAAGTACACTTCCTATGGTACCACTACCTATGTAATCCGTAGTAACACCTAATATACGGTGCCTATGTATATAGTTAGTAGGATCCATGTATATTAAACGACCGTCCTGATCTGTTGTTACTACCCTATAACCAGCTATATTCTCTGCAGCTTCTACATATGTAGTTACACGCTCTGTCGGTACTACATCTGGCGGTATTACTACACAAGTCGATGATTCTATACGGGTTGTTGAGTGCTCAGAAACTATAGATGCTTCCACTACAGAAGATTTTATATAAGTAGTTTTATCTTCTGATACCATCTTAGTGTCGTTACTTTGGGAAACGACATAAGTAGCATTATCACCCATAATAGTTACCTAGTTACTTCTTCACTAACCTCTACACGACCTTGAACTAACCTTGTAACTATAGAACCATTTTCTATTTCTATATCGTAATAACCACGTTTCCAATCGATAGCTGAAGTATCGGTAGCACTAATTTGTAAATCAACGGATCCTATATCCGCATTCAAAACTATCCTACCATTTTCCGTAGTCAGTTCCTCTAAAATCAAATCATCCTCTATCTTCTCACGTATGTGCATACGTGCTGTATATCCTGTGAGATCTATCGGCATGTCTTGGGAATCGTACCAGACATACCTCTTCCTAAAAGTTGCTCCTTGCTCTATTAATAAATCTTCGCGGGCTGCTGCCATATCAGTATTCGCAGAGGGGAAAGACTGTATCTTTCCCCAATAACACTATAATTACTTTTTCTTCTTTGATTCCGTTTTTCTAGGTGTAGAAGAGCTTGAGGCTAAAGCACTTTTAATCTCTTCTAACATTCTTTCAATCCTGTTCAAACGTTCTAGAACATCGTTCCTAAATTCCAATCTACCCATTATCTTTAACCTCTACATATCATTAAAACTTATTACCAAAACCAACAATTCAAAAGATAGTTGTATACCCCTCTTAATAGAGGGGTATACGCAAACTTTTCTGCATTACGACTTAAGGATTCACTACGATAGAAGCATATAGCCCTTCGTGTCCAGCAATTCCACCACCGTACCGATGGGAAATGTTAAACCTAAATCCACCATGAGTAAACGTACGTCCTACAGTAGGATCCGATTGGAGAATGATCCTTGGATTCTCTTCGTTATCGATAAACCCAATTTCAATCCCGTGGAACCTGTTAGGTTCCTCAACCAAATACCAGTTATTAGCATCATTCCCAAGATAGATTTTATCTACAGATATGATCTTGTAATCTGGTAATACGTTAGCTTCATTCTTCTGGTCTCCTGATTCTGTAGGAGCCTGCGGAGTAAAGTCTGGATGTAGTTCCATAGCCTTGTAACGAAGTTCCTCAGGAACTACCAAGTACTTCGTTCCATGTAACCGAAGAGGTTTACTGTTTCCAATCTTTTTGGCCATGCGGATATTCATGATAGCCGCTTTAAGAGAATCGTAGTCAAGAGCAGCCGTACCACTGTTGCCTGCAGCAAATAATGCACGAGCATTACTACCGCCATAAATACTATCTGTATTTACAGCTCCAACAGTTGTACCGTTAGCTATCAAATTAGCTGAAGCACCAACTAAGATACTGAATACAAACTCCATAAGAGTTTCCTCAGCAGCAAAAGCCAACTCTTCTAACATACGGGTCACAACGTTAAGATCATCGTTTTTGATCATCTTTTCAGTTACAGTTACCATCTTCGCCCGGATTTCGGCCTGGTACGAGCCCTGTCTCTCGACAGGTTGTGCAGCATCTGCATAACCATCAGCAGACGGCGCTGCTGCGTTATCCTTGAAGATTGGCAGGTTACCAAACCCGCCTAATGCGTTCATCAGGTATGGACGGTAGTCAGTAAGCCCGCCTCTGCGATAACGTACAATATCACGCCATGCGTGATCAAACGAACGATACCACTCTACCAGATACCTGTTCATCGTGTTACTCAGTGTTTCAGCAAAAGTATCGTGCCCAATAATTCCCTCACGAATAAACCTTTTGTTCATATAACCAGTAACACCCACATCTCCAGTCACCTTCGTGTAAGCATCTCGCAGACCACCAAATGTGATACTCGAATCTCCGTAAAGGTTACTGTCATCGCTCTCTGTAATTTTACAATCAAAAAGCTTATTCATAGCCACTTGGATTTTATCGCTAGCGTTGTCGCCAACTCTAACAATATCATATCCAACATAACCAAGACCAGAGACGTTTCCGTCTAGCGAACTAGAACTCTGGCGAAGCTTAGTAAACATTTCCTTTTCTCGGCTAATTATTTCCTCAAGCTCTGTTGTCTCAGGAATTCTACCTTTGAGTCCAGCTTTTATCTTGTCAATAGTTTCCGGATACAAACCGCTTGACTCAAGGATCCTTTCTATCTTCTCGAGTTCGTTCTGTTTCCTAATTTCGCTCCAGATTTTGAGCATCTCACCCTCTCTTGTTTCTAAAGAATCAACTTTAGTTGCGCTCTCCGAAATTTTAAGGACTCTTTGCTCGATCTCAGACATACGAGACTCCTGGCCAGACATAAACCCCTGCATTGCTTGAGTTAGCTTAGTGATTTCAGTAGCAACACTAGCAACAGCATCTACACCCGTGCCTTTAACGGAATCCGGACTCGTCGAGGATCCGCTTTCAACCACATCTACTTCAACAGTAGATACAGCATCCGCAGAACCTTCAGATTCTACCACAGTAGAACCTTCTACAGCACCATTACCAGAAGCATCGCTGTTGACTGTCTCCTGTCCTTTGTTTTCATCTTTAATTAACTTTTCCATATTGCATCCCTCTAAAGGCTCCGGATCAGCTTCACAAGCTGCAGGATCCTTAACTTCATTGGGTTCAACGGTAATTGTTGACTCAACAACACCGTCGGTTTTTTCCAGGGACCTATCACTTTGAGTCTCAGCAGCCTCTTTAAGCAAACTGACAGCCGAATTCACTTTAGATTTCTCGACGTATTTCGACAACAGCTCTATGACAGCTTTATTACTATATGATAGACCCTCTTTATCTATTGATTCCAAAATGGATCTTGCTGTTCCTTCTCGATAAAGTATTCCCTCTCCATCTAGAAAAGTTCTCATCGGTTGGGAAACATGCAGGTCCAGAAATGCATCGTTAGATGTACGTTCTTCTACATGTTTTTCCTCGGCAGTTTTCTCTGACGTGGAATTGCTAGCACTTATCTCGATAGATGTGATTTCCTTGTCGGATTCTTTATCACTTCCAACATCGGAAACTACCACATCGTCCGAATTATCCGAGATAGCAACATCTACATTTACAGAATTACTGGTAGTATCACCTGAGTTATGCTGCTCACTCTGCAATATCTCGTAAAACTGTGTCTCTACCCTTCCTCTTGCTGCTGGTTTATCTACAACATCAACACTGTTCGGCTCATCTATAGAAACAATATCCATAAACCGATCCCCACTTTCTGTAATCCTCGCACGAGCACTACCTTGACTATTTATAGAAAGTCCCAAATAATCCGGGTGTCCGTTATCATGGGCCCATACAAGTAAAGACCTCAACCAGTCAGCATTGTCAGATAACCGCAGTTTTGCTTTAGCATGTGCCTTACCATCTATTATCTCGCAAGCTGGGTCTTCCAAAATACCTACATTGGTGTTAACAACCTTACCCTTATACACCGTTTCAATGTCTTGCGGAAGATGATCGTGCTTGCCATTCAAAAACTCATATGCTTTGACACGTACACCTTCTAAAAGAGGAGTTAAAGCCTCAATACTCTCCTTTGTAAAATTTTCTCTGTAGAATTTACCATCCTTTCCTTTCTGTGAGTTGAGGCCTAAACCCTCGCCTATAATATAGGCATTCCACAAAGTACCCCTTTTACCAGATTCTTTTAATTCTATGGCACTACCAATCGATATACTTATGCCTTGCTTATCTTTTTCCATACTTACCTCGCTATATACGAGCTACTTATCAATACAGTAGCTAAAGCCGTTAACTTAGTGGCCTACTCGGGCCGCAAGGCTCACGATATAACTACTAAACAGATTTTATAACAAGTAGTGTTTGTTCCTACTTATTTTTTGGCAGGAACATCCTCCTTGCCATCTACTTCCCTGGAAGATTCTTCATTTTGACGCTCTTCGTCAGTTTTATCTTCTTCCTTTGCACTTTCAGGCTGTTGTTCTAACTGCTTGGCAAAAATCTCAGCCTGCATCTCTGCCTGCCTCTCAAGCTCATCGAAGTTTTCGGGCTCTTGCAGCTCTACTCCAAAACCCTCTGCTATAGTTCTAAAAACTTCTCCCGCTTTTCTTGCTGTTATCCAATTAGCAGCTACGGCAGACTCTAGAGCCTTGACAACCTGGCTCAACGTCGTACTAATGTACGACAAATCCTTTTTGGTTATGGCCGGAGTAACTATATCAAAAAGCGCATCTTTATCTACTCTCCCAGCATTAACAGCCATTCTTTTTTGATATTCCAAAACCGATCGGAATACTTCTGCAACCTCTTGCTGTCTTGCCTCAAACCTCTTAAGCGTCGGCAATTCCATAGCAGTCGATGCGGCTCTGTTAACATCTCCACTACCGCCATAGTAATGGGTAGGTAAAGACGCACCACCAAGAATATCATCCTGCATCATTTTAATTTCAGAGACAATCTCTGCAGACCCAAGAGTTGGAGTTTTCATATCCACTTCCATACGTTCATTATGTGCTCTTACACACGGTCCATCTGGTACTTGGTATTTTTGAAGGGCCTTTTCTATATCGTCATCATTACCCCCTTGTACTGTTATATCCCAAAGTACGCTTAAAAGCAGCTGGCTGCGATCAAGATGTAAATAATTTAAATCATCCAACATACCCAACCTATCTATTAAGTGCAAAAGATCACTTTTACCTCTGTTCTGCACAGACTCGTAGCCAGTCCCACTTACAGGCATAGGTAACGTAAGAAAGTTAACTGCAAAGTAAAAGCAGTCTCCATCCATCTTCTCTCGCATAGATAACGCGGTTTCATTCAAAAACGTTTCCGGATCCGTTGGATATATAGTTCGATAAGTTTTTGTTTTTGTGCCGCTAGTCTGCACTTTCACACCTATAACAAAAGTATAATCATCTGGATCTAAGATAGTTTGTTTTATAAATGCTGGATGTATAGCGCCAAGTTGGACAAGACCGGTAGTGGGGTGAACAAACACTGGATAGCACTGCTCCCCGTATAAAAAGAGTTCTGTAACACGCCTTACCTGTGTTCGGCTAAAGTTGTTTCTAGGATGATTCCAAAACTCGTCAAAAACCTTATTCAAGTCCTTATCAGCAGTTCTGTATATAATGTTAGATCCAACACAAAAATCAGCAAGTATCTCAATTATCCTATGAGCAAGTGGGTTCTGCGAATACAGTTGAGTTACAAGAGAAATCATCTTATCTTGTTCCAAATGATGTATCGCTCCAGCATAATTAAAAGCTATAGGGTCAAACGGACTGCCGGAACTCTTAACAAAGTTAACAACTGATTCAGTTAATCTTCTATAAGTTTTATTGTAGCCTTTATAGTTGCTTCCACCAATAGGAATACTTCTACTCTCTCCATTTAAATATTTAATATAATGGTCAACAGACTCTCTAACGAACTCGGATCTGTTCGGTAAATTGGTATTTTCAACAGCTAAGTCTATACTACTAAGCTGATCTTTTCGGAATCTTACATTACTCGATTTCATATTTTGCTTACTACCGTCCAAAGTATCTTAACCCCGCTGCTGGCTTGCTTATTCCTGTTATACTTCTATACCTACGTTTCTTACCGCTTGCTATTTGTTTTCTCAAAGCACCCTCTATGGTCTCGTCAATCCCTTTACCATAGTTATAACCATTGTCAGCTACTCTTCCTCTATCTCCAATCCGTCTCATAGGCATACTATCTCTGCTACTAATAGATAAGGTTATCCTGGATTTTTCAACAACTGACCACCACCCCTCCATAGCATCAGCGCCATCATCATGATACCCCTTATTAGTTAGAAAACAGCACTCATCTATAACAATAGCCTGATCGCTACTACCAGGGTCCATACGCAACTGCCCACGTTCTACTGGGTACGACAGCTTTAATATCCTAGCGTTTTTATTTCCTTTATGTAAAACCCCGGTTATCTTTGGTAACCTAAAACCAAACCTTTTAGAATTTTCTTCGAACATTGGCTCAAGCCACTCCTGGGCACCATTACTCTCATAAGCAAATATAGAATCTCTAAAAGCAGACTCTGGAATAGTCCGATTTCCAACTCTGACGTTCCCAGTGAGAAAATCACCAGATATCTCAAATGCCCACTGAATCATTTCATCCAAAGTACCATTCCTAACGAGTGCGTGTACAACATAACCTGTGTTGCAAGACGGGTCGTATATGCCTGTAACGAAAGCCTTATAATCTGCACCTGTATGATCCTTATAAGAAGGGTCAAGAAAGGTAGCTCTAATCAGACCCGCATTACCAATGTCCTCTGGTTTATAGTAGGCCCGTTCAAACCACTCTCTTTTGAACACACCATCAAGAGAATCTGTTGGTATATGCTGATACTCCTGTAAAAAAGCAACGGTTCCCATCGTGGCTGCGTAGATTAGCAGCTCTTCTATAGGAAATCTCGCAGGCCAGTAAGATTCTAGTTTAGATATAAGATTTACATAATTGCTTCTTTTTCTAAAAAAAGATGCCCTCCTTTCCATATATACTGGATCGTACTCATCTTCACTAGGTGGTATAGAATCTATATGGTCCATGATCCTGCCAACGTCCCTAGATACCTTTCCAAGCAATAATGATATTACACCATCATCCCCACTCTTTCTGGGGGTCAAAGCTGGATATTTTATAGTAGTAGAAACCTCGTTGTCTATAAGCTTAGCGAGCATAGATTCCTTACCAAGTATAGTGCCAACTACCGCCAAAAATCCGCCACCAGCTATAGGAGGCGCTAAAGCAGGAAGTGCAACCTTAAATAGAGCATCGTATATCATCTCTGTCTGCTCTTTGTTATTAACCTGGTCTGGGGATTCAATATCATTATATATAATTCCAGTAGGCCTATTGTGACCACTAATAGTACCTCTAATGGGCTGCCTTCTACCACGTCCCCACAATAAACAGCCATTTCTAAACATTAATTCTGACGCTTGCCACGGTTGCCCTTGCACATTGCCAAAATCTGCGCGTATAAGCGGATTATCCTCTACCTCTCTTCTGATATTGAATATAACCTTACTAGCCATTCGCTCATTTTCCTCAACACGAACCATAAATGGCTGCTTACCAGTAAGTATAAGTCTTATAGTTTCTGCCCTTAGAAATGTACTCTTTGCTCCGCCTCTGGGGGCTACAATAATGATAGGTCTATTCTTTATTTTGAATAAATCGGGTATTTGGTAATGAAATGGTGCCGGCTCGCTAACAAACCAATGAGATAGATAAGTTTTGAAAAAAAATTGTGGATCCTCAGCAGACCGTTCAATGCGGTAATCTCTTTCCGAAGGTGGTAAAACTTTTTTTGATTCGCCCTCGGAACGAATCAATTTTATAAGTTCATAAGTGTCGTCGAAACATCCTTTACTCTTCTTTTTATATTTTCGACTCATTATTACCTACCCCACTCAATGTACTATGCTTCTGGGTATATAAGCCCGTTTTCTATTCGCCTACTGAATTCCTCCACCACATCCAGTACCACACTTAGTTCTTCTTTCCCTTTGAATAACAGAGCTACAAACTTTATGAATTCCTTCATGACTAGGCTTGCTTGGTCATGGAATGGAACACCAGTAATTTTATACATCTTTAAAAGTTTTTCTAGACCTGTTATCTCTTCTAAAGTTAAAGTTGTCCCGTCTACTTGATGATTGTGCGCTTTCATCAAGTTATTAAGAAGAAGATCGTGTACTAAAGTAGTAATTGTCGTAGGCCTGCGTATATAAGCTCGCCTTTTATCCTGCCATTTATGCTGTATACTCCAAATATTAAGAGTTTGTAGGGTAACGCTCACTTCCGGAGATTGTCGGATTTCCTCCAACGTCCTACCTTCCTTTACCGCCATCCATTCCGCAATCCTTCCGTACTTTACCCACTCTTTTGACTGTCTTTTAGTAACCAAAGATTCTTTCCATTTGGTTTTTCTTTTAGTTACCTTTTTAACAGACGGTGGACTTACCGTATCGAGTCCGATAGACTCCTCCAACTTCATAACTCCTCCTTGTTCAGTTTAGTAACATAAACACGGTGCTTACCAACTACTTATGCAAATATTTATTATAGTATACAAAGGCTCTGTATATACACCTTTGTGAAACACTATAGGACAGCCATATACACATGTCAAGACTGTACTCGATATAGTTAATATACTTATTATAACAGCTATAACGAAAATTTCAATTATCTTGACACAAACCAACGAAAATGGTATTATTTGTAATAGTGAAGAGTCTCTAAACTACAAGTACACGATACGTAAGTGCGAGGTAACATGGAAAATCTAAGAAGAAATAGAGTTGTAATAGTATCAGCTGTAAAGCTAACAGAAGAAGATAGTATAAAACTTGGGGCATTTGCCAAATTATGTGAAACAAAGATAGAAACAATAGCTTCCGATCTACTGAAAGAATTTATAGACATGTATGTAGATCTAGAACTAATACCTAAACCAAAAGAGAGTGAGTTTAAAACAGTTGTTAAGAGCTATGCTAATAAAAAGAATCTTTAATAAAATCATATTGAAGTCGCTTTATGAGAAGAAAAACAACAAAGAACAGTACAATAGAGGATATATACGATTATACAACAGAATGTGGTGAGCTATTATATCAAATCATAAGATTTAGTCCAAAGGATTTCGGACAGAGGAGACTTACAAAAAATGGTGAGTATTTGTGGGGTATAACACCGGGATATTATTATGAAGGAGATCCTGATAATTGGTACAAAGTCAACAAATGGACTAGTCCGTTATACGAATATAAAAAATTTAAGGGTGTTTCAAGAAAAGTACTATACAACTTACCCAGGGTAGTTGAGTCAAAGCTGTTGATAGTAGTAGAAGGGGAAAAAGACGCAACTACAGCAAATGAATTAGGCTTGCCCGCTACAACTAACTCAGGAGGCGTAGCATACTGGAGAAAAGATTTTCTTCCGTATCTAAAGGGAAAGGATATAATAATCATAGCGGATAACGATCCGCCCGGGTTGAGAGGAGCTAGAAGAAAAGCCAAATCAGTTGCTACCGTAACTGACAACATCAAGTTAATTGAATCGTTACCTGGAATTGGAAAAGGAGGAGATTTAACAGATTGGACTGAATTATTAATGCAAAAGCAGTTTAGACACACAACAAAAAAGGAGAGAGAATTCTTACGACGGCAACTGTTAAATATAATAGAAGAAGCTCCGTCTTGGATACCAGGCGGCAACCAACGATTTATAGAGCGAAGTTATTTTGAAGATAATAGCCCACTATACGAATACAAAAATCGATCTATGGGCATGGCAGATATTCTAAGCTTATTCAACAACGTTACACAAACTTCTAGATTTCAATGGCAGGCTTGCTGCCCCGTACATGATGATAAAGTGAGATCGTTCGGTATCGCTTTAAAAGGAACTAAAGTAGTAATGAACTGTTTAGCAGGTTGTCCCATAACACAAGTACTATACAGAGTAGGACTTAAATTTTCCGATTTACATATCAAATAAAAATTGCGCTGAGTAATGACACAGGCAGTGAATACTATATTCTTGACACTACCCATACAACGTGTAAAACTTAATACAAGAAAAAATATAAAATAAAATTAACTATACATATTAGGAGGTTTACATGCCAACACAAAACGACGATATACAAAAACTTGTAGATACTGTCGATGATATCGCATCTGCCTATCTACGCTCCGCTAGAGACCACGTTGCACGTACTATGAAAAAGGCAACACTAAACATACTGTGCGAATTTTCCTACAATCGACAAGGAGAACTTGAAATAAAAATAGTACCAAAAACTAACTTCCCAGAAGATCCGGAACTGTTTAACGGAGAAATCTCTGGAGAAGGTAGCCTACGGGTGTGGTAAAAATATGAGAAAAGACGTTACAAAAGAGATAGAAAAACTTGCCGATATGCGCGACGAATACGGGCCCGATTCAACTCTTCAATGGAAAACTTGTGATGATCAAATCCGAAAGATCTTACGTAAGAGATTTGGCCAAGAAAAAGTTGTTTGCATACTTTCCAAAAACGTACCTGATGTTGATGTATCTAATATAGAAGAATATCTATATGACAAGCACATATTAGAGGATCGCTGGAAATTAGAATACAACCCCAAATACTTACAAATTATACCTTACACAACTATAATTACAGAGAACGGTAGTATTTTCACCACTATCAGACAGATAAATGAAGGCGATCCAAGGCTTCTTGGTGCAATTAGTATAGGAACTGGCGGTCATATAGACGGCATTGACCTTTTAGCTGAAAAAAATTTCATAAAACAATCAATACGCCGAGAACTCGAAGAAGAAGTATACATAGAGTTTGACCCGAAACGTTTGTTTTACATGGGCCAGTTCGTAGACAACAGTAATAGGGTCGGAAAAGACCATCTGTGTCTTCACTTTACATACAAAGTAAAGTCAAAGAAAGACATCACAATCAAAACTAAATCTGGGGAACTAGTCGGATTTTTCACTGAGCCTTGGGAGCTGTTAGCCAATGTCGGTAAGCTGGAGAACTGGTCTAAAATAGCACTTTATTCAATGTAATATTATTCACAGTTATCTACTTATTTTTTAGGAAAAGGAGATAATCAAAAAAAAATAATTTTTCTTACACAAGAAAAAACACACAAAAAAAGACTTACAGGCTACACACAGTATATATGGTGTAGCCTGTAGCTTTTATAAATCTACAAACTACAAAACTATATAATTCCGTTTATTGAAAGTCAATCAAAATTCAGAATTACATTTAGAGGCATGGCCATAAAAATAAACAGGTATTTTACCAACGAAGAATTAAGTCCATTTGACATGATCAAATGGAAAAAAATGGATGCAGAGATAAAAAGAGACTCAGGGGAAAGTCTGTTTCAACAAAAAGACATCGAAACCCCCGAATCTTGGTCTCAACAATCCATAAATATCGTAAGTAGCCGATACTTTTACGGCAAACTTGGGAGTAAGAACAGAGAATCCAGTATCAGACAACTCGTATCTAGAGTAGCAGATACTATAACTTTAGAAGGTATAAAACAACACTATTTTGAATCAGGAGAGGATGCTAAAACTTATAATGACGAACTATCTTATATATTACTAAACCAGATAGCAGCCTTCAATAGTCCAATATGGTTCAATTGTGGAGTAGAAAGCGGTAAGGTTGGCCAAGCTGCAGCTTGCCAACCTTATTGGGCGTTGGTTAACACAGAGTCAGGTCTTATACCTATAGGCGAAATAGTATCCAAAAATATGGTGGGACTAAGGGTATATGATAATATCAGTCTCAGCAAAATAACAGCAGTAAAACACAATGGCAAAAAAGAGGTACTTAGAGTACATCTAAACGGCGGATTCTCTATAGATGTAACAGGAGACCACCTTGTTTGTGCCGATCCTAAACCAGAAAAGGTATCGGAAAATTTTATAAGAGTGGATGAAATAGAAATCGGTCACTTTATGAGACTTTACCCACATACTGGGAAGAATATAGATAACTATATCGACTGCACAGTTGAAGAAGTCTC
Source organism: bacterium (assembly GCA_024206195.1). The sequence goes on along the minus strand of JAAGZO010000966.1, from coordinate 239,077 downwards.
TGAGGCTGCCCTAGCCGGACGGCTGCAAGGTGATGGTTGTGCAGGTCAGTATAAAGAGGGTACAAATCAATCATTAGAAACGCTACTTCTAAAAGGAAAGCACAGTAGAAATGTGCGATACCAGAAGGTAAAATCCGTAGAAAAGATCGGGATTTATGATGTATATGATATTCAAACGGAAAGCGGAAAATACCTAACAAATAACGTACTAGTACACAACTGTTATATCAATGAAGTAGAAGACAGTATAGACTCGATAACTGATCTTGTATCCATAGAAGGGAGAATATTCAAATACGGATCTGGATCTGGTATAAATGTTTCACCACTAAGATCAAAACACGAGAACGTTAGTGGAGGCGGATTTGCTTGTTTCTCAGCAGATCAGAAAGTATTAACTTCACGCGGTTACATCCCTATCTCAGAAATAGAGGTAGGCGTAGACAAAGCAATTACCCCTCAAGGATCAAGAAGCATTACCCACTTACACAAAAACGGCAAGGGAGATATACATACTGTAAAATTCACAGACGGTAGGGAATTAAATGTGACACCAAACCATAACTTCATCGCCGTTACTTCTGCTGGGACCATAGAAAAGTACCCAGTAGCAGAAATACTAGCAAACCAGCCAAATGTATATGCCACTCTCTATCCAATATTTGCTAAAAGTAGTAATCCTAATAAGATAATAGAAAGTGCAGATGAAATTAACCCAGATAACAACAAAGTACTCTGGCCGTTCAATGCCTTAAAGCTCTTTGTATCTGATAAATCGTTTAGATCAAAACTTTCTAAAACTGTAATGTCACTTGATGCTAAGTGTACTGGATATATTTCAATGACTAGGATTTACGATGCATTAATAGAAAGTAACTATCTAAAGGATGCTAACAAGTTGTTACGCATGATAGAACATATACCAGCTAAGATCGAATCCATAGCATATAAAGAAACGGTTGATTTATACGACATTACAGTAGCTGAAGTACATCAGTATATAGTAAACAGTATTATCGTATCAAATTCCGGACCTATACCATTTCTGAAACTACTGGATGCAAATGCTAGTACAATAAAATCTGGGGGTAAGACAAGGAGAGCAGCTAAAATGGTTATATTAGATGTTGATCACCCTGATGTAGTGGACTTCATTAAATGTAAAAGTATAGAAGAAAAAAAAGCTCAAATACTGATACAAAACGGATATAACCCATTAGAAGCTACCAATTCTGTATATTTCCAAAATTCTAACCACTCCGTTAGAGTAACAGATCAATTCATGCACGAAGTTGAAGATAACGGAGACTGGCATACTATAGCAAGAACTACAGGAGATACCGTTAGTATTCACAAAGCAAGAGATATCCTGAGAGAAATAGCAAAGGAAACACACAAGTGTGGAGATCCAGCTATACAATTCCATGATACATTTAATAAATGGCATACTTGCCCCAATTCAGGTGTACAAGTAGCAACTAACCCGTGTGTTACTGGTGATACTCTCATCACTACCTATAACAGCCGCATTGCCATCAAAAAACTATATGAGGAAGGTATTAAAAACGTCAAAATCAAAAGTATAGATGGAAGGTGCTACAGCCCAAGCAGAGTAGTTTGTAACGGGAAAAAACCTGTCTACAAACTAACAACTATAAAAGGCTATTCCCTCAAATTAACAGCGGATCATAGGATCTACACTGCAAACAACGGTGATGTCCCAGCGTCAGATCTAACAGTTGCAGATAAAATTATAGTTACTATAAATAACTCAACCCGTACGAATACTGATACTATAGCTTCATTAGAATATATTGGTGTGCAGGACGTATACGATATTACAGAACCAAACACGTCACATTTTATTGCTAACGGTATAGCAGTTCATAATTGCAGCGAATTTTCTTTCATAAACAATACTAGTTGTAATTTAGCATCTATTAACTTAATCAAATTTATCCGAAAGGAACAAACTGAAGATGGAGTTAAATCAGTATTCGATGTAGAATCTTTCCTCCACGTAGTTCGCACGATTTATATCGCCCAAGATATAGTAATAGATCCAGCTAGCTATCCAACAGAAAAGATTACTGAAGCTACAAAGAAATATAGAGCATTAGGCCTAGGTTACAGCAACTTAGGCGCACTACTAATGACACAAGGTTTACCTTATGACAGCGACCTTGGAAGAGAACTTGCATCTGCAATAACTGCTTTGATGACAGCTTCTGCTTACCTAACTTCTGCGGAATTAGCAGAACACATGGGAACGTTCAGTGAGTATGAAAAGAATAAGGATCCAATGTTTGGAGTTTTATACAAACATAAACAAGAAACGGATAAGCTAGAAGCAAGCATACATGAAAATATCCTTAGCAAAGCAAAAGAAGTATGGGATATAGTACTAAAAAGAGGAAAGCTACACGGTTTTAGAAATGCGCAAGCTACATTATTGGCTCCGACAGGTTGTTTGGATGCCAGTACCCTCATCCTTAGCTCAGAGGGGATAGTCCCGTTATATGAACTTGGCGATACTAACGGGGAGCAGTGGCAAGATATAAATATAGATGTTGCCACTGATACTAGCTTACAAAAGTCAACAAAGTTTTATAATAATGGGAGACAGCCGGCAATACAAGTGACCTCAGAGCATGGACATACTATAACTGGTACATGCAACCACAAGATACGAATTATAGATACTAACGGAAATTACGTCTGGAGAAGATTAGACGAAGTAAAGGAAAATGATTCTTTAGCCTTAAAACTCGGCGGACATGAGGAACTGCTGGAGGATAAGGAGCATGTAAGATTAGACGGGGTAAAACTACACGACAAATGTACATACTCCTCACCACCAGAATATTTAAATGAGCACCTCTCTGAAATTCTCGGCTACTACCAAGGTAATGGATATCTAAAAGATGGTTACGGTCTTGTCCTACCTGTGTGCAATACGGACACAGACTTGTTAGATTATTTAGATGATAGTCTAAAAACCATGTTCCCCAAAGATATTACGAAAATTGAACAACGCCTCGGATGTAAAAGCCTGTCAACAGTTAGCAAGATTATGCTAAAATGGTTCAAGGTCAACGACTTTGATAAGCCAAAAGGAAACTGTGATGGAGGATCCGTTGGAGCATTCATACCGGTAGCAATACTAAGATCGAAAACAAGTGTCTTATGTGCCTTTTTAAGGGGGTTATTCGAAGCAAATGGTACAGTATACAGTGATACATCAACGGTTTCTTTGCTAACAACAAGTAAACTCCTTGCCGATCAGGTGCTTGTCGCCTTATGGTTACTTGGCATAAAGAGTAAGTTAAGAATAGTCAATTATGACAACGATTATAAACATAGCGGAAGACCATTATGGAAAATATCTACCTACGGCGGGAAGTATATAAAGTTGTTTCAAGAGAAGATAGGATTTATCTCTAAAAGAAAGCAGAATATCCTAAGGAAAGTAACAGACGAAGAACAAGAACTAAATCCTATAAAACATGCCGGCATGGTTACTGACATGTATAGAGTATCCAAGGATCTGAATAGCAAAGTAAGAAAAGATATCCGTATGCATATGAACCAAGGATGTTTTGAACTTGAGTGGGCAATGAAACTTTGCCAGGAATATCCTCAACTTAGGGAATCCTACTTATATAAAGTATTCAATAATAAAAGTATTCATGTTGCAAGTGTAATCGATGTGTATAGAGTTGGAGCTGTAGAAACTTTCGACATAACAGTACCGGAGACTAACACCTATATCGCAAATAGTTTTGTATCTCACAATACTATCTCATTTTTGATGGATTGCGATACTACTGGTGTGGAACCAGAAATATCCCTGATAAAATACAAAAATCTGAGTGAAGGTGGTCAAATCAAAATGACCAACCGGAGCGTAACAGCTACTTTGGAAAATCTTGGATACAGAAACGGCTTAGTCAGGGCTATAAAAGAAAAGGTTGAAGAAGACGGTACATTTCCAAGTACACTTCTAAAAAAGAAACACCTGCCAATATTTGATTGTTCTTATGAAACCCCAGGACACACTGGAGTCATAGATTATAAAGCTCATGTTAAAATGCTAGCTGCAGTACAGCCGTTCGTAAGCGGTAGCATAAGTAAAACGATAAATGTACCGGAAAAAATTACGGTCGAAGAGATAGAAAACTTATACATAGACTCCTGGAAGATGGGGCTCAAGTGCGTAGCTATATATAGAGAAAACTCTAAATCGTGGCAACCACTTGTTACAAAAAAGGGCGATGACAATAATACATCTGGTAAAAAAACAGTAATAGCAAGAAAAAGATTACCAGATGAAAGGAAAGCTATAACACATAAATTTACTATAGCAGGTCATGAGGGTTATTTAACTGTTGGTATATATGAAAATGGATCACCTGGAGAGCTATTTATAGTCATGTCAAAAGAGGGGTCTACCATATCTGGATTAATGGATGGATTTGCTACATCTATATCAATAGCTCTACAGTACGGAGTTCCTATCGACCAGCTGTGTAAAAAGTTTATACATACAAGATTTGAACCGTCTGGATTCACATCTAACAAAGATATAAGAATTGCTAAATCCATACTAGATTATATATTCCGCTGGTTGGAACAAAAGTTTGTCAAAAGCGAAAAGACAGTAGATAATAATTCAGTAGAATCTGAACAACTCGACTTTCCTACAAAAAACATCAAAGCAGAAAATATAGGCGGTCCATTATGCCCTAACTGTGGAACTACTATGGTACTAAGAGGTACTTGCCACCATTGTGATGAGTGTGGTACAACCTCTGGTTGCTCATAAGAACTTAAAATGCTAATAAGTGTAGATAAAGATGAATTTTCAAGAATCCTATCTAGGGTGTCTGGCGCTGTTAACTACAGTGATAATATAACAAATCATGTACTAATAACAGCTAAGCAAGATAGTGATATAATATCAATCGAGGCCACGGATCTCGGAAAATCAATAACGAAGGTGTGTCCATCTATGATAGATGTGGAGGGAACAGTATCATTACCACAACGCCAACTCTCAAGCATAATAAAAGAGCTTAGGGACGGTATGATAACTATCGACTCGTCTAGTGGTAGTATAGCGCTAAAGCATGGAAGATCTACATTTAATATAACAGGTGTACACCCAGATAATTTTCCATACATAAAAAGTACACCTGCTAATCCAAAATGTGCTTTCACTATTAACCAAGCAGCTATAAAAGATATATTTAGGTACACAATACCTTCAACTAAAGATGCAGATAGTAGTAGAGCATCATTTTCAGGCATACACTTAGATGCTGCCGGTAGTACTCTAACAGCCGTCGCGACAGATGGTAAGAGATTATCCGTAATTCAAAAACAAATACCAATTACAGGATCTGCTAAAATTGTGGTAGATACCGGAGCAGCTGCCTTAGTAAAGTATAATTGTACCAGACCCCGCGAAGATGCTAGTATTTTAATAGATGATTCGTCTGCACACATTGTATTAGAGGATGAGACACATATACAAGCATCTCTTATAGTTTGCAAATATCCAAACTATAGAAAAATAATACCCAAAGAATTTGGGAGCACATTAATAGTAAGGAGAGAAGGCCTCATAGAATCAACTAGAAGGATAGTTTCCATATTTGCTGGATCAGGTTCCCTTGGTAGTGTAACAATGCACTTGAACAGCGACAAGTCACTGCTAAGCTCTATAAATGATTTGGGATTTACGTCCGAAGAGTACGTGGATTCCGATTATGATGGCGAAAAAGTGGATATAGTTGTAAATAGCAGATATTTACTTGAAGCTCTCTCCAGTACCGAAGCCGAAGTAGTTGAAATTAAGGTTAACGATGCACTTTCTCCCATATCAATTAGTCCTACGAATGAACAAGAAGGTGATAAAAGGTTTACAATAATAATGCCTATGAGACCTTAAACAAGCAACGACGGGAGATATTATCCTGCTCTCCCGTCGTTCCTGACCACCTATGGTACCCCACCCAACAAAGCATCAACAAAGTATTACTTGACACACTAAAATACTCCAAATATACTATTGGCATAGTATGTGCTACAAACTATCAATAATACATTTCAACACAAGAGGAAAATTGTTATGGAAAAGAAAGCCCTAGTAGTAGGTGTAGATAAGTATACGAACACGAATTGGAATTTATCCGGTTGTACAAAAGACGCAGAAATAATGAGTGGAATCCTTCAAGACCATTTTGGGTTTCCCAGAAAAAATATACGTCTTTTACTAGACGAAAGAGCTACTTCTGAAGAAATTATACATAGATTAGAGTGGTTGATAAACAACTCGGTAAGTGGCGATTCAATTGTGTTTTTCTACGCAGGACACGGCTCAAGAATCAGGGATAGAAACGGAGACGAACTCGAAGATCGTCTTGACGAAATTTTATGCCCACACGATTTAAACTGGAGCAATGGGATCAGTGACGACAAACTTTCCTCTATCTTTTCCCGCCTAACAAAGGGAGCCACACTCACAGTTATTTTAGACTGTTGTCATTCTGGAACAGGTACTAGAAATATGTCTGATTCAGATATGCTTATACCAGAAAGAAAGTCAAGGTCGATAAACCCACCGATGGATATATTACATCGTTCTAGGGGAGAATACTTACAAACTCATAGAATCGGGTATACAGGAAATTCCACATCATCCCATGTGCTAATAGCCGCATGTCAACCATCAGAAAGCGCCTACGAGTACTGGGCTGATGGTATGTCACGTGGAGCATTCTCCTACGCCTTCTGCAAAGCAATGAAGAGGCGCAATTGGAATTTGACGTACAGGGAAGCAGTTGCAGATTCTATAAGAAACTTAAGAGATATGGGGTATAATCAGCAAACCCCGTCTTTAGAAGGAATTGGCAAAGCAGATAAAAACAACAATCTATTCAACTAACACAATAACATAAAATATTAAATAGTTGGAATAACAAAAAAGTAGGTGGAGGTGGCTATTATGCCAAAAGTAACAGTATCAAGTGATGCTATAGACGTAGAGGAACGTCCAATCAAAATAGTTTATAGAAATAGAAGAATAAATTTAATAGAAGAAAAAACAATAATTCCGCTGCGGGTTTGGTTCGGTACTATAGATAAATTCCCAGGTCAGCAGTGGTTGCTAGATGCCTATGATCTTGACAGTCATAGCGAAAAACATTTTTCGTTGAAAGATATAAAAGTTTGGACTTGTGTGTAAAAAAAGCAGCCGTCAACGCTTAACGTTATTATCAGTATTGACGGCTGTTCTCTTACCGAAAAATCTTTTAGTCATCCATATACTTAACATGATGAAAAGTTTCGATATACGACTCAAATACCTTATCTAACCCATCATACAGTGGGTACATTTTATAATCAAACGGAGGGATCCACTTGAAGTCATCGTGATCACCTCCTGTTTTAACATTGTCTGAGAATGCCTCACATCTAAAAAAGGTACCAACTATTTGCCACTCCTCGTCCCCCGAGGTTCTGAATCTCCACTCATCAACATGGAATGGAACATCAATAACCACATCCAATCCACACTCTTCTTTGATTTCTCTCAAAAGACAGGTGTCAAACCTTTCTCCAGGTTTCACTCTACCGCCAACAACATCATATTCCCCTGCCTTAAACCCATCCTCATATGCACTCGATTCCCGGATTATAAGAATATTACCTCCAAAAACTATAAAAGCTTTCATAGCTACAAACAATTTTACTTCTCTATTCATTATCGTTTTCTCCTTAACAAGCAAACCTTCATGTTCATCTTCTACAACCTTCATTCTTTTTAATACTGCCTTCTGCATCCTCTTGTCGTATATATCGCTAATAAGCATATCGCGGTACAAAAGATCATAAGTGTCTTCAAGATCTTTTATTTTCTTGCTTATAGCATCTTTTATAAAAACTACTTCTCCCATACACCTTACTGAATATACTCAGTAGAACTCTTTTGCATGTAATAATCCATACCGAGAAAACCACCCTCACTGGGCGGGAACCTAAGATTATTTTCCCATCCGTTTCTCGGAGGAATCAACTCGTTAGCCTGGCAAAACTTAATTATATAAGTCATCATATCTGCAGAATTTATACTGTTCAAGTCAACATCATCTCTTAAAGATAATAACCATCCGCAAAAACCAAATACAGACTCTGAACCATTTAGTAAATCCTCATTAATAAACGGGTATGCATAATCATCCTTCTCTTCATCATGGTATCCGTAAAACACTTCGTCGTTGATATCCACTAACTTATTAAACGTTTTTGTACTTATAGCATCCCTTTCTATAACACAAATTCCTCTGTTTAGATAAGCCCTTGGTACAGTAGGATCCGTGATAACACAGTACAATCTATCTCCTTCTGAAACCTCTGTTATCTCCAACTCCGGCAAATCACCATTTCTGCGAATAAATTCTAGCAGGCCTTCATACCACATATTAACACAAACATGTCCGCTACTAAATTGAAAACATCTCCCAACCGGCATAGGAGAAACGTTAGCAACACTTATTCCAATGGACATGGTAGTCTGTTCACCATCAACTTGCTCTTGTAGCTTTCTATCGAGCATCTTAATTATACGTTTTAGCATACTTTATTAGCTGTAATGTACTAGAGATACCACTCATAACATCAACAAGGACATCTCTAGCGTGCAAAGATGCTACCGCTTTAGTTATATTTTCGGAATCTATACCATCCTCATACCTGTCCAACTCGTATCTTGCAACGCCTTGTATATCTTTATACAAACTACTTAGATTCTCACATAGCGTATTTAGCTCATTTCTTATTTCAGCGTTTTCTTTAACCAAAACTCGATTATTCTCACGCAACTTTTCTAACTCCAATTCGTTTCCTACCTGATTTTTGAGAGTTCCGACAACTTCTTGTACTTCCATACTAATCCTCCTACATGTGCCCATCCAAATTTCATTAGAGTATCTTTTTCTATATTGCTTATAGGTTTCACAGATTTAAGCATCACTATACCCTCTGAAAAGGATAATTGAACTGCTACATCTAACATTCTTAGGCCCTCAAGAAAATTCTTTAATTGTAAATCCATCTTTTTACCCTTGTAATATACCTGCTTAAAATATAGAATAAACCCCACATATGTAATTCAATACATCAACGGTATTATTCTCCACCTCAACAGTACTATCATATCCACTCTTTTTCCAATTGATTAAACTACAGCTATTAGAGATAATATCACTAATAACTTCGTGAAATGAATACGCTTTGCCCATATAAATATTAGAGCTGACTTTTTCATTCCAACATTTTGATATAACATAACCGATTCCTGACATATCTCTAATAGTATTTATTATATCTTTATCGCTTAGCGATATTGCGAATGTTTTTATTACTTCTAACAATTCTTTTCTCGTTATGCATATCACTTTAACAGAATATTTCCGATCCATATAAAATCCCCTAAAAAATAAATAAAATTAATATATGATTATATATTACAATATTTTAAAAACACAGTCAACAACTGCTAAAAGTTATATATAGCAAAAAAATGCCCGCTACCTATCAGAATAGCGGGCTTAACATTAATACTACAGTAAAACGTTATGGTCAAGGCCAGTTGTACCAAATATAGATAATTTTCTTTTTAAGTTATTATTCTTACATTTGTCACACTGAATAGGATAATCCCTCTCTTCCACAGTTCTAATTACTTCACAAGTATTTTTGCAATCTGAACATTCATACTCATATACTGGCATAACAAACCTCCAAACACATTATTATTTTTTACTTAGGCCAACCTATCTTATCTATTACACCTATGTCTAATGCTCCCATAGCATTAAACCAATACATATAGCTAGGTGCCATTGCACACGTCGGCCCCCACCAATTGGCATCCTTAAGTGTTCTTTTATAAAAATCTGCAAATAGATCGCGCATAAAGAACCGCCCTCCTGCTTTTTGCCCACCATAGCCTTCAGACCTGCTATCATACTCAAAATCACATTCAAGGCAATGATGCATAAACTTAGCGTATGGAACTGCATATCTTTCATGGCCAAAAGCACATAACATACAAGAGGGGCCCACCGCGCAACCACATACTATTGTACTGATATCAAAGGGGCTGTATAAAAAATAGGAGGTTATACAGGCGGCAGAGTCTGTACTACCACTCTTACTATTTATAAACACGTTGATCCCTTTTGTAGTATTTGGCAGGGACTCCGTAAACTCGTAAAAGTCTATGGCCATATCATTATTTATATCCCCAAAACAAAAAAAACTTACATTGGACATAAGCAATTATTACCATACTTTATATAAATCTTAAAAGTATCACCAGTTCCAACAAAATCTATACAATCGACTTTTCTATCCACCCCAAGATTTTTGGAATCCTTATTAAACTTATTTACGACATCAGCTAAATTCTCAAGAAACAGACCTTCCCTATCTTGATACAGCTTATATAACTTGTCTTCTTCTACAGCCTCTATCTCTGTGTAAAAAACCTTACCATTGTCCGACAAATACTTCATACTATTATTGTATCCTCTTGGCAGAAACTTCTTCTTCGACAATTATTTTCATCTTTCTGCCATGATCACAAACTTCTTTTCTTATGACTATATATCTACTACCTTCTTCAATAACATCGCCTCTAAACAGAGACACATAAGCACTAAATGCCCTAGTATTCGGCCTTCCACAAACCACGCCATCGTTTGTTTCAATAACTATTTCTCTGAGCCTGCTGCGAATTGTATTACCAGCCGCTTCAATAACCATTCCTCTCATATCTAAATAGCGGGTATTATGGTGTTAATATAGCATTGCGGAACACCAGAAACCAGCCAAACTTCATCATCACCAATTGAATAAAATATGTAGTCATCTTCAAACATAATTGAGGATTTAATCTCTACAACAGTGTAAAGCGATTTGCTCCTTCTAATATGATCGATAGTGCTAAACAAATACACCCACTTATCGTCAGCTGATATTCCACGCTTTCTTATAGATTTCAAAAATCTCTTGGGCGTACTATAATATAGATACTCCGGAGGCATACTTAAGTCAAGATTAATATTTACTGAGAATGTATGCCCTTCAGTAGCACGTATCATAGAGTATGGCTCGCTGACAGCTATAGTTCTATCCCTTTGTACAATTCTCATAAGATGGTCATAAGAAAAGCGATCAAACTTGTGAGCTACTGCTGCAACTAACTCATCAATAAGGACCCATCCTCCATCATATATAGTGAGATCCCCTTCCTCTGGGTGATGTCGCAGAAAGTAGCTCACCTGTCCTGTAAAATTGTATCTACCCACTCTACTTGTACCTCATCCCTACTACAGGCCTACGCTACCGTAGTCTATTTCTATAGTACCCGTTTCTTTAAATTCTTTTTCGTAGTCTTCTTCACTTGGGAGGGAGGTAATCGTAAATACTACCCGTCTTTCTTCCTTAACCCAAGCCTCGACTTCTTCATCATTGGTAAGTTCAGCAGGCCTCCAAGCCACATAACCTAACGTTACAAACGCTTTTCCAGGGTTATCCTTATCACTCCTCACTATTTCCTTTATTATAGCGTTATCTGGATACTTTTTTAATATATTTTGCAACCTCTTGTTCATCCCTGCTATAATCATATTAACACCTCGTTAAAATACATATTTTAAACTTTATTATTCAACCTATCTAACGATATTCTATAGTAGTAACCATCCTCATCCGCAAGATATGCATAAGCTATGATCACTTTTTCCCCATCCTTATCTATAACTTCATCTATCCATACATCTTTATCGCGTGGAAGATTTCCTGGGAGATCCTCATAGTTAATTACATCTATCCAGTATGGTTTTTCACCACTATTACCCCAATTATAATCATGACCGTATTGGCCACATTCTTGATACCAGCGATCCCTCAGAAATTTCAGAGCCTTGTTACTCAAATTTCTGTTATAGTCCATATCTCTATAAAACTTCTTTAAAAACTTTCCAAGCTTGCTAACATACAACCAAAGCATTCCTTTACCTCCTAAGCATCTTTCTTGATATTTTTCATAAAACTTAAAGCCGTTTCAGCTATAGTTTTATATTTAATAGACCTCTTGCCTCTTCTCTCCAACAATTCCCTGAATATGTGCCCAATTGTAGCGAGGTCTACAGGTTTTGGCACGAAGTCATATACGTGCTCATGTAGACCCCGCATAAGGTTTTCATATGTAGCATACGCCGATACTATAACAATATCTATATCCAATCCCTCACTCTTTAGATATTCTACGACCTCAAATCCACTGCAATCCTTTACAAGAAGATCGAGCACAATCAATTCGATGTTGTCTCTTAAAGAGTTTATTACACTATAAGCATCCTCTACAGATTTACATATAATAATGGACACGTCCTTAAAAATTGGATCTTTTCCATACTCTATCGACCTGTTTATGAGCCATTCCATGTCTTCTTCATCTTCTACTATAAGAATTATCGGTTTGTTTGGATCCAGATCCGTATACATACACATCACCACGCTATTCGGTATTAGACTGACTAATTTTTTTTGCAGACGCTTTCTTTACTTGTCTATATATGTTCCACTCAGCCGATTTAGCAATGATTCTGTTTAAGTCAATGAGAGCCAGCTTAGCCATAGCACATACCTGAACAAGTTCCTTTGGATCTGGATTATTTAGCTTTATACTATCCCAGTATTCCTCAACCTCTTCTATGAGTATCGCATACCCCTCATGAACACTTTTAATATGCCCATATCTCTTAAGGGAATATAAAACCTCATCATCCGTTATCCTATTTACTAGTGCAAGCTCAGTACTTATGTCTTCAACAATATCGTTAAGCTGCTGTGAATGACCACAACGCGTACAATACCACTCGGTTTGGTCATCCACTAATTCGCCAATCACAACCCACTCACCGCACTTAGAGCATCTAAGTTCGTCCGACATATAAACCACCTCCGGTGCGTACATTTATCTTATCTACACACCAGCCCTTAAGATACCATTAATAACAAGGCAGTTCAACAATTGTCGGAAACTCTGCGTGTTAACAGGATTAAGGAGGTGAATCTATCGATAGGTAGTGCCTGACATCTTTTCTCTAATGTCTATAATAATTCTAGAATTATCGTCACTAGGTACACAATTTCCCACAGCGGATTCTACTTCTTTAGCCAAATCTCCGACAAATACTATATCGTATTGAGTAATCCAGTACACAAAATCAGATCTAATTCTTTTTATGCGTAAGCTACGTACACCACTTATATTTTCTATGCAAGTTTTTACCGTGTCCCGCTCGCTCTTTACCGTTTTCATTGTACTATTAGCACAACCAACAGACAACATAAAAACAACAAGATACATGGTAATTTTTTTTGTAAATCTATTCATTATAAATATCCTCTATTATCCACAAACGTATACCAGTAATAAATGATACAACTACTAATCTCCTAACATACCGGTATTCACCTTGATTTTTGATTATTAACACTATACCGGGACGTACATAAGTACCAGACTTCTTACGTTCCATTACAGCATAATAAAGTGACTGACCAACCGATTCAGCCCATTTTTTTGGAAAATCAAATTCTATAGCATACTTTTGTCCTTTTTCTTTATCTTCAAAAACACAGTCTGCCCGAGTACCATCCAGGTATCGTCTCTCAACTATCCCATTTCTGTTTCTGCACCACTTATTCTGATAGTATCTCTCAGCAACGTTAGCTGTAGCAACCTGTAATTGTAATAACAATGTACCGGTTAAAATAAAAACCATGTATTTTAACATAACAGGGAAACATGCTCAGATATAACGTCCCTTACATCCTCCATATTAATATTAACAATTCTTCCAACTTCCTCTCCGTCTTTAAAAAACAAGAAAGTAGGTACACTAAATATTTTGAGACTGTTAGCAATATCAAAGCCATCTTCAATATTTAGCTTGGAAAATACTACATCTTGGTGAATTTCAGAGAGTTCGTCTACTATAGGTTCTACCGCTCTACAAGGAGCACACCACGATGCCCAAACATCTACAAAAACCTTGGAATCAGAATCACTCACTACAGACCAAAAATTGCCAGAATTCAATTTTATAACATTACTCATAGGTATCGCCTCCATCAGAAAACTTATAGGAATCACAGAACTCACTGAAGCTTTTTTCAAATTCCTTACCCGACATACCAATCTCTTCACAAATGTGAGATATATAAAGTAGTAGAATGGTAATATGATCATCTATATTAAGAACTCTATCAACAAAATCAAATAACTGAGCTTCTCCTACACTATCAACTAATTTTTCCAACAGCTCTATAGCGTTGATTTCGACCTCAGCACCGTTAATCTCAATTAAAACAATATCTTCATTTCTCACTATTGTACCTCGTAAATACACGACCTACTGTATAAAACACCTGCCCCACACAAATAGGTCGTATCTTCTATCCTAGTAAGTATGCCCACCAGGGCGAAAACTAAACAAAAAACTACATTCAGCACATCGAAAAGTTGGCACACTAAGCACCGATGCACCGCACTCCTTGATAAAAACCTTTCTACATCCGCAATTCGGACAATACCAATTTATTTCAAACCATTTTTCTGCAGTTACCAAATCTCCTTCTATATTCCTATAAATCTCGCGCATATACCTATTCCTCGCTCGCTTCGATCTCCTTGCCAGACTCAACAGCCTCCGAAGAATAACTTTTAACACCATCTACAACCCACTTTGACAGTTGCAAAGAAACTTCATGTATAAGAACTTTTTCGAATTCTGTATACACTCTCTTTAGTAAAGCATAACCAGCATAGCACTTAACAGCGTTGGCCAACATACAGATAGTAGTAGTACAAACAGCCATATCTTTATAAGACTTTACGTAATCAACTTAAGCAGTTCAGCAGAAACTGACAAGTGTACTAGAGCCCCGACTTCATTGAACTCCTCAAGCTTTACATAAGCCTGTTCTAAACAATAATCCGCCCTCTTTTTAATATCACCAACAAGACATTCATACTTCTCAGTTACTTTTTTGTCCGAAGCCAACAATTCGTTGCGCTTGTGCATCTCCTTTAAAATATGCTCTTGAATCTCGCGGGTTTCTTCGGCGCTACTGTTACAATCATTCATTTTTTCCATAATAACACATATACTACACAAACAGTGTTTATAAAATTTACTTACTACATTATGCCATTATATATCTACAAAACAAACTTGTCCAATAATTGACATATAACATATAGTACTCTATACTAAACAAAAACTACAAGATGGAGGAAATACTTTGAGAGGAACATTTATAACTATAGAAGGACCCGAGGGTAGTGGAAAAACAGTACAATCGAAATTACTAGTAGATTCGCTAAATACAATTGGGATAAAAACTATTTTAACCCGAGAGCCTGGTGGAACAAAGGTAGGAGACGACATACGCCAAATATTGTTAGGATCAGCCGATAAGGACTTGTCTTCGGAAACAGAGTTGTTCTTGTATGAAGCTGCTAGATCTCACCACGTAGATCATGTTATAGCACCTAACATAGAAAACGGCATAAACGTAGTATGTGATAGGTATAAGGAGTGCACAATTGCCTACCAGGGTTACGCAGGAGGTGTATCAATACCACAGATAATAGAACTAAATAGCATAGCAGTAAAGAATATAGAATCTGATATAGTAATATTAATTGATATAGATCCTGTAATTGGATTAGAAAGGTCCATAAAAAGGAATTTATTAAACAATGTAAACGAAAATAGATTTGAAGAGAAGAGTATACAATATCACACAAAAGCTAGAGAAGGCTATCTAAAAATAGCTTTGGAAAATAAGGATAAGTTTATAATTATAAACGGAGAGACGGCGTTAGAAGAAATACATACTGAAATTTTGAATATCGTAATCGATTTTCTGAGAGGACATAAATAACAACATGGATATAGGAACTATAGCAATAATACTACTATTACTTTTATTAATAGCGAAAGTAGGTACGCTACTTTATTTAACCTTAACTAAGTTAAACAAGATAGACCCAAAGTGGCTACCGGGACAAAAGGGATATGCAATTTACAACGACGAGTTACGGTTAGGAAGTGTGGAAAAAGTCATAGTAGAAATAACAGGAAAAGACGGTGTAATAGAAAAGGTCATACTAAACTGTAGTGGGATAAAAAGAACTTTTTTAGCTGACAAAGTATACAAAACAAAAAGTGGAGTACTTAGTAACGTAAGTGTTTAATAACTAAAAAATAAAGGGAGGCAACTATTAAAGTTACCTCCCACAACTTGTCCTTATAAAAAATATTTATCGCCCTTTTTATACGAACTATTTATAGGACTTTCTTCAATTTTATCCTCAAAACCTTTCCTGTATATCGATACATTCCTGTCATCATAACAATAATGAGCGAATAGTTTCCTACTCCCAGTATCAAACAAAGGATTATCGTTAATAAAGTCGTAGGGAATACCGTTATTATGTAGAAATTGCCTTACCTGGTCCTCAAGATCACCAGACCTACTAGTTTCTATAATAACAATATTGGAAAAATCTTTCCATGCATTCCTCAATATACCCACACAATCAAGTGTTCCATGCCTCTCCGCAACATCACCAGTTATCAATTCTCCTATATTAGGAAATGCATTAATAACTAAAGTACCATCAAAATCAAACTTATACATTGTATAACGTTTAGGGTACCATTTATTTATAATTTCAAACCCCTCCTCCTTAGATGGTTCCTCATAATTATCCATCAAGAATTTGTGTACAGACTCCCAGATACTCACCGGCACTCCGCGACTATCTCCTACTCTACGCCGTAAAGAATTCTCATCACCGCAGCCAAAATCATAACACACAATGTCATTTGTATACTCAGATACAAGATCAATAAAACCATTACGTCTTTCTTTTTGAACTAGAGTTCTATCTATAACTATATCCTTATTCTGCTTCAGGCAGGATGTTATAAGCTCTCTTTCCACCGACCTATACACATCTTTACAGCTTATATCATACATCCCATAACAACCGCCGTGCATAGAGGACTGGATGTTGTCCATAGATACAACGATACAGCCATTCATCGACAACTTTCTGGCAATTATGGATTTACCTGTTCCTATATTTCCAACTAACATGTACACTGTACTCATACAATTCCTCCAAACAATTTGCTACTCTACATTATAAATAAGTTGGAACCATCATCTTTAATTATTCCAAGTCTCCTCAGCAACTGCGCATCTACAAGTTTTCTGTAGAAATTCTCATCATCCTCAGCAATTTCACTAGCGTTATCAATATTATCCAGGATTTGCCACAAATATTCTACAGTATCTCTAAGCAACTCTATATCGACAGTTTCTGAAAGCAATTCTCCAAAACAATCATTACTAACATCATAAGCCACATTACCCATTATGCTGCCTCCGCCGGTACTCCATAAATCCATTTTCTAAGAAACCACTTGTATGCAAAATCATCGTATCCAAACAGTTTAGTGCAAATATAATAATATAACTCAGGAGATATATTTTTATCTATCTTCATTACTTCTACTAAAAGTTCGTAGTACAACTTTTCTACATAAAGAACAACGATATCGATGTCACGCCCCTCAAATACTATATTACCAACCTTCTCTATAAACACGTTATCTTCCTTATCAATCTCTTCTTGTATTCTATCTTTACCTATAGAATTAGGAACACCCACAACCGACAAGTCCCGCTGACCTAAACGCAACTGTGTGCACATGCAGCGAATGAGTTGAAGAAACCTATCATCAGAATACTCCATCATTTCTTCATACAGTGGTAATACTAGATCTTTTAAATCATTTTCTCTATTCCTAAACATAATAAAATTACCTCATAGTTATTATAAAGATTATTAATGATCTGATTTTTAACAGAGACTTTGATCCAATCTGGCGGGCTGTCAGCAAATGAGAGTAATTCATCCACAGAACTGCAAACATCTGTGTACCCCTCTGCCCACTGCTTAATATGAAATCCAACGCTTTTCTTACAAAGCAAAACCTCATGAAATAACTCAGGTTCTGAGCATTTACATAGTTTGCCGTTAGTATCGTATACATAGAAACATTCCTTAGCAGTCAATCCATCTTCATCATACTCAGGAGTAACTACAACCCTACCACAAAACGTAAACTTCTTACGATTACCACAATAGAACTTCCAATCTCTCTCAAAATTACTTGGGAATACACCCAACGATCTTCTTTTCTTTCTCTTTTTTCTCTGACTCATTTACTTACGAACAGTTTTTGCTGCCATACCCGCCAATAATATTCCTAACACCTTTAGAAATATAGAAACTACCAAAAGTTTTGGTCCCGTAACCGTCTACAATAGGACTTTCATCAACACATTCACAATTACTATGATAGTAGCGTTGTCTATCGTTAACTTCTACCCAACCTTTTCCGTTACAACCGTGACAAATATATTCCGTCGGAACAGTAGTACTACTCCCGCTATAACGAAAGGTATTATCTTTCACTTTTCCAGTACCATTGCATACTGGACATACTTCTGCATGCATTACTCATCCTCTCCAAAAGTTTTATCTATTAAATCGTCCTTCCTAAGCTCGTCAAGTTCCATTATACCATGCTTCTTCTCAATTTCATAAGCAGCTTCTTTTAAAAACTTTGCAAGCTCAAGATCATTCCCAACTCCGAACATTTCTTTTAGCTGTACCACCTGCTCATCGGTCAGCTCTACAATCCTGCTTGACCCTCTTTCGTATAACCAGAACGATCTCTCGTAATATTCTGGTTCAGGAAGAGTCGGTGCACAGCCAATAAGTACAAACATTGTAGTAAATACTACTAAAATCCTACGTACCATATCGAATTCCTCTCTAAATCACTTAACTCTAATTCATTCCCACTCTGCGGTTCTATGTATAATTTTCTATAGTCATTATCTTCATAAATAATGGCTACATTGATAGCATGTCCCTTATCTTTTGCCAAAAGGTAGTAACAATCCCCCACAGCTACACTTTCCGCCCCATCCGCGTTATTCTGGTTATGATAGTAATGTAAACCGCGCATGTACAATTTGTAAGAAGCAGCCCTGTCATCGCAGTCGAACCTGTAATTCCATCCACCTATACTTACAAAATCGAACAGCCAACTTTCATAGCCACTGTAACCCCCACCGAGTAGAAACTTTTTAGTAAGTAAAGCATAACTACTATCGGGTACTATAACATGCTCAACGTTTTCAAACATGTTACAGATTTTGCTTGAACTGATTATTACTCTTTCTTTCATAACTACTTATTAACCAAATAAACAATACCTGTGAATTCCTTTACATGAAGTACAGTGAAAGACTATTTCATTTCTATATTGATCTTCGTGTATAAGAGTGCTGTCAGTGTCATACCACGCATCAAATACAGGTTCTCCAGTAACTGGACATACAAAACCTATATCCTCGACCCAACCCTTGAACTCCTCATCATTTCTCATCTTATACCTCCTCAAATAATTGCCTAACGTCATAGGAAACTTTAGGCTTTTGTTTAATAAACACTAAGAAATATGCATGATACTTTCTAGCGTGTTGTTGATTCCTCTGCCACTTAGCGACAATCCTTCTTCTTGACAACAATACGAACATATCCTTAGGATATAATCCTACATACGAAGCCATTTGTATTACATGTACATGTGTTAAATATTGCTTGCCAGAAGAGATCTTATCCTGACATTTCATAACAAGTACGCCCATGGGCTTTAGAACGCGGTGACATTCTCTAATTGTATCTCTATAACTTAACAATAGCTCTGGTTCTGAGCGAAATACAGAAAATCTCTTTGCAATTATATTGCTTCCTGTTTTACCTTTAAGTAACGATGGCCCAGTTGTCGCCAGAAACGGAGGGTCGTAAACAATACTATCAAGAGAACTAGTACAAAGCGGCAAATGCGCTGAGTCTGCCTGTATAACATCACTAAATAATGCCTGAGTTGGGTTTATATCCATCTTTATTTCCGGCTCTGGCGCATTCCTATAAAAATTACCCTTTGAGTACGTTATATCACAATCAAATCGAGCAGATTTGCAATGCAAGAGTAATATATTATTCAATATTTCTGATTGATCATATGATATTGACGTTATCAAACTATTCCTCCTCTACATTCCTCGTATAGTAGTTAATAAAAAGCTCTACGCATTTTTTATCAAGAACACGCAAGCCTGTAATTCTACAATTGTCAATTATCACTTTTTTATTGCCGTGCCCATTCTCAATTAATAATCCAATCCTTCTATAAAGTTCTTGTAATCTCACAATTGACACCTCTTAATTACTATTGCATAATTCTAATACAAATTCGTTAGTATAACTCCAAACGTTCCAATCGAACTTCTTATGTACTATAACTGGCCCGTTCTCATTTATAAAATTCGCCAATTCCTCTAAAGTTTTGAGCTCTACCTTACCTGGAGATTCCTTGTTAATTATATAGTAAGGTTCCTGAGAATCCCATTCTGGTAACTTTTGTATAAGATTCATACCAAGCTTTTCTAATTCTATCTTCTCCTCTTCCGTGTACATTGTTTTATCTGTATCTAATATAAATTCCACAATAAACTTAGCAGTACGGGAGAGCTAAACACTCCCCCGCTTCACTACATACTAGAAATAATAGGCCATTCCAATATAAACCTTAGGAGCAACCCTTAATTCGGATTCTTCATCCTCAGAATCCATTTTATAATATACCTGTACTTGCTGCTCTCCAATAACTGCAATGTCGTCCGTTAGCATATGTTGTACGCCAAACGTGCCAAGTAGCCCGGCCCCATACCTTCGTAAATTTCTTAATCTGTAATCATCATAGGAAAATAACAGGATAAGACCAGGACCATAATAAGGACTTGTTCGACTGTCTGGACTAGTATACCTGATCCGCATAGCTACTATCTCTAAATCAAAAACAGTCATATCTATATCATACACACTGTCTCTACGATATCCAGCAGATACAGACAGTTTCTGGGCACTAGGACTATTTTCATCATGCTTTATAAGGGACAGTATTACCCCCTCATCCCCTTTAAACACGTTGTTTTCCAACATAAACTGAAATGCCCCGCGGTCATAAGTATCCTTTATGAAAACTTTTTCCTTAATATCAACATCTAGCAGTGTTGCTTCATCCGCAGCAGCAACTGATTCTAATGTTAATAGAGAGAATGCTACTACAACCATGCTACTAATAAACTTATTCATAATCTTAAACCTCATCGTTAACAATACTACTAACGATACCTGCCTGTAGACCTGAATTGACTGCTCCAGGCTTCAATACCATTTTACCACTAGCATCCACATTACCACTATACACTCCATGGAACTTATCAGCGATCCTAAAAAACCTAGAATCCTTATTTACAACAACAGCCCCATCTGCCCCTACTTGTTCTTCCGGAACATTAAGTGTTTCTATTTCATTATCCATTTTGTTCACCACCAAATTTATTAATGATCTTATCTTTCCATTTATCCCATCCTGAGCCCAATACTACACCAACATACACACCAGCAACAAAATATAATAACCCAATCGCTAACATAATAAATCACCACCTATTTTATTAAACATACTGTACGTTTCTCCGGATCAACCCCAAGAACTCTATCACCATTCTCATTATAAACAGCCGCGTATATAGATGCAACACAATACCCAAGATCTTCTAATTCTTGTACATCCATAATACCGCCGTTTAAAGCAACAGCTTCCCTTATAGCAGGGACCAGTTTAACAAACCGCTCTGCAAATTCAGGCTTACTTATAACACCGCTATCTATGAGTTCAAAATGCTTATCATACAGCTTCTTGTAGCCGATCGGGCTTACTGATATATTATCAATCTCCTCTACCCACTCTCCAAGTTCCGTATAACCAAACATCATAGAATGCTCTTCGCCATCCCTTTCAAATACAACTGTGAGCCCGCCTTCTATCCAGTACCCTTCGTCAGTGCGTCCTTCTTGAACAAGAACATCTTTCACTACACCATTAACCAAATATTTCGAGCATGCAAGCTCTTTCCTGTTATTACCTTCTCTAATCTTCATATTATCCAAAAAGTCCAAGCAATAATGCTGCTGCGAAAAACAGTATAATGCCTAAAATAGCTATAAATATATCAGTACCTAGTTTACTCATTTATCTTAAAGAGAAAGCCAGCCAAGTCTACATTTCTTATTAGTTACAATGTGAACTTCTCTAACTTCCCTCAATTTTATAAAGGTTATGTACTTAACGTACCCCTGCCTGTTCCTAAACCAAGAGTCAGGCATACAGATTCTATCCTTCCAAGCCTCCCACAGCTCTTCAGCCTTTTTTGCGCTGCTAATCTTCTTGTATATAACCTCCCCAGCAATAGCTGTTACTTCTATAGCATTACCAGGCGTCTTAAACCATATAATATCGCCAGGCCGCACAGTAGCATATGGTGGGATTTTCTTCACATACCACCTTGTTTCCCAAGTTTTTTTCCCACTCTTTATGTTGTTGAGGACCTTCCTGTAAACTACAGATATGTGCCCGCCCTTACCGCGCTTTTTGCACATCTTCGCCATGTTCTCAACCTTTTTCACCATAGCGGGTCTTTCACGTTTTTTGACTGTAAAATCCATCATAACGGTTAAACTACTTCGTACATCTCCATCAACGATTTATCTACTATACCAAACATTACGTTTATACCAACCTCAATACCCATTCTGTCCTCTTCGACGCTTTTTATTTTCAAATACGGATTGTTATCTCTTAATTTAAAATAGAACGACTTCTTCGGTTCAAATACAAACCATACTCTTCTAGACTTATCAAAATTTTCACCGAAGAACATTTCATCATATGTATAATACTTTATTCTACTAGTGTCTTCATCGCAATCGTCGATAAGCTGCGCTACTTCATCTTCGCGCCCCTCTGGAGATATTATCACAAAGTCTTTATCTTTATTAACCAGGCTGTAGATATATGGACATCTGTTTATAATCCTATCATCATATAATCCATTAGTATTGATGGTGGTGTCATCAACAAACCCCTCTACCTTGCCATCATTTCCTTTTTTAACGCTCCCGACTATTAACGATATAATGTTACATAGTACAGTCTCATATACAGAAATAGACAATTCTTCTAGCAGCTTTGTTGCAATATCAAATATGCTTTGAGTAGTCATGTCGGTAGACAACCAAGCAAGCATAGCCTCATTAACTTCAAAGCAGTCTTGACAATCTTTACTACTCCATGCCAATTCCTTGTAATCAAAACTACGACTCTGTGCTAACAAATAAGCCTGCATCGTTGATTCCAACTTTTCTAATGCGTCGCTTTCAATATCAGTAAAGTTTCTTATTTTGGATAGGCTCATAACAGGCTCCTTCAAATCACTAAGAGTCTTTTCCATTTCATATTCTTCAAGTAGGTAATCATAAGCAGGCTGATCCATGTCTCTATTAAATCCACAATATTTGCAATCTATACCATATACCATTCCTATACCACGTAAGAAACTAAGCGTTGTTCCTACCATCTCTCTACCACACCCTGGGCACCTAAAATGCGGGGCCATTTTTATACTTGTATCTTTATACGAAAGTCCATCACCATTCATAAACAACCTCCACTTAAATTATTTATCTTATTAATAAAAACTTCGTCATCGTAAAAAACTGTCTTTAGATCTTGTGCAACTACATCACTAAACTTCCAATAGAAACCGCTCAAAGAACCGCATCCGCTACACCCACCGCATGAAGATTTCTTGTTGCGCCCAGACCCACCGCAATAAATATCATCACCGACTACTCTTACTTTAATCAGAACTATACATCCTCTCAGAAGCACTCAGCTGCATATTTCCACTTCATTACGTATTCCCCGTCATTAAATGTTTTACTGCCGGCATAAGAACACCACTTATCTTTACCTACATCATAGTAAACAACTTCGTAATACATACTGATCCCTAAATCATTAACGCTCCTTATATGTGCTAGTACAGGTCTTAGCTCCTTCGGTTTCTCTTCACTCTCTCTTGGAACGTTAATAGCTGCTAGTTTGCTATAATACTTGATACCATTCCAAGTATAGTATCTTATATATACGTTATTAATAACTACATGGCCCGGCGTGCCAATTACCCTAGCTATAAGTTCACCCAGTCGAGACTGATTATTTCGGTACTTCCCATACCTTTGTAATGTATGTCTAACTTCTTCTGATGCGTTGATAAATGCATCCAATGATTGATAATCCTTTTCTTCCATAGAAACCCCCTTTTGCCCTATCCATCCCGTGGCTCAATAACTTGGCGACGGGCACCCTTCACACTAAAGCCAGCCATAATATACAACCCAGATACAAATTTTATATAATTTTCCTCATAAGCTTCTACTAACTCCACTATATAACTCCTATTCATGATATACAACCTCCGTACTAATTTAATGTTTTTCTACCTCTTTAGAGTCAGACTCAACTTCGTCAGAGACAAAGTCCTTTCCGTATAACGCATGGTTTAATGTTTGCTCTTTAGCTTTCTCAAACAATTTGCTGGATCTGCGAATAGTTTCTTCTGCATCAAGCCCAAACATAATAAACATATCAGCCATATAGTTCTCCAAAGTATTTTCGCAAGCTTTCGCTAGTTCATTTATTTTATCATTACACAGCACTTTGGCTTGTTCTTCGTATAATTTTACTACGTTACTATTCATATCCAATTCTCCATCAGAAATCTTATGTCGTTAAAATATTTTTTGCCTCTCCAAGTATTATAACTTATAAAAATATCATTAATAACCTCATGATCCGGTGTACCCAAAAACGTTGCCAGAACACTACCTATAGTCGATTGGCATGTTCTCATTGCATTGTATCTTAACAACGTATCCATTACATATTTAAATCTTAGCGACCCTTCCATGGTATATTTCGTGAAATAGGTTCCTTGAGCATACAATTGAGGCTGTACGTTAGCAACATGTTATCATACATACAATACTCAATAGTACATGCAAGTTTAACTAAGTCTACATCCTCCTCCAAATTCTCAACTGGACTATCAATTTTAACGTGTAACTTATGGCCTGGATTATCCCGTTGCTCTGAGCTAAATTTGCTAAGTTCCTCTAGTACAATCCCATCCCTTTCTGACATCTGCCGTATCAGCATACTAACTACTCTTATTGGAACATTATAATAGCCACCGACCGATAACGAAGGCTTCTCTTGAATATAACCACTTATAAGAATATTGTGTTCCTTGCTTGATCCTACTTCTGATATAGCCTGATTGTGCCTGCTTCCCCGACTATCCCCTACAACAAATATTATGCTAAGACTGAAAAGTATTAATATGATAGTAGCAAGAATAAAAACTATTTTCCTGTGACTAATCTTAATGCTTTTTATCTTCTCTCGAATCGTTGAAAACAACTTCCCCATCATTAAAATTATACACCCCCACAGCATGTTCCACATACTCTTTTACAGCCTCTTCTACTCTACCAATTCCATCATTAAAGTAGTCTTTATCTATTTCCATTCCTATAAACCTACGATTGTTCTTGATACATGCTATAGCCGTAGTAAAGCTCCCAGCTGCAAAATCTATTACAGTATCGTCCTCATTTGTATAGGTTTTAACTAAATATTCCATTAAAGCTACGGGTTTTTGTGTCGGGTGGCCCCCTTTTACTCTAACCTGGGGTATACTAATTATACCATCTGGAAGCCTAGTGCCTTCATTTACTGTCTCATTTACGCGCTGCCTACCATAAATTTCCGTTGTGTGAGTTCTCTTTATATGATAAGACTTGCCCTTTTTCATCTGTGGATTATAAGTAGGCTGTTTAGAGTAAAAAACACACACATCCTCCGTCCTACGTAAAGGCTGTCTCTTACTATTTAAAAAATTAGTTACTTGAAACTTATCCCATACCCAGGAATATTTAAACATACGTATATTAGATGCGATAAGGGTTGTTGTGTACGGTTGAGCCCCCATAATTACAATAGCAGCATTAGGCTTTATTATTCTATTTATCTGTTCCCACATTTTATCTAGAGGTATAACACTGTCCCACTTACAAGCTGTTGTTCCCCTTGGCGGGTCCGACAATATCATATCTACAGACCCGTCTTCTACGGTATCCATTAGCCTTAAACAATCCCCCCGTAAAAGTTCTAACATCCTCATAAAATTTCTCCAAAATATACAAATCTAGCTATTTTTTTCTATTCTATCCATTTTTTTTCCACACATTGGGCAGTCCCTATCCCTATCCGTTACCCAGATGTAGTTACAATTAACACAACTATAATATACTTTTTTTTCAATATCTTCCTTTACTTTTTCAATCTTTGATTTCATAAAAAAACGTACCCATTATCGACATCAAAACAGCCGTTTGCATATTGAGTTGGGTATCCCCATTCATCTTGCTCCTCATACTCATCGACTACCCAAAAACTATATCTTATCTTCTCCCCGAATAAAGCGAACAACACATCAGCAATCTGTCTGTTGCTAATGTCTGATAAAGCATTGCGTATCTCCGTCATTGCATCAGAACGTTCTATCTGCATCGTTGAATAAACACTCATTATTTCCCTCGCGTATAGAATTAACTATCTTATCCCTGCTTTCCATCAAGAATGTTCCCAACCTATCCCCAAGAAATAACGGCCACAGGATAGCCGAAGAACAGAGATAAGCAATAGAATCAAGAATTGTAATATTTTGATTCTCTTTAACGTTAAAAGTAAAACCTACCGTAAAAAGCATTCCCGTAACCCAAAAAAATATTAGCAGTTCGCCTGTAGGTAAGTTCATATTACTAACCTCCTATGTATCATACACACACAATATAACATAAGTATCGTCTTCATAAAGTGCATCATTTGATAAGTCCATTTCAGCCTTCTTTCTTGATTCATAGAAATAACCCCTGGCGGGGTCCTCTAAAACTACAGCACTACCTATTACATTCAACTTAAATATCTTATACTTCTTGTTTACACAGTTCATATTAATAATCTCTATAACTATCTGAATCACTTCTTGTGTTGTACACATTAAATCCAGATACGATTTCTACTTCTCCTCCATTAAGAAGGCGGCATCTCTCAACCTCAAAGTATTCTCCCATTACATCATCCCATGTTACTACGTTAGAGTTACCTCTACCGTTGTTAAGAAGTTTTGTCAACTCCTTATGCAAATCTTTTATCTTCATTTAGTTATCCTTATACAACTTTTAATATATATCTCCAACACTTTGTACATATAGCTGCCAGCGCTACTATACAAGCGATGAATATCAAAATTCCTGTCACTTTTTTCACCTTCTCCCCTCTGTAGGGAACTAAATACTTGCAGTTTCCTTTTAGTATTTCATTAACTTATATTTTTGTCTACTCTTTTTATACTACCCTAATCATTTTTTTATGCTACTATAGTTTTGTAAGCTACCCATACAAAATACAGATATACTGCTTATATAGGGAAGTAAGAATCTTGACTACTATGTCTAATAATTATATAATTCTAAGTATTATGAATAAAGAAAAAATACTTAAAATAGAAGAGACTTATCCCGAAAAAGTAGGTCTTGATCTTTACGGCGGTTACAGGATACTAACTAGTGAGTTTGTTACGAAGAACGAAACAGGTAGTGTAACGTCAACTACATTTATGCCCAGGTGTTATGTTAACACGGGTGTTTTAATTTGCCCACAATGTTTAAAGGAACTACAAGATAATTAATTACAGGAGGTAATATAAAATGGGAACATGTTATTATGGTATATGCAAAGACTGCAAGGAGTTCATAGCTCTAGATAAGTTTTATTCCTGGTGTCCTTGGAAAACAGAAGCAGATATAGAAAGAGAAGACATAGACGAATATAAAAACGACGGAAGCTTTATTTACAGATCATTCAGACTACACTATTTCATGAATAAACATAATGGTCATAGAATCGGAGTTTATACTGAACGTCATGTTGATGACGATGGAGATTTCGAAAACTATAAAGAAGTGTGCCCTTGGCCGGAAAAGGGTAGAAAAACTTATGATGAAATAGATCTAACAGACCCAAAGTTTGGGCGCGCCAAGATAAAAACATCCATAGGCGACTTAATGATAGATAAAAGGAAAGACGGAATCAATTGCTTTTTCTTTGTGGCTAACAAAAGAATCGATACCTTAATACTACCGATTGCCGCTGACAGTTATAATAAATATCGCATAGAAAAGAATCGTCGGCTAATAGATGGAAGAGTTAGATTACTAGAAACATACGTCCACCCTGACGGTCACAAGAGTTATTGGACTGATAACGTTTTAGAGGGCCCAAAAGTGTAACAATGGAAACATCGTATTTTGGCAATATAGAAAATTTAGATACAAATAGGGTTGTAATTATCTCAGTAGGAATACCGCGCTGGCTTAAAGATCCCAAGTCCTACAGGTATGCTAAAGAATTGATGCCTACGTGGGAAATGGTTAAGAGGCGCAAGTATCCATACAATGAGTATATAAAACTTATAGAATCAAGAGGCGTTACGCCTGAACAAGTCGAAAAAGACTACTCTGATAAGATACTAATATGCCACGAAAAAAACCCAACATTCTGGCATAGAAGTTAGGGAGTGTAAATATGCTAAAAAGTTAGATACATATTATGGATAAAGAAAAAACTTATGAAATAGCTATACTAAAGACCGGAAACAATGACGGGTACTATTACAGTGAAGACTGCTTAAAAGATTGTGCAGAGCAGATCGAAGGATTCCCATTAAAAGGAATAAGATACTTAAAACCGTATAAAAATGATTTGCCTATAAAACCCCCAAGAGGGGTATGCGAAACACAAGGATACGCTACGAATCTGCATTATGAAGATGGTATTCTTAAATGTCATGCAACGTTAGTGGATACATGGCTAATAAGCATGTTGGGTATATTATACAAAGAGAAGCGCGAATTCAGTGATTACTTTCGTATAGAAATCAAAGCTGTAGGTATTGCCGACGGTAACGAAATAAAGCTAATAAAGAAAATTCATTCAGGATTCATAACGATAATTTAATTAATAGGAGAAGATATGTCTACATATTACGGATATTACTGTAAGACCTGTGATGATCAATCCCCACACTGGTTTCCGTACGGTGGGGAGGTATTAAGACAATTATATTTTGCTAACAGGTTACTTATAAAGAATAACTTCCATTCTGTTGAAGTACATGCATTAGGTATAAATAATTGCGTTTGGGAAATAGAAGACTTCCTAAATAAACATATAGATCATGATGTTGTAATAACAAGCGAATATGGGGACATCTTAGATGTCAATTTACAAACAGAATGCTTAATAGAATAATAGTAAATATAATAAAGTTTTTACAAAGAAAGTTTGGGTACACACCAAAGTTCATTTGTATACATAAGGATTTGTGGTTATGGTCAATAACAAGCAAAACCAGCTTGTTTGAAGAAGCCGGCTACCTAATCCTCGTAGATGACAGTGTAGAAAAAACTTATGAAGTCGATAGGAGCATAGAAGAATTCCTTAGGTCAATGAACGGTAACATCGAAAAAGTCGTAGAAACAGAAGTAGAAAAAGCAGTACGTATATTAACTAAAGCAATAAAGGAAGATCCTGATTTCTATTACAGTTATCAGGCAAATATCGCTGTGGCTTTTCAGGATGAAGCTGAAAGACAGAATTCTGAGGATCCATTTGAAAAAATATATAGTATATCAAACGAAGCAGCAAAAAACTTCTTGGACTTATGGTGCAGATAATGACAGGAAATACTAAAGACATAATAGAAACAGATGAATATATCAAACGGGAAACAAGTAAACCCCACGCCTACTCTATGAACATATTATATGGAGAACTATGCAAACTTGGAGGTAAACTTTTGGGCATAAAACTTGCACAAATGAAGTATACACTTGAACCGGATACTGTCCCCAATTTAATCGGGGGAGTTCTAATGTTAGAAAGTGCTACATCAGAGGATGAGGAAAAGTTTATCTCAGTATGTAATTCATTAAGAGTATTAACAGAGGTACAGAATAGTGAATAATAACAAGGACAAACTTGAAGAACGCCGTAAGTATTTTATAGATAATGGAATTGAAATCCACAAACTCCATAGTATACACATAAGCGAAGTGATAAATCTATTGAAAAATCACTTCGATGAACACGGAGACATAGAGCTGTTCGCGACTAACTTTGAATTTGGAAATATAATAAGACTTAAAAAAGACGACTTTGTACTAATGGAAGAACAAATATCCTCCGGGTCTGTATACGGAGCTTATAACTATCCACTTAGATTACAAATAGTATAATGATTGTAATACCAGGAGTAGCAATAAGAGACAACGAAGTAGCCCTTATAGCGGCAAATAGTGAGAAGATAGTTATCTTCTTAACAACTACATGGGGGACGGAGAGGTTACCAGTCAGGGTCACTGTAGATGAAAAAGCAGTGTCGATGACAGCTGGTGCAGAAGTACTTTTCCACGGTAAAATTGATACAACTATATTCAATGAGGCGGTACAGCGTATTCGTAGCAGCTTACTTCTCAAAGAAAAGCAATCTTTTAGAGATACAGGAGCTTATATATAATGAAATGGTACGATAAAGACAATAATATAATTTTAGAAGACTTAGATGACCTGATAACAATCGCTAACACAAAACAGTTCGGAGAGACTGGAATGGAAGATCTAGATTCATGGTTATCATGTGAAGCATTCGAACGTAGGTTTGATCCTGAGGATAGCCGATGCTTAAGCCTTGCAGCTAGGATAATTAGAATTGTGACTTACATGTCAGCTACTGGGGAATTAGTAATTAGGTGAAAAAAGAATACTTTACTACAAAGGAAATTCGAACCCTGGGGTTATGGGATAAGCATTTCCAATGCGGTGGTGGACAGGTGATAGTAATCAATACTACACAACTATTCACAACAGATATCGATGTGTATCAGTGCACAAAGTGCGGGGATATATACGATGCATCTGATTATGACAGGAGCGCTGGGTACTGGGCAACCAAATATAGAAAGCAGGATATCATTAAACTATTAAAAGAGGTTTTTAAATAAATTAGCATGGAAGAAATAGAGAATATTATTGGAAAAACAATTAAAAGTTATATTATAAATAGTAATTCACAAATATGCATAGTATTCGAAGACGATACAGAGTTAACAATTTCTGCTGAGGGTGGTTATGGTTATAACGGTACACTAGAAATTGAATTCGATAACATTAATGAAAAAGAAAATAGTTCTGATTTTTTATCTGAATATATGAGTAAATTAAAAAACTTTTATATTTCACGTAAAAAGAATTTTTCATTATAAAAAATGAAAACTATACAGCACGAAGAAACTGGTTATATCACCAATATTAATAATAATGATCCAATACCAAAAAGATGGTACGAAATAAATGCGCACAACAGTGTTGAAGTTACTATAATAAATAAACACGGAAAAAATAACTGCCCAAGAGGACACCGTATAGGAAATACTTTTATTATGAATGAAAAAACTCCTGAGGGACTATGTTGTACTGCCTTTACAACTATGTGGCCATATGTTAAAGTATTACTAGCAGCGTTAGAAAAAAAGTATGAGTGTTCTATAACATGCCCAGACAGTGACGTCTTATTAGAATATAGATTAAAATTAATTACATGAAAAAACTTTTTGAACTAGAAGTAATAAGTGACCCAGAAGACGGTATGGTAGAAGTTTACACAGGGCGCACAACAGGCAACGGTCGTAAAGACATAGCAGTAATAAACACTAATAGGAAAGTAAGACTAGATAAAGTAGATTTAGGATATCGTTCGAATGAAACTCCCTACATTGCCCTTATGAAACTAGTAAGTTCTATAATTTATAACAAGGATCTATTACAATCAATAGAAATTGCCCTATCAACTCTGCGGGAGTACGCACATAGTGAAAACACTAGGAGCGCTCTTCACATGCATGCAGGTTGGATCCTATCTACACTAGATTACCTTGGACAGGGTTCGATAAACTCTTCTTCCGCGGATTCACAATCAGATCCGACAAAGTCGTTTCAGAAACATGACTACAAGGCAGAAAGGGCTAAGCTGCTACTCGACTCTATTAATAACGAACTGAATATTACTAACAAAAGAGGAGAAACATACGAAAAATGTGTAGCCATACTATCAAAAAAATGGCTCTCATTTAAGAGGTAATAACGTGAACTTGATTAAAAACATAAAACGAATATTCGAAAAAGAGACTATAATTCAATATGACGAAAGTATAGAAGGAGATGAGCGATTCAATAGATGGTATGACTGCCCCGCGTGTCACGCCATGTACCATATAGCGGAGGACTCTAATTATTGTCCTCACTGCTAAAGTTCACAAAAAATGTACAAAAACATTAACGATTTAAGTAGAGATATAGTAAAAACGGCATTACTATTAGATAGAGAAGCAGCCGTCAGTAAAATAGAGAAAATGATTTCTAGATGGGTAGGCGGTTTCACGATGATAGATCGTAAGAAACGTTACCCGCCACACGGTTATTATTTTAACGTGTTGTGTACTTGTTCAAATGAATGCCAGTTGGATTGCAAAGGAGAGTGCGGTTGTCAAGCATGTAAACAAAGCTATAACGACTTCTTATCACTATAATAATTAAAATGAATACACAAGAAAAAATCACAAACTACGAAACGTTACAACACGTCATAAATGTCAGGAACTTAATCGATGAAGTTATCACTGAGCTAATTATGCGCTCGGAAGAGCATGATAAATCAAAACTCAGCGATCCTGAGTTATCTACATTTGTTAAATATACACCTATGCTTGCTATTACTACATACGGTAGTGATAAATATAAACAGTGTCTTGAAGGAATGAAATCCGCTCTTGAACATCATTACTCAAATAATAGGCACCACCCTGAGCATTTCCAGGAAGAAGCTGATGCAACATTTCGAGAAAGTCCGGTAAACTGTATGAACCTTATAGACATTATTGAAATGCTTTGCGACTGGAAAGCAGCGTCAATGCGCCATAGTGATGGAGATATACAAGAAAGCATAGAGATCAACAAAAAACGATTTGGAATATCAAATCAGTTATCCTCAGTTTTGAGGAACACAACCGATTTACTTGGGTGGGAGTAATGCTTGACACATTAGAACAAAAAGTTAGATACTATGAAACATCGGAAACAAAAGCAGTTGAGCCTATCAAAGTCACGTTGAAGATAGGACCGACTAGAGAAACTGTAGAAGTAACTAATCTATATTGTAACGGGTGTAAGTATTTAGTAGAAGAACGGAAAGAATATGAACATGTTCCTGAATTTAATAAAACACTGTATTTCTGTGAACACCCTGAGATGGTAAATAGCAGAGGCACGGCGATTCGCCATACCATAGAAGAACGTCGCGACATACACAAATATAACAACGACAAGGTAAAAACGCGTGGATGGTGCATAGAACTAGAGGAAGATAACAATGCTTGACACATTAGAAGAGAGACTAGAATATTACAAAGCTGTAGGACAGAAAATTCATCCGTGCAAAAGTCTTAAGATCAGTGAGATGATTTCAGTCCTAAATGGCTATATGAAGAAACACGGTGATCTTGAAGTTTACTATACTAACCACGAGTTCAACGAGGCAGTTAATATCATTGAAGACTCGTTTTCTATAGAAGAAGATAGCTTCACCAGTAGGTGGGGTGATAACGGAGTTGATCATATTCCACGTAGATTACAAATAAGGTAAAAATAATAATGAAAATATATTTTGCAGGATCAATTAGAGGTGGCAGGGATGACACTAATATCTATAAAGAAATAATAGAGTATTTAACAGGCTTCGGGAATGTTCTTACAGAGCATGTAGGAAATAGTAATTTAACGTCCGCCGGAGAATCTATGAGTGTAGGGAAAATATTCGAAAGAGACATGGCCTGGTTGCGAGAAGCTGACATAGTTATAGCAGAAGTCTCTACCCCATCACTTGGAGTGGGTGTTGAAATAGCTATAACCACAGATGTACTAAGCAAGCCGCTATTGTGCTTGTATAGAAATGATTTAATAATATCTGCAATGATACTTGGAAATCCCAACGTAAAATGCAGACCTTATAAAACATTGGATGAGGCTAAGGACCTAATAGGATCATTTATTGATGATTATCAACGGAACTACAGGTTTAGTATAGAGCACCTTGAAGATTCGGAGGATACATAAAATGAAAAAAAGAACATTATTAGATGATGCGATAAAAGATGCAGAAAAATCTATAGAAGGGGAATTTAAATTAATAGACAGTATTAAAATTAGCGAAGTAATAGAAATACTAAACAATTATTTAGAAAAATACGGGGATGTCGGTTTATACCTTGTCGATAATGAATTTAATCTTACAGTAAGTCTAAATAAAGATTCTTTCATCATAAGAAAAGAAAAAGATAGTACTAGTATGTTTGGAAAAAAA
This sequence comes from bacterium, assembly GCA_024206195.1. The sequence goes on along the minus strand of JAAGZO010000966.1, from coordinate 204,331 downwards.
ACTCATTATCCGTTAAGAGTAGAAATAGATTAAATACTATGACAATGAACAACGTGCTTTAAAAACAATTATAATTTTAAACAGGTACCTTATATTAGTTTGAAAATAAAATCATTTTTAGAGGGTATCCTATTCGTTAAGGTAGAAAATTAAATATGTTAAGTAAAAATATTATAGAATTAATGACTGATGATATTATTTCATTCTGCGCAGAGCGTGGATGGAATGAGGGTCCATCAGATTTAGCACTTTGGGGAATGATTGAGCTAGGAGAGTTAGCCGATTACTGTGTAGGAAAAACTAGTTTCGATGAGTTTTCCGATTATGAGAGACTTGCTGTTAGCCACGAAGCTGCCGATGTCGTATTTCACTTATTTAGACTCCTAAGACATTTAGACATCGATCTTAAAAGTTCTTTTGATGAGAAACTTTCGAAGCTTAAAAAAAAGTACCCTATTGGAGTTGATCCAAGGCAGCAGCACTACAGGTACCGTCTTGAAAATAAGAACACTCAGAATTAAAGTTGAATGGGAGAATACCAAGGTTTATTAGCTGAGAATGAGAAACTGAAAGTTGGTATCTCTGCCTTTCTAAAAACTAACTATGAGAAACTACTCAGCATTACCGACAAAGATGTGTAAACTCGCTCCGCGACCCCAGATACAAGCTCGACATGTTCATCAGTCGTATACACCATATAATGGTGATGGGTACAAAGCCCACTGCACATTCCTCCACTTCTTCTCTGGAGAGGAAAATCTTGTGTATCCTTGTTGGGGTAAGGTAGCTCCATCTACTCGTAAGTTTGAGGATGGGCATATTTTTATCGAAACAACAAGTTTTCCTGCATCTAGAGCCGCAGAACCAGCGTTCCGGTGCGAGGGGCATTACACAGAAGTATATCAATGTAACAGTTTAGAACCGATACCTTACGGTGATAGGGAGTATTATATAGAATCTTATTATACTGAGGATGAACTTAATCATCTAAAAGAGATAAGCATTGAATCATGGTTTGAACTTCATAACTGGATGAAAGGGAAAATCATATTATTATAAACTGAAAGGAAGACAAAATAGAGGCGCATTAAATACTATGGCGACAAGCAACACAAACTTCTTAAAAGACGATGGAGAAAATGGTTATATTGTGACAAGTGAAGATCCGAACATTACGCACGTAGAATTTTCTGTAGAGGCGTACAAACTTGTAACAACATACACAACGCTGTCACACATTATGACAATGCTTGTCAGTTTACAAGATCAATATATTTCTCAAGATGCGTTCGAGCAAATACATATGATGATTAGTAAATGGTTAGACAGAACTTCTAAAGAAATAAATTACTCTATAAAGAGGACTTAATAAAGTATGAACAGTTTTAAAATAAATGTAGAGAAGCTGACTAATATAAATCTAATGAGACGGGCTTGCGAAATGACTATGCACAAGGGTCAGTCTAAGATAAGCTTAGACAAAATATACATGTGTGAACACTCTCCCGTAAGAACGCAGCTGTTCTGGGTAGAGATGATAGGGATATTAACGTTTGTATCAGTACACTTTGTAAGACACAAAATAGGTGTAGAACACTTCGTTACAAGTAATAGAGAAGACAGAGGCGGTACTACTAACGAAAATAGATACACGCCAGTTAATCACGGTATGCTGTTGAATGCCCAAGCACTAATAAATATGTCTAGGAAGAGACTGTGTAACAAAACTCACGAAGAAACAAGGAAAGTAATGTTAGCACTGAAAGACAAGGTTAGAACCGTTGATCCTGACTTGTCTAAGTATATGGTTCAAGAGTGTGTATACAGAGGTAAATGTAACGAAGTACAGCCATGTATGAAAGAGGTATTTACATGTTAATAAATTACTGGGATTGTGACTATGAAGAATATGATGAGTACCTTACATGCGATAGTAATGGAGACGTAATAGACGAAGTCCGTGCCTACATCTGCACATACCCGGATAATAAAGAAAGGTTTTGCTGTTTAAATAACAAGTATTGCGATGAAGTAGAAAACTGTACACTATTAGATAATATATAACGAGGTATTAATATGCTTAAAAAGGAAAACATAGAATCACTTAATTTACAATGGATAGGCACATCTTCAGACACAGTATACTACCCAGGCATGATAGTAGAGCTAAGTAACGGAGAATACGTAATAGTCGGGGATTTCACAGCTAGGGGAAATCAAATAGTATTAGACAATGGTTCTGAAGAGTACTTAACATTTGACGGTAAAAATGTAGATGAGCAGTTACACGACTACATAGATAAATACAACGCGTCTTTAGAAAAATATAAAGAAAGAATGATAAAGCGCATAGGAAATACTACGCGGGGGTGCTTTCCCATATATGACTCTACAACGGCAAGACGGGCATACTATAGTAGAAAATACTGTAGTAGTAAAGAGCAGTATACAAGCTTACTTGAAAGAATACGCACTTATGTTCCTGAATTACTAGTCGATCTAAAAGAAACATATGAATCTATGCGTGAAGCTGAAAGTAATCGTTTCAAATTCAATTTCGTACCGTACACTTATATTACCAAATATGCCTGGTTAAACCCTAAACTAAATACACTTAATAACAATGAAAAATAAAATATTAGAGAATAAGTTCAGCTACTCAAGAGACGGCTTCTACGATGTCCAAGGAATTAGCCCTCTACTAACGCAATACATCAAGCCAATCGAAAATAAAGCATCGTTAGATATAGGATGCGGTAGTGGAATCGACTCAAAATTCCTGAAGGACAATGGATACACTACAACTGCAATTGATATCAATCCAGTTGCAATACAAAAGGCTATCAACTCAGGTATAGATGCTAAACTATTAGACTTTAGAGAATATATATGGCAAAGTAAGTTCGATCTTATTCTTGTTCTCCATTGCTTACAACATATAAAACGAGAAGAGGCCAAGACTATAATTACTAAGTGTATGGAGCATTTAAACCAAGCCGGCTTGTTATTTATCGGGCTCCTTCTCGAAAAGAAAAATGTAATTGACAAGCGGGACATCAAGGAGGGCGCTATTGCATATTCTTTAGAGCTTATTGATGAACACACATGGGAAAGAGTAGATCATTCCCACGGTCCTATACACACACATAAAGGTTATTGGTGTATATACAACAAAATTTAGAAGTATATAAGCTAAGCCTATTGAAATAGAAAATGGAACAGAATATTTATGAGAAAAGAATAGAGGACTTAAAAGAAATGATAGGCATACAATGTTGTCACGGCAACTATGACTACGACCCTTATATGCACGGTATGGCAAACGGGATGATCTTTTCCTTAGCCGTTTTAACTGAGGAGGACCCGCAGTACGTCAAAGCCCCGAATACATGGTTATGCGACAAGGCACCGGGGTTAAACCCTAAATTAAATTCATTGAACAGTGAGGAATAAATGATGGAACAGAATATTTATGAGAAAAGAATAGAAGATTTAAAGGAAATAGTCAGTGTACAGTGTTGTAAGTGTGACGACTATGATCCATACGCACGGGGTGTTGCTGATGGGCTAATCCGAGCTCTTAATGTCATAACACATAGTAAAGAACTTACAACTGAAAAAGGTATACAAGTTGGAGATAAGGTTAAGGTTATTGCATATGTAGATAATTTTGGGCTAATAGGAACTGTTGTAGGCATAGAACCAAAATCCCCTAACAATCAGGATATTCTATGCAGCTTCAACGGACAATGTGATACAAAAATGTGTACATATGCAGCTACAGAATTAGAAGTACTTAAATAACATATATACTTGTACATGCGCAGTGTAGTTCAATTGCGGAACACTCCGTCGGGGAGAGGTTTGGAAGTGCAAACCTTCCCACTGCGCATGTATAAAATATTACAGTAATGTACGAAGTAATAGGTTTCAATTACTCTTATACAGAAGAAGGAGGTTCATTCAGTCTTGAACTTAAGGATTATAAAGAAGCACTCTCAGTAATATTTTCAATGATACATGAAGGTCATTCTTTTGTCGAATTATATTCTGATAATGAGTTATTTTACTCATATGACGATTTATATAAGCTGTATTATAATTTAGACAAAATAGTTTTTCAATAGTAAAATAGTTTTATTATGAACAATGAATTAGAAGAAAACTTTTGTATAAATAAAAAAAATATAGATAATTTAAAAGATGTAATTGATGCGTGTACATGTTTTAGTAATGATCCATATATGCGTGGTAAAGTAAATGGAATGATGCTTGCATTACACATTCTTACAGGTGAGAAAGTTAAATATATTAATACTAAAAAAGATGTATTATGCGATAAAAAAATAACATAGATTAAACATTTATAGGAGGAAAAATGCTTTTTGAAGAGTTTATTAATTATTTAGAAACATACGGTCAAAGACATCACATGAGATTGTACTTAAAATACTCTGAAGATGATTACTGGGAAGGAATACTTGGGACTGACAATGGCGGGTGCTTTGAAAACGGGACAGAACTTGCAGACGTATTACGTTCCCTTAAGATAAAAGCTGAGGAGTGCGTAGATAGTATTAGGATTAGTCCTAGTTTTTCTAAACCTATAGTCACAAGACCTTCTTACACAAACTTCAAAGAATACTTAGAAAAGTATGTTAAAGATGACTATATGAAGTTACAATTAAATTATACAGAGGAGAATACATGGGTTGGTTCCCTTAGAACGGATTCTGAGACAGCCTGCGCAGAAGAGACTGAATTACACGTGATGTTAGGATTGTTACAACATAGAGCTGAAAGATGGATAGATGGAGATCGTATACAGTCTCATAGGAAAAAGAATAATGAGTAGGATCAAAAGTAGAGACAAGTTTATTGAATACTTAAAAAAACATGGTGAAGAGAATCAATTAATGGTACGGCTAGAGTATAAAGGAAAGTACTGGGCAGGGTATATAAATAGTATATACGGTCTTGCAAAAGCTGTAGATACTAACCTTGATAAAGTACTTGTTGAGCTGCAGAAAAAGGCTGAGAAACACATTGATGAAGATTTTTTTAGTGCGATATGCGAATAGCAAATGATTTTTACCCAACACCAACTTACACAGTAAAGTCACTAATAGATTGTTTAGATTTAAGAAGGATAAACAGCTTCTTAGAACCATGTAAAGGTAACGGTTCTATTTATAATAGTGTTGAGGTTCCTGACAAACATTACTGTGAACTTTTAGAAGGCATAAACTACTTAACTACAACGTTTGAAGAAGAGTTTGATTTGATCGTAACTAATCCTCCTTACAGTTTGGCACAACAGTTCTTAGAAAAAAGTCTATCAGAGGCTAAAACTGTATGTTACTTATTAAGAATAAACTTTCTAGGCAGCCAAAAGAGAAAAGATTGGTGGAAAAGGATTACTCCTCCGAACAAATTACTTGTACTGAGTAAAAGACCCAAGTTCGTTAACAATAAAAGTGATCGTACAGAATATGCCTGGTACTGCTGGGACAACTATAATGTAGTTAAGTCATCAGAAGGTATACACATTTTATAAAATGAAAAACAAAGCTACAGACATTAAATACGAATTTGGATTCTTAGAATTCGACTTAAAGGATTTTACATTCACAGATCCAATGAATAACAAGAGAAAAACAGGAGGATTACATATCTCTATAAATGAGAGAGGCATTAGAGGATATAAACTTGATGAATGTTTTAATAAGAAGTGTCTATTCCCACACCCACATATAGAGCTATATGGCCATGTGAACACTCTTAGTAAGGAATTAAATAGTTTATTTGAACATGATAAGAAAATCGTTAAAAAGTGTAGCTGCGAGTACAACAAAGTTGTACTGGAAACGGGGTGTTCATTTAAATTACCGCCCCTACCTATAGAAAACTTGATTAGAGAGAGAGAAACTGACAGTGTTGTAAATATGATTATCGAAGACTTAAGTAAGTATGATGAATCTACAGCGTATACATGTTTTTGTAGATATCCTAAACTAAGAAATTAATTATAGTACAACACAGTTATACAACGATGGTGAAACATACAGACAGAATTTATAGAGAGTTAAATAGAGATTTCTATTTAAAAAATAACGATAAATTTAAATTAACAGTAAAAGAACAAGCACTTTTTTCTGCGGACACATTAGAAGTAGTAAATAAAACTTCCTATAAAAGATTAATAAGAGAGTTTCTAAAAGAAGATTATCCTATAATACTAATGAATGAAGATTTTAGATACTTTTTTTTAACAAGAGAGGATGAAGAAAACTTTGCTCACGTAGATTTTATAAAAGGAACTATAAACTTAGTTAAAGGAGATACAATAGAAAACCTCAGATATCTACGTTCTGATCTAAAGTTTAACTTCTCAGTAGACGTTATAGATAAAAGGTTAAAGGCTAGTACAAAAGCTATACTTGAGTACACAAGAGAGAGGCACGAAATGTATCTAGTAAGAGAAACAATTACTTAGTAATAATAGACAATAACATGAATATACAAATAATAGTAGATAACAACAACGAATGTTACAACCTCATTGATTGTGGCAGTGACCAATCTCATGACGGGGATGGGGCTAGTGAATGGATAGCAACTGTGTATGATCACAAATACGCAGTATTTATCAAAAATGCTCTTGAAAATGGGCTTCAATTTTTTACAAAGAAATTAGCCGAAAGACGTTTTGCAGATGCAGAACTTGCCGGGACAAACTCCTGTGTTGATGATGAGCGCAGAGCATTATTATTTTTGAAACATCGGAAAGTAGCTTCTGACTTACAGAGAAAATGGGTTAATGGTGAACAGTTATGAAATCTGAAAGAGTTACTTTATATTACAATAAAGGCAATAGTGACAAAATGTATGACGCTTCCTTAGAAGAAGCTAGTGATAATTCCTTTACTGTGAACTTTGCTTACGGTCGTCGGGGAGATACACTTAAGACAGGGACTAAAACTCAGTCTCCTATTGAGTATACTAAAGCTAAAAAGATATTCGACAAGCTTATAAATAGCAAAACGTCAAAAGGTTATACAGTAGGCGAAGGTGGGGTAGAATACGTTAACACAGATGTAGAATCAAGAGATACTGGTGTTCAATGCCAGTTATTAAACTTTATTGAAGAATCAGAAGTAGATAGACTCATTAACGATGATAGTTGGTGGGCACAGGAGAAGTATGACGGACGGAGGATGCTGATCCTTAAAAATAGTGATACTACTGTAGCTATTAATAGAAGAGGACTCATTGTCGGCGCACCTAGAGTTATATTAGATAGTGCAAGGTCTAATAGTAGTGTTTATCTAATAGATGGAGAAGCCGTCGGAGAAGAGTTATTTGCCTTTGATATGTTAGAATACGGCAATATAGACTTAAGGCAGCTACAATATTCTGAAAGGTTCTCCATCCTTAAGAGTTTAGGATTCGGGCATCCGATCAATGTAGTTAGTACAGCTAAAACAAAAGTAGAGAAACAGCAACTATACGATCGATTAAAAGAATCTGGGACTGAGGGTATCGTATTCAAAAAACATTCTTCTCCTTATACAGCCGGTAGACCGAATAGTAAAGGGGATCATGTAAAATTTAAATTCTACAACACTGCCTCTGTCATCGTTACAAAAATCAATAATAAGAGAAGTGTTGCAATCTCAGTTACTACTGAAGAAGGCCAAGTAAGTGTGGGAAATGCAACAATTCCACCTAACAAGGAGATACCGGAAGTTAACTCAATAATCGAAGTTCGTTATTTATATGCCTATAGAGGTGGTAGTCTTTTTCAACCAACTTATTTAGGCGTACGCAGTGATATAAACTTTGAAGATTGTGATGTTTCACAGTTAAAATATAAAAACAAAATATAAAATGGCTATTACAATATACGATATATTGAAACCCTACAAAGTCGTGTCGGAGATGCGACCGAAATGGAGAGATCCTAAGGAAGACTATGATCGGTTTTCTGAAGAGGAAAGAAAACGTTACAATATAAATAAGCCGAGGACATCTGAGCTGGGAGGTAAGAGTTATACTGTTACACATAGATTCGGAGCGTTCAGCTTTGGACGCGTTTATTGCGTCTATAACTCAGTAGTAGACCCTTGCCCAAATTGCTGTTGGCACGTTGCTACAGTAACATATTATCATATAGGAGATGCTGATATAGTAGAAGGGGTCGCAGGACTGTTGTGCATATACTGTGACAATTGCGATGATACCTATAGACCAGTCTACATAAAAAAAGGTAGCTCTATCAGTAAGGAAGACGTTAAGCGAGTAGAAAACAATTGGAATAAAAGAATAAGATGCAGTGTTCATGATATGAAGTTTATAGAAGAAACTAAAACACTATATCGTATTCTTCCTACATAACCACATGGAAGTAAAAGAACTATTAGCTCATCAGTCTTTTCTTACGCAACTTAATGCAGCGTATGAAGTATTAGAGTTTGACATGTCGTCACTTACGACGGGGCCGCCGTTACGCATAGAGAGTAGGAAGCGCATTGAAGCTTTAAGACTACAGATATATGAGTGTATTGAGGAGGAAGCGGCGATTATAGACTCATATGTCTACGACACTAGTGAGATTGAACCCCTTTTGTACATGTACAATCTGGTAGAGAAGAGTAAATTGTCAGAAGACAAGAAACAGTCGTTAGAAGCACAATGCGGAGTCATGCTGTAGAGTATCGGGGAGTTAGAAACTGCAATAAAACAATGTGAGGAAGAAATATAATATTATGTATACACTTTAAAGATGTGATAACGGGGGAACGTACTACTTATACTTATGAGACAGATGTTGATCTAGACGATCTTGATCGTTCGTTATTCATATGGGAAGATGGTAACTATCCTTGTGACTGTAATCGGAGTATGTTCATGTACAGTCTCCCAGTAGAGAAGTCATTTCCATGCTACTCAGGATTAAAAGACGAGAGAGGATTTGTAAGAGGGTATCATCAGAATAGATATGTTATTACTATCGACGTGTGGTCAGACAATCAGAAGGAATTAGATACAGGGTCTGACATATTTGAAGAGCGTCTTATAGCATGTATTAATATTGACGAACGTAAATACAAAGTATCAGATTTATTTGAACAGACACGAGAGGATAGTTCCTATCCAGCATTAGAGCCAAATTACGAGAAAAGGTAGGGAGGTAATTAAGTATATGAATTGTCATATATGTAAAAGACAGTGATACTTGTAAGTATTGTTCAAGTATAGAAGACTTATCATGTGTTGTGTACTTTAACGGAACATGGCACTTATGTCAGAAATATTTAGAATCAAAACAGAGAACAGAAGAGAACGAAAAACGATTCTTGAAAAATTTTAGAAATACATTCGGCAATGATTTAGCTAATCAGCTATAAGTGATAACTATATAACAAAAAGAGGTGACTATGTCAGACAGATGTTTTGGATTAACTGTATTTTTAGAAGACCCTGTAGAAGATGAGTATACTGAACTCATCATCAAAGCAATTAAGATGAACTTCGTGATAAAATCATTGAAACATATAATAACAATTTAATAAGTAACTGAGTTAGAGTTACACTGTTTGTACTCTCTACTTACTACATCTTTAAACTATAATGACTAAAAATAACATAAAAACTTTAATACTATACGTATCTACTATTGCTGGGGCTATTGTATTATACTTATTATTCAATACTCAGTAAAATACTAAATGACTAAAATTACTATAGAAGATTCTGATCAAACTAGAGTTGTATTTACAAATGTAGATATTGATTCTGATAAGATTGATAAACTATTAAACGATGATAGCTCTGAATATAAAGATATTAATGAACTAATAAAAGATTTCAGTCTAAGAGTTATCAAATATCTAGAAAATAAAAATATTGAACAAAGATTAAAGATAGCTGAAGAGTTATGTAGAGTTTTTGGGGAAGACACAGTATTTTTTTAATGATGAAAGAAATAGATAGTGATAGAATACAAGTTAGAGTTAGAATAGAAGGGACGTATGATTACGGCGACTTTATGAACTATAAGCCTTTTGTATACGAAGATTCCTCTATAGAAGAAGGCTCACAGTTCTACTTTAAGCCGCATACAGATAATAACGATACAGACAAGTTCAAACCTTACGAATATTGGTGGACTGATGGGAATATGGGTTGTGACTGTAATAGGTGTAAGTTCGTAAGAATAGATGATTTAAAATGTGGGGATACAATATACATAGACAGGGTAATCTCCTTAGAGACTTATAAAGGGATAGAGCTTCCTATATTAGAACTAAACGAATCTATAGAGAGACATTAATAAATAAGATAATAGTGATACTACTCTTAATTACAGCTTTCTACGTTTTTAAAGTTATAAGTATACAACTATGAAAGCTAAACAAGACTTAACTGAGATGAATAGAATAATAAAATTTTTGAGGGCGGGGTAAATGAAACATTACGATGAACAAGAAGTTATAAAGGAATTACACAAGTTAGTTGATAAAGAAAATGATTGTTTTTTATGTACTCACAGGGATGTCTGTTTCGTTCAACAAGACATTATAGAATTTTATAATAAACTCTTTGGGAAGATGAGAGTACTAAGGAGCCAAAAAGATCCTAGGCTCTACAGTATACTAGAAAAATTCGCGGCTCTATCCTGCGGGAGATACGTAAAAAGATAATGACATATTATACTACTAAGAATCATTAAAGAAACACAAAACAGAAGAAGTATAGTTAAGTACCATACTAAGCTACATAACTACACTAACACCTAACATAGCTATTTAAGCCTAACTACAAAGAATAGACTTAAGACTGCATAAAATAGACGCTAGCGAAGGGGATGAATCATTAACCTACGTAAAGAACCAGTCTAATATCCCCTGAGCTAGCGTCGTCTTACTAAGCTTACGTAGTACGCAAAACAACATTTCATACGTTACAGGTTGATATACACATGGGGAAACCCCCAACTACCGATCAACGAATCTCATTAACAAAATACAGATGAATCTGTAGAGTAGATCCAGAATTAAAAACCGATGAACCCGAAAAATTTGAAAATTTTTTTTCACAAACGAAAAAACCTGAAATCTCAGGAAAATCCAAAAAAATTTGAAAATTGAAAAATTAAAAAATTAAAATCTGAAATTTGAAAATTAAAATTAAAATTCGAAATTTGAAAATTTTGCGAGATTTTTCGAGACACACTACCAAATTGTTAGATAAATGCAGTTTGGACCACAGGGAGTGGCTTTTCTCCGTTAGGATTGCAAAATCATACGTAGTATGATATACTGACAAAAAAGGGGGGGGAGATATAAAGAGGGGGGGGCATGCCGGTTAAACCCAGGTTTTCTTCTACTTATAATCCAAAATATCCCACCAAATAGCATAATAGAAAATCCAAAAATCGAAAAAAACTGCAAAAACTGCAATTTTTTTTTAGTCCTATAAAAGCGAACAACATCTTGTTGCCACGCCACAAAGTTAGACTCCTAGAGAAAAACAATGAAAAATAATTTTCAGATCTTTTAACGGAAAACCTGGGTCGCTTAGTCTAAAGGGGCGACCGGCTGTCAAAAAAAAAGTGAAATTATTTTTATTTTTAAGGGCGCATAAAATGGGAACATTGAAATTTTTTTTATTTAGGGCCTGCAGAAAATTGCGTTTTTTGCAAAAAATGAAAAATTTTCGGTGATACAAACTCAAATTTGTCAAGTAAATCCCATTTTTTTGGCTACTTTTGACTAGGCGCTTGACTAGAAGTGACATAGTGCTTTTTAGAGTTGTGACACAAAAACATGCCTCTATCCCTCTGATAGAAGGCATCTCACGGAAAGTGGGCGAACCCAGGTCCACCTAAAAAAAATTTATAGTTAGTATTTCCATTATAGTTGCTATAACCTAGAACCATAGGCATCTCCCAGAACGCGTCACGAAAACCGCCCCGGTTGATATGTCAAGTAGAATCTTTTTTTTCAGTCTTTCTTTTGGAACTCTATTAAACTTATGGGCAAAAGATAACTTTACCCCCAGTACAACCGGCTTACTTTTTTTGCAGGATTTTTTTATTGAGGAGGCCTGCTTCTTAAGCGGTACAACTGGACGCAGTCGCAAGCGCGCTATCTATCTAACTTAACTTGTTATAACTATTTTTAAGGAAAGGATTTCCCAGTACAGTAGTTAAGCACTGCTGTAAGACGGCCTAATTAGCGTGCAAAACTATGATATATATATTTGCGTTTTAAGGGATCATTTTGCACGGGTCAAGGGGTACGTCCACCCCCAGATAGATAATCGATTCTAGGGGGTATTCTGTTCGTCTAATTGGATTTTGTACGTATGTACCCGTTTCCAGGTGTAGTTTTCTACTGTGTAGAAGACTGCCGTTCTACTGCTTCGTGTGCGGCCTTGATAGCATTTATTCTTTCTGCCAACCACATCGTATAACTGTAGTGATCGCCGAATATATGTATCTCACCACCCCGGGATTTGATCATCTCAAGATAGGTATGGAGGTCATCGTTAGCGGGTTCTATAGTGTTCTCTCCATCAAGTCTGACAAAGGCAAAAAGTCCTCCACTTTTAGTACAACTTTGTCGGTGAAGAATGTACAGGGAATATATCTCTGTTTTAAGTACTGCTGCTATGATTACATACATAATATCGCCTGTTAGGAAGGGAACGGATTACCAACGGCATCCTCTTGTTCTCCGTACCTATACTCAGTTAGTTTTTCTATAAGCCATTCAATGTACTCATTATAGTCCCCGAACATACGAATAGCAAAGCCATCACTTACTGCAGCTTCATGCAACGTATGGAGATCAAGCTCTGGTGAGTATAACGTGCCGTGTCCATCAAGACTTACAAATACCCACTGTTTCTTGTTATCGTAATGTAGAACATACACTCTACCATCTTTAGCTACTGCTGCTACAATTAGATTCATTTCTTCTCCTTATAGATTTCCCTTAACGTATTACTTAACCATTTGTAATATCCATCGATATGATGAAAAGCGTGTACCTGATCAGCTACAGGTAAGAAGTTTTCAATGTATTCCCAAAAACTACTAGCAGTGATTAATACTTTATCATTTATTTGGCTAGCACGGCCATCTATCGCTCTAAAACAGTAACCGCATGCACTAAGTGTATTGACACAAAGAACATAAATTCTACCTCTGTATACCCCTGCTATGACCATATCTTTAGTAACTTCCTTTACGCTAATGATCCCTAGTTGTTCCTTAACAATCAACATGCTTTATCTCCCTTCTGCAGGATAACAGATACTAACCAGTCGTTGTAATCTCCTATTGTTTTAAAAGCATAGATACTAGTTATAGCCATACAGCTTTCTATATACTTATGAAAAACAAGACAAGGTGCAACCGGGAATTCACTTTCCCCGCCGTCAATCCTTCTAAATACGTAGGAAGTTTCACCAAGTCTACACATTTTATGTAAGGAATAAATCCTTTTATTATAATAGATAGCCATTATATAATGAGTATCTAAATCTGATAACGCTATGACCTTTCCCTTTGCATCAGCAACTACCTTCATCTGTGAGACCTCCCTTTGCTTTACTCATGATATCTCCGGCTAACCATTCACGAAACTCCTGACGGTTTTCAAACGTGTATACAGCCCCACCAATTAGAAAGACTTCGCGTATAGTCTGCCCAACTGTAGCTTGAGAAGGCATATTTAAAAGACACTTTTGCAAGTTATCCGGCCCTTCCTCCATACGAATAAAACTGTAAAACCCGGATGGCAGCTTACGTAGAAGATAATACTCCTTACTGTTTTCTACAACAGTAATGTGTTTACCAGTTACCTCATTTATGGATATAGCATCGGGGATCATAGTAGGAATCTCTCTCCCATACGCAGTAGGATCATTAGAAGAGATGAAATGTCTTAACCAGTGCTTGAACTCATCGTTATCCTTTAGGATAAAAACTCTCACTCCTTTTACCTTATCAGGGTTTATAGCAGCTCTTATACAGGCTACCTTACTACTATAGGATCCTAAAAGGAGAACTCCGTCAGAAGATAGATGATCGAACCAACAACGGTTAACACACATTAATTTATTACACGTCCGTAGGATGTATATTTCCCCGTTACAAAGGGCCACTACAATATTATTGTCAACGTTAATATCAAACCATTTATTTTTTACTACCTTCATCTTTCCTCTCCTCCCTTTTGAGTAGTTTCTCATATAGCCAATCGTAATAACGATCTATTGTACAAAAAGCATGGACCTCTGCGCCATATGCTATAGCCCGAGATACAACATCCTCAACGTCGTTACCAGATGGAACTATATCATGACCGGGATTACCTAACCGTTCAAATTTGTAATCCCGCAGGACAGTATAGAAATTTCCTTTATACTCAGCCGCTATAATATGCGAAACGGCATTCAGCCCTTCAACGGTTAGAGTACCAGAACTTGAATCTATTACTTCAACTCCGCTATCTAGTAAAGAATCTATTCCACGGGCAAACCTATCCATCCAACCCAGGTAGTCGCGATTGTAATTTGATTTGAACTTCCTCAGAGCAAATACTCTTACTCTAGGTTTCCTGAGAGCCGCTCTAATACACTCTTCTCTATGCCTACCCTTACCTATCGGTTCAAAACAATGTAGAATGTGAATAAATTGATAGACAGTACTGCTCTGCACATTAGTTAGTAAGTACGGTTCCTTGTCGCGTAACGCTATAACGTAATCTGTCCCTTTAACACTTGTGATGTCTATTCCCTTCGTTAATACTCTCATTACTCTCCTTGTGTTTTTTCTCCTGATTGACCAGTTGCTCTTATTCTTTCCCACAACCAGCGGATATATTCTTTCCGATTCTTAAAAGCATGTACAGCAACCCCAGCTTCTATAGCGTTACGTATCGCTGTATGAAAAAGTTCTGAGGACTTAGCGACAGTTTCATTAGTACCATCTATACAACGGAATATATACCCTATACTACAACATCTAAGGGTATAAAAATTGTTTAAGTGCTCTGCAGCTACTATGTGTACAAATGAATCTCTTACACATGTAATATCAATTACTTCAGGATCTCTCAAGACGATTTCTATGTTATCTTCATTTTCCGTATTAAAAAGTTCAAGCGGTCCCTCCGTGAACTTCATCACCCACTCTACATCATCACGGTGATAACCATTGCTGAAATTCTTGAACGCGAATACTCTTACCCCGTCGTTATTACGCAATGCAGCAATTACACAATCCTCTAAAGTATCTGCGGCAGCTATAGAATCCTTCATGTATAAGATATGATGAAAACTATAATAAGAATTCGAACGTTTAGCATTTACTATATAAACTTCATCGTTAAATGTAGCAAACACTAAATCAATAGATTTATCCTTAAGTATCCTTACATCCTTTTTATCATCACAGACTACTAGCATTTAATTTCTCCAGTGCTTAACCAATTAAAGTATTCAAGATCATTATAAAAGCAATACACTTCAGCTCCATGATCAATCACATCTTTAAGTAAAACCTTAAGCAAATGAGTACTCTCCTTCTCTCTAATCCATCCGGGTTGTCCATCTGCCCTAATAAATCTAAATCCTTCCTCCCCACGTTTCGGATAAAGTAGAACGAATTTAAACCCGCACGACTCTGTAGCAATAATATCCCCATTACCTACATCCATGTAGCTTACAGAGTTAAGATCTTCTATCTTTATTTCGATCCCACCAAACAAAGTTTCCGGACATGGCCCATTGAGCAATGAAATAAGCATCGCCTCCGTAGTACACGCACCAATATACTTAAAAGTAAAGGCAAAAACTCTCACATCCTTAAACTGTAATGCTGACTCAGCGCAAGATATTCTTGTCCGTGCCCTTTCTACTAACGGAGATTTTGTGCGGAGAACATGAGAAAATCTATACTTATCTGTTGAGCACCTTTCAAGAAGATAAAGTTCTCCTTTGTGAAATGCTACTACTAACGCTGTTTTAGAATAATCAACAACGTTAACATTTCCCTTTACTTGTTCTTTAACTACTCTTTTCATGAAGATAATCCTCCTATCCAATCATAGTAACTCTTATGATTTTCAAAAGCATGTACTCTATATCCGCAATCAATAGCGTGACTTAAACAAGATTCCATATCTTGTATACCCTCATTCAATGGAACTTCTAATCTTCCATCGATACTCCCAAAGGAAAATTTCCCATTCTGTTTGTACACACAATGCGGAACTCCGTTAATAATTACAGATACGATATGTTCAACTGATATCTCTGAAATCGATATACTACCTTTTGCTGAATGAACTATCCTACGAAAACTATGTAAAGAGTCTTTATTCAAAAAGCACTTGAGCCAATTATAATATTCTCCAATACTTGTAAGGAAATAAACATCAACACAAGCAGTAGTAACAGCTTTCTCTATAGAATCAGCAAAATTCATAAAAGAAAACAAACTCTTTAACTTTATGCTCTTAAATCTCCAAGCACCGTCAAATCTCTTCTCCAACACGTAAAAATAGCCCCTGAAAACTGCGATGACTATATCATCCTCATTTGGATCACTTGCGGTAAATTCCAGTCCTTTTTTATCCTTTACAACTTTCATAGTTTCCCTCCCACTTTTTTAAATGCTCAATAGAAACATCTTCTGGTAATATTACCCTCATTTTTTCTCCTTTAATGCTTTACACAGCCAATCCTTAAATTCACTATTTGAATTAAAAGCGTGCATCTCAACACCAGGAATTCTAATAACGCCCCGTAAATAGTCATGAAAATCTCTATCTGAGCAGCCATCACAAAGAATTCGACCTCTTCCATTCAATCCAATGAAAATATAACGGCAATCATCCGTTATATGTAGTATATAAAAGTTTTCCCGCAAAATAACAGCGATAATCTTACTAACATCTAAAAGATGACGATAAATAAGCTGATCAATCGGCCCTTCAACAACTTTCAATTTTAACTCTCCTCCAATTTTTTTAAATGCAGCTCCTACAGTCGACAACTCCTTATTTTTAGCTATTCTCATAAAAAAACTCAGCCGATCAGGAATGATCCAGTACAGTGACAAATCACGCCGAAGCGAATATCCGAAGCCACTTTCAAACCGATTTCACCCGTGTCAGCTGAGTATTTCTTCTAACCGACAATTCTAGTCGATCAAACTTTCGATCTTTTCAATCATCGTAGCGGGCAGTCTAACTGCTTTATCCCCAATATTTTGCAGAATAGCAAGCCCGACTTCATCTACTTCGCCATCATCCTCAATTCGGCTCATCAGCCATTCTTCCTCTGAAGCATCGACTTCGCCCGGGGTATCCTCATCATTCAACACGTGAGAGGAAATCGCCTCAACTACGAAATCTTTCCACTCGCTGCAATTATCGTGACCGGTAACAGCGTCGTTAATGTCGAAAATAACATCGGCTACTTCCCGATCGACAATACCGTCTCCCATCACAGCATGCAGTTCCTCAACTTCGGCGGGATCTACGACACCATCTTCTACAATACGTTGTCCTAACGCTTTCAATTCGTTAATATCCATCTACTTATTTCTCCTTATAAGTTAGACTTAGTTGATTAGTTAGTATACTCGGCTATCCGCTCTCAAAGCGAATGTCTTCAAATTCAAACAAGTTCATTTTGCACTGATAGCAAGGGCTATAAGACTACCACTTATTAACTTTGCTCCAACTGCTTTCATACAAACATTCCTAGAAGAAAGCGCAACAAAACCCAGCCCTAACACAAACACGCTGATTAAGGGAACTAACAATTTTAGCATCTACTCCTCCTTATCATTTTCTCTATTATTACAAAAAAATTATAGTATTTAAATTGAAAAACTGAGTAACAAGCGTACACAGGAAACTGTTTTCTCATGACTGACTAATGCAAAGGAAAGAGAAAAAGTACAAATATTTCTCCACTTAAAAGCGGGTTTGTGTTCACTGCTCCACCCCTTCATACCCTGAAAATACATTTAATCATAATAAATGGTTTTATGCTAACTGTATTCCCTATAATACACAGTAGTGTATCCACAACCCAGATTCACTACTACATCATCAATAATAATTGATTTGCCTTCCTTTATTAAACTTAATAACTAACCTACTCGATAGCTTTTCTGTTACTCCATCTCTTTTTATTGTAATCACAGCCTCTCCTCCCCCACATTTGATACAGCTAAAACAAATGGGTTATCTAATACATCGGGAAACTCAGCTCTAATAAAATTAGAATCTATCACACTAATAGAAAAGAAATCTCGTCTATCCCCTAAAGAAGTAAAAATAATTTCCTTCCACTCTGTAATAGTTCGATTAAACTCCTTACCGAGATAGTGACCTTCTATCTCCTCTTCAATAGAAGTTTGTAACTCAGAATCACCGTAACGAAGAGCCTCTTCCTTCAGACCGTCTAAACTTTGTTCATTAAGATACTCAACCTGTTTCCTATCAGCTTCACAATTATCATCAAAAATAGGAAAGTTACACCATATCCCATTAATATCCGTACAAAGAAAAATACCATCCCCAAGCATTACAGAAGGATAAACTTCAAGTAAATCCTCTAATTTACTCTCAATATAACCCCCGAGATCTAAATCAATATCCCCAAGTATAAAAACACCGTCATCCTTTAGTACACGAAATATTTCTCTAAAGATAAGTATCAAATCATATCTATAAAAGATATGATGTAATACAAAAGAAGCCTCTATAACGTCTACTGAGTTATCTTCAAGAGGGATACCAGACATAATATTCCAATTACAAAGAACAACTTCAGCATCAGAAGGAACTTCTAAATCCTCAGGAAAAACTAAACATACAGTAACAAGGAAACTCCCTATACAACGATCAATCATATCCTCAGAAGGATCGACACCGACAAGCTTAAGACTACTAGATTGAATTTCCGAACTGAGAGCTGTATACATATTTCCTGTGCCAATACCAATAGATAGTACAGATTGTTCACTATAACTAGTAATACGATCAAGTATTAAAGATACTACTACAGTATGAACAGAATCAATTACAGGTAAACTAGAAAAACTATTATATATCCCGGAGCGCGTCCATATTTCTTTACCCACACAACTCTGTTGTGTAGGTATTTCCCTATGCTTATCTTTCAAATCAACTAAACTCATATTAAAATTCTTCCTCCTCGATTCTATCTCACTCTAAAAGTTTTAGACACCTCAGCGTAGTATCTCAATTATGACTCAAATAACCCGCACGCTACGCAACACAACAAGCTATTTTCATAGTCTCCTACGTATTTCCTGCTCAGAGGTGTCTCTACTATTGTACTTACTATCCAGCCGTACAGACCTTTCAAATTCTCCATCGATTTGAGAAAGAAGTAGTACACTAATGACCCTGCAGCAGCCACAGTGATAGTAGTTTATAAAAAAACAAAGCTTACTCTCTATTACCTAGCCTCTTTTCATGCTTAAAGCTTCTCATACTCTCCAACAGAAAGTACGATCTCGTTTCTCAGCACTAAAAGCGCTGATTACATGCCCGGATAGTATATAGTAGTTAACCCTATACTTCTATCTTAAGTAATTCACTCATAAGTATACTTAGAGTTACATACTGCGTCGTACAAGTGCCTTCTCTACTGAGAGATCTACACGCTATAGGGTATCATCCGGTTCTCCCGGCTAATTTCCCACGAATCCCTTTATTAGTACCTAAGTTTCAGTACTCGTCAGTACGAAAAGTAGTCCAGTAGGTTTGCATAGTAACTAACTCTTTCTATAGTTAGCGTCCCGGCTCTTTCAAGCGTTCACTTTAAGTAAGCTTTACTAATCTAACGTCTTCTTAAAACTTTAATGAAGTCTCCCCCATCACGTCTCCCATCAGAAAAGTCAAAAATCCCAGACTTAATAGTAGCAATTTCCTCCTCACTAAGAGGTTCTACTGTAGTAAAACTACAAACCCTCATTTCCATAACCTCTGGAACTTCTAGACTAGTCATAGATTGTACAAACTTAGAAATTATTGATCGAAGCTCGTTAACTTCATCTGTACCAACAAATCCTTGAGATTCAGATCCAAATAAAATATCGTATTTACACATATTATGATAACTCCTTTATCAAACTTTCAACTTTAGTGACTAACATGTTATAAGCTACTTCGAGACTACTATAATCTGAAAAAAGATAAGTATAGTTACTATGATTCCCTCCATGGGAATAATTTACTCCTTCTCTTTACTACAAGGAACAACCTTCCCATCTATCCTTACAGCAAATTTTACTCCCCGCTCAGGCTTAGATCGTTAATTGTAATACCTTCTTTAACTCGTTGAAACCGCTTTATATATAAGTCCCTCACGTTCGTACACTAGCTCTTCTGTTGATCTCCACATCCTTATAGTAATAATACTCTCAGGAGCAAAACGATAAAGCTCACTAACAGAAACATTTTCATACAAATCAAAATCTATACTAATGATAGAAGCAAGATCATCTTTTAAACCTACGACCTTAAGTACCTCATCACTACTATAATGTCTTACAAAGTCACCTACTCTGATATTACTACTATTACCCTTACTCAGATCTATTTCTTTCTCCAAACCTTATACTCCTCTACTTCATCTAGATTAACAGGTTCAAGCTCGTTCAATGAGTACACACCACTATATCTCCAATTAGCGTCGGAAAGAGCAGCATAAAATCTTCCCACCTCAAGAACTTTAAAGACTTCATCTCCACTGTTATGTTTAACATAACAGCCTTGTTTTACTTTAAGCTTTTTCATTAGACTTCTTTCTACTCTTTCTCTTAGTTTTCTTTCTTCGACGTAAAACTGCTTTTCCTGGACTAGAAGCAAATGTACTAGATTTCTTTTCCCTTCTTTCCTCTAATTCTTCTGAATCTGTAACTAAAGTTTGTTCCCCACTCATCTCCTTTCCTCCGTTTAACAGTCATGTTAGTAGATACGAGAGTTAATACAAAACAAGACTCGCAATGTAGACATGCAATACCCTAACCTCTTCGTCACATACACTACAAACAAAAAATATATACTTCATTTTTAAGTAACAAGCAAATTCTTGCAATAAAGCTCCTCGAGCTAGATTCGAACTAGCGACATCGCGGTTAACGGCCGCGCACTCTAACCACCTGAGTTATCGAGGAATTCAACAATTTACACATTCAATACTTCACCAAATCTTGGACTCCATATAAATATATACTCTTCAAGCTTACACTGTAACATACATTCATGTATTGATTGTTGTGTAATCAGTATCAAAAAGCTTAAGTAAAGTTCTCAGCTTCTTTCTATCAAGGCTAGCTGTATCTTCAATGTTAACTGATTTTATATTCTCCCTAAAGTTCTGTAAGAGCTTCTTCTAAACTACTAAATAACTCTCCCGAACTATCATCTTCTAGAAGACTAAGTATAGCAGAAACAATAGAAGCACTACTATCTGCATTTTCAAGGATAGTTTTTAATTCAGCAGAATTTAGGCTATTAAACGGATAAGTAATACTCACACCATTAGAAACCAAACCTTCTAATACAGTACTTATAGCTACTAACATTAGAGCTACATCTCGCTTACTACTACAAGTACCAGTAAGCGGGTCTCCTACACCCTTTTCACCTCTTAATGATATATAATAAATATTCTCACTACCAGGCTTATCAGATTTGTCAACCTGAAGTTTCAAATCAGTAGCTGCGAGATTCCTATTACAGCTTTCTAAAGCTGTTTCTATCACCCATTCTTCCATAATTTTTTATCTCCTAGTTTCTATCCAAAATACTATAATCTTCTTCTTGTATGTATTGATAACCTTTTAGTTTTTGCTATTTCAATAAGAGACAACAACTCAGTATCATGAAGCATCATATCCTTAAGAACTCCGGCAATAACTGTATTACTGAAACTATTAAGGATAGATCTCAAAAGAACATGCTGAGGATAATCTAAAAGAGAAGAATCATAAAAAGAATCTATATCAGGAAGATAATAATCTTGTATCTCGTCTATAGTAAACTTAGATGATTTACAAATACGAAGATCATCATCAATGTTAACGACATACAGCTCAGCCACTGCCATAACTAATTCTCTAAGTGATAATTCAACACGCAAATATCTCTCTAAAGGTATCTGATCTACAGGAAATACTAGCCATCTATTCAAACCGTCTACAACATCACACCAGTGAAATAAGTATTTGTTAGCTTCACTATCAACAAAAAGCGATAAAATAGGTCCTGTCTGCGACACGACTTTGTCTTGTCCTGTCTGCGACACGACTTTGTTGAATCCATCAAAACAAATCAAATCTACTACTTTAGTAAATAATTTTGAAAGTTCAGTATGTAGTTGTAAATCCATAATAATATTTCCTTTTCAACTAATTAATAATGCTAACAAACCCTCCTATAAGAAAGATGTTTACCAGCAACAGCAACACAAGAAAAAAAATCAGACTCACTAACAATATTAAAATAAGGGATTTCCCTTCTATGATCACTCTGCCAACTACGCATAAGCTTATACAATTCCCTTACACTATAAGCCTCAAAATACAATAGATTACTAAAACTCTTACTGTTTTTACCTTCCATTTTTACAATTTTGCTTATTGTACACCTTTACTCATTACTTTCATTGTCAACTTCTATCGTATAACGCTCTCCATTACTATGCACAATATCAGCTATCTCTTCCAACGTTAAAACATTTTTATCTGCAAGAGTATCTATTAGTCTTGCGTAAGACTCCTGAAGATTGACATAATCACTAAGCAACCTCTCCAAAATACCTTTTTCACTAGAAGTCGGTTCAAGTACTTGCCTAATATAAGTAGTTAAAGGTATATAACGATCCCATTCCTCAACGTAAATAGTCATATTACTAACTCCTTGACACAAGGAAAAAAAACTTTCCCTCTTAAGCTAAAGCCCAAAAAACACTTTTCAAAAGAAAGAGTAACTCTTGATCTGAATTTGCTAAATTAGTTAAAACCCCAAACAAGGTTTTACGATCAGCAGTTTCGATAACAACTTTCAACTTAGCAAACTTAGCATCTTCTGTCTCATCGGCTAAAATTACCCCGTCAGAAAATACTGCAATACAGCTACAGCCTGTAGTAGTATCTGTAATACTGACAGAAAGAAAGTCCCTACGATTCTCTTTCTGCCACTTAACCATACTATCGTATATATCCTCAACAGTATAAGCATGAAAATAAACAATATTACCCACTACTTCTACAGACTTCTTCATAATGTCTTAACTACCCCACTATTTTTTCCCAATTCAAGCGAGCACCACAACTACAACAATATTTTGATCCACTTAATACATCCCCTTTACAAGAAGGACAAGAGTAGCATATAGTAGAAGAGTCTTTCCAACCAATACAATGTTTAGGATCAATAGTAAAAGTTTTTTTGATAATCCTACTAAACTTACTAATAATAAAAGCTTTAATCATACTTACAATAAAGCTTACTTAGAGTCACCAACTATACACCCATATTTACGCTGCCGTATCTTAACTATACCGCGTAAGTATTACTGAGCAGGAGTTAAGCAACTGACCCAGTACCACCCTAAGCAAACTGATAATAAACAAAAAATAACATAAGAAGAAAGAGCCTAAAGACTCACATACATCACACACCCCTAGGCGGTTACTAGTCCCTGAGTAAATTGCCGCTTTGCATCGTAGGGTTAGCCGCACAATCTTCCCCAAAGCCCAATTACGCCAAGGTTGCCCTAAAGCGAACCCACTCTCTAGGCTCAATCAAAAAATCAATTATCTATATTGTATTCTTACCTACAGCTACTAACTAGCCTCCCAAGAAAAATTCACAACTTCCGGCCATTCCAAAAAACCATTTTTTTGGTAAAAAGATCGTTCATAAGCTTCACTTAGTCTATCTGAATGAACAGTTACTGAACAACACCCCTTCTCCCTTGCTATCTCCTTTACCTTGTCTAAAAAAGCAGTTCCTATACTCAAATTTCTATAAGCTTCATCTACAGCTATCTGTGATACATAAATCTTCCTACAAGGTAAAAGCAAATCTCTATACAAAGAAAAAGAGACAAAGCCTAATACAGTCGAACAGTTGTTCTCTAAACGAGCAACATACACATAAAAATCACTAGAGTTAGTATTCTTACAAATGATGCTAAAAATAGAATCACTTAACTCCCTTAAGTCAAGACCATCAGCCCAACCAAGATCAGAAATGATCTTAGTAATTCTATTATGATCAGACACACAAGCTCTACAAATTAGTATTTTCTCAATCAAACTAAAAAAAATATTTAAGCAGAAGGGCGCCTCTCCCTTGTATATATATCCTTCCACCAAACATTTAGGTCAGTAGACTTTATTTTAGAAAGAAGATTCTTTGCTGTATCACTGTACATAGGATTATTTTCCTCAAAGTGAGACAACCATAGAGAGGCTTCTTTCACTCCATGATCCTCATACTCTCTCAAAAGACAGACCTGTTCAAGAACATCAGCATCTTTAGCTATCTTTGACTCAATACTTTCTCGACGATGATACTCACGAGCTATACTTAAAGCACTATGACCAAGTATAGAAACTGGCAAAGATGAGAGCTGCTCCTCAGTAATTTTCTCTTCATCTATAGCAACATATCTCTTATGTACCCAATTTTGATCTCCGCAACGTGTCTCACTCAAATCATGAAGCAAACACATTACTGCAACTGCAAAAGGGTCTACATCTTCACATATAGCCAAGTGAAACCCTATTAAAGCACACCGAAAAGAATGAGTAGCAATATTATCAATAAGATCAGATGTACCCAAAGTCTGACAATGACTCCTCTGTATACGTTTAAGAGTACCAGACTCAAATATAAAAGACACAAGAGAATCTAAACCTCTTTCAGATAAAACTTCTACTGAACTCATTTTTCCTCCTCAGAATCAGACCCATTATATAAAGTAAGACACAACCAACTATAAAAATACTCAGGACTCTCAAAAAAATGTACGTTTACAACATTAATAATATCTGTCAAAGAAAACAAGTCATTGAGGCAACTTTCAATAGAATGACCACCCCTCCCAATCGGATCACTAGTCCCATCAATATTCTCAAAAGAGTACTCTTTTCCACAATTAATGTTAACAGAACTTCTTAAAACATAAACTTCACCACTCGGCTTCAAATAAGCTGCTATAACAGTTCTATCATTAACACAATCAGGATTTATTCTATACTTTCCAGCAGCTAATATCATATTGAAGAGATACGTCTCTGAAATAAAAGAAGATCATGATGAACATCAACTAATTGATCCATACGTACTTTTGAGATAAGTTCATCAGTTACATAAACCTCCCCAGATATGACCTCCCAAAGCTTTTTCACAGCTTCCATAGCTAAATCTGCTGCTTCATCTATTTTATCGTGACAATCGTAACGTTCACTCATAATAACCTCTTAATCAGGTAAACCCTCTTTAAAAGTTAACTTACAACCGCAATAAGGACAATAGTCCCACCAAGTCAAAACAGTTCCATGATGTTTTATAAATTTATCATCTATCGAAAAACACTCTGGATTTGGGCATCTGTACCAGTGATAACTAAAAACTTCATTGGGACCGTCATCATTTGCTTCAGTAATAACAGGAAACTTAGAATTCATTCCTTATCCTCCTTATCCTTACTTTTACTTTTCTTCTCCTTCTTTTCCACTTTAGACTTTTCTATCCTTTTGAGTAATCTATTCTTTTCCTTACTAACATTTAATCCTCTACTCTCCTTCTCTGTAATCTTTGCAAGCCTCTCCTTAAAAGAAAGTTTTGCTAAAGCCTCATCTCGTGCCTGAGCACGCTCGACTCTACGTATTTTCTGCGGAGTAGGGCCAGGAATCCTAGGCAGCTTTCCACCTCTACTAGTAGTAAAAGCACCAGGAGCAACGAACTTTCTTCCATGAGCTTCTTCAGCTTCTTTCTTATACCTTGACTTCTTAAGCTCATTAAAAGTCTGCTTTACACTTTTACCCGTTGTTCTAGCTGTCTTCCGAGCCTCTTTATGAATCTTCCGATCTTCTCTCCTTTCACTCTTTCCCTTTCCTGCATCTGTTAATTTTTTGTTTAGCGACTTTGCCATATTCTTAACTCTAGTTATGTATGTTTACATGCATAACCTTCACTGTATAAGAAATTAAATCAGAGTTTACTCCCAACAAAATTTAAAGCAGCCCCACAAATAGGACAATAGTTAAACGTGCTTAAAATATTGTTGTAATCACAATTTGAACATTCATACCACTGAGCATGAACTTCCAACACCTTTTAAACGACTATCTAAAAAAACTGTTACAACCTTTACACCCGTCCGAATGCCTAAAAACTTCTTTACACCATCCAACATAATTAATTTTCCGCGTTAACATGTTTAAAAACAAGCATAGCGCCACAAACTCGACAATAGTTCGAGTAAACTTCAACAGATGGACAGCTGCAAGCCGAACATTTACAATAAGGAAGATAAGTCTCTTCCATATTAGATAAGTCTTCGTCGTCTACAACAACAACATACTTTACAAAAAAATTATAAATATGACGTAAAAATTTAATCATAATAGTCTTCTTCTCTCATTTTTCTGCCAAGTTGTCTAAGCCTCTTATGTTATTTTATTACTAAATATTACTACCATTCTTGCCGCCCTTCCCCTCTTTTTCCCGCTTAACTGCAGACCATTTAAGCAAATTGTCTCTTGCAAGCTTCTTGTCCAACTCAATTTTGCTAATCTCGCGCTTCCTCTTTTCTATAAGGGCCCTTTTACTATCTTCAATCTTCTTATAATACGTTATAAAGTAATCGACGGGAACCTTAATTCCATACTTAAAAGCAAACTCTACAGTCGATTTCATTTTATCAAGACTAACAACAGCCTCATCAAACAAGTTCATCTGCTTTACAATAACTTGTAATTTCTCGACTGCTTCATTATACGAAAAGCAAGGATGAACAGAATCGTACCTCCCAGAACCACTACCATACTGAAATAATTTCCAAGTAAAATCGACACCCCTTTTATAATTTAAAGTCAAAATCCGCAAGTCACCATACGGACTTAAAGCGTCTTTAGTAGCTTCTACAATACCCGGATTGCCAAAAGAAGGTTCAATAACAAGATGAGTATACTTAAACTCTAGAAAATCATCGATTTTCTGTAGCCAAGACTGCTTACGTAACTCTTCACAATGCGGAGTCAAAGACGACTTTTTATTCTCTAAAGAATAAATCTCTTCCCGAAGCTGTTCAACTTTTTTCTCAAGCTCTACAACTTCCTCAAATTTCTTCTTAACCGGAGGAGAGTCATAAATTTTAGAAACTGTAAAGGGATGCTCGAAGTCAATACCTTCTTCACCTCCCTGAACAACAACATTACAAACTAAGTAACTCTTATGTCCAGCATTAGAATCACTTTTAATACCTCTCATAACAGCAACTTCGCTACCATCGGACAAATACCTGATATAAAAATTATCATTACTTACCATTTAAAATCCACCTCTAAGCTTTTTCAATTCTACTATCCTGCCCACTTCCTACACTACTCGGGTAGCCTTTTGTGTAGATAGCCCCCTTTGGACAGTTTGAAACACAAGTTCCGCACAATGCGCAAGAGTCTTGCATAACATAAGCTTTTCCATTACGTAAAATAATTGATAAAAAAGGACAAACTGCTAGACAAGAACCACAACCATTACATAAAGTATTATCAACTAAAAACATAGATAAACTCCCTAACTAGGCCAAGGCCACGGTCGGTAAGCCCACCATAATCTTAACCTAGAAGACAAACTAACATTATCTTCTAATGTAAATTGCATGTTAACAAATTTTTTAAGGCTTACTAACCAACTATATACAAGCTTAACTTTCCCAAATCTATCACTACTATACAAATAGTCTGCAAACCCGCAAGTATAGAAAAAATCTATAAATCGATCAAGAAATATACGTAGAAAAAGCTTAATCATAGACCTTTAACTCTCTTATTCTGCATTTGACTCTTCAAGTCAGTTAAATAAACGATATGCTTACCATACCAATCATATTCTACTTTTAAAGAATCCGTATCCTTATCAGAAGCCTGAATATCAAATAGCAAAGAAAGTTTCTTCTCTAAACAACGACATACTTCAGACTGAATAATATCGAAAAGATTCTGCGCATCTAAATCACTTAAAACAAAATCAAAATGTACCATCAGAATCCGACTCCTCTATAAATTCTTCAGAATCGTGAATATGATCCAAAGGACACCCTTCACCTACAATACACCCACAAGTCGCCCACCAACAATCTGCACAATTACAAAATTCATCATGTTCCATTATAGTAACTAAGCATTATTCAACTTGTAATTTTCCACAAGGCCGCGTAGCATTAACAGTACTGGAATTTCTTCACCGCTACTTTCCATATCTCGAAGAACACTAGCAACAAGTCGACAGATTCCAAGAAACGCGCCATCTTGCTTAAATTCCAACCAACTCAAATATAGTTTTTTAGCTCCTTATCTTCTCCGTAATCAAAGAACTATAAAAATGCCCCCTCCTGGATTTGAACCAGGAACCGCAGGCTTATCGGGCCTGTATTCTGCGCGATTGAACTAAGGGAGCAAAAACTCAAAGCTCTTCAGGATATACTATAAACTTATCCCAATCTAAAGTATGATCCTCCCCACAATTTCTGCAAGACTCTCCAAAAGTATCAGAATACCTATTCAAAGTCCTACAGGACGGGCAGCACCACACCTTATAACGTTCGTTATAGTAAGTACTACCCTTAAGCAACTCTTTCTTTAAACGATCATTATGACTAGCCAAAACATTCAATAAAAACATAATAAAAAACGGGCGGCGCGACTTGAACACACAACAACTTGATTACCTTCAAAGGGCGTCAAATGAGACAAAACCAAGTGCTCTAACCAATTGAGCTACGCCCGATTCATAAAAATTAAGCAATAGTAAGTCTAATTACAAAGCAGCTAGACTCACCAAAGATAAGTTTCCCACTACTTCCCTAAAAAATCTAAAGCAATCTCGATCTCAGATGCTCGAGCTGTAAGAGTATTCAAATCATGCTTAATACTAGCAGGATTAGCAACCTCAGACTTAATACAAAAACAACCACGTAAACTTTCATACGTAACTGACATCCAATACCAATCACTTCTGTTACCACTCATCCAACCAATAACTCTATCCTTCTTCTGATCCTCAAAGGCTCTCGAACCAACAAGTATCTTATGTTTTAATATATCCCTATAATAACTAACATAAGAATCATACCTATTAAAATTAGCAAGAAAACCCATTATGTTAGTAGAAAGTCCATATATTTTTACACAACTATAATCCCCTTCACTCCCTTCATATTCATAAAAGGATAGAGCCTCTTTAAAAAGAGCAAGATAAGAAAGACAACTAGAAAGCTCATAAGAAAGCAAATCTTCATCAAATGGAACTACAACAACTACAACGCTCCAGAGATCATAATCGAGACGACTGTGCAAAGCATAGAACCCAGGACCTTCCCAGAAGTATCTAGCTTCTACACAACCCTCTTCAGTATTACACACAGAAAAAGCGTCTACAGGAAATGGAGTAATCGCATCATTAGTTGCTAAAAGTCTATTTACTCTTCCTTCAACACTACAATTTTCATCAAGAAGAGCTCTACAACTCTGCACAAAATCCTCATAATGATAAAAATAGCTAAGCTTTGTACTACGATCAAGATATTCAATATACATAATAAAAAAATTGCCAAAGTTCTCTACACAGGTAAACTGACCTGATCTTATCAGCTTTCCCCCTACACTAGCAATTCGCAAATCGCTCTCCCATGAAGTTTTAGCTATAAACAGAATTAATCAAGTACCTCACTTTCAAAGTGCACTAAAAAAAGCAAGGATTCCTATAGTCAAACAACTCCCTAATCTTCCTCGAGAACTAAGGCAATATTATCTAAAGAGTAGAATCAAATTCTTTATACGGTAAAGTACCGTTTATCTCCTGAATAACAGTAAGAAAAAAAAGATAAGAATTAAAACTAAAAGAATCAGGATAACCTACAAACCAAGGTTCTCCAGGCCTACTCAATTGATATTTTGGATGGTAAAGCCAATGATAAGGCTTATTTTCACTATTTAGAACTCCATGCATATCAATAACAACTAATTCGCTATCAAATATAGCTCCAATATAGTTCTTAATATAAGGATATCTTGATCCTAACTCATTAACATTTTTGCTAGTTATATTATCTAAACCAGCAGGATAAAGAAATGAATGAAGAGTTCCATCTTCCTCTATATAGTTATAATGAATTAAAATATCATCACAACAACTAACAAGAAGTATCTGTTTATCATCATAATCAGATAGATAAACAAAACATTCCGGATTATCGTATTCATCCTCAGCAGGATTCACAATATAAGGATTATAACAGTCATAAGATCTCTCTTTAAGTTTACGCACAACAGAAGCTACATCAAGAAATTGAAGAGTATCACTCCAATAACGCGAAATAAAACAGTTTAACAAAAGTTCACGCTCTTCTAAATCGCTACGATGACAATAACTAAGCGCTAAAGTGTGTAAACTACTAGCGAGCTCACCCATAACTCTATATTCTTCAAGCATTTAGTCCTCCTAATTTATTTGCAACCTACGCGGATAATGACAAGCACCCCAATAAAGTCCAGGTAGTTCTATAGTCTCTTCTTCAATAGTAAAAGATCCCTCATCTACATTCATAATTGAGCACCACTCGTTTCCCACAGTATAAACTTGAAGATCACCGTACCTCTCTAAATAAGTCAATAGAATGTCTACTACTTCGCTTATACAAGCACTCTTACCTTCAGCAGGCACAATACCTTTACATTTACAGTAAAGCTCCATTTCTTCTAAAGTTTTCATAGTATTTTCGAATGAGGACTACACCAACCAGAAAGACAATCCAACACATCTAAAATAGTTTCTTCCTTGTCATTTGAAACTGAATTTCTAAAACTACTAAGTTCTGCAATAATTTCTCCCCTGTCAACACCTACTGCAAGAAAAGTTTCACAAACCAATTTCAATGTATCAAAACCATAAACTACCGCTTCTTCAAGTACTTCACACGACTCAAGACTCATTTTCCTATTAAATAATTAAAAGACTCTACAACTTTTATAGCAAAATCAAGTGTAGACTTTTTTAGACCAGGATACTTACCTGTACTATTAGACAAAGCTGCAAGTTCATTAAGAACCTCTGTCTTATCATACCCACAGTAAAGCAAACACTCTAATACTAACTGAAGACCATTAATAACTTCAGAACCAATAAGAGCGCCAAGTAAAATATTATGAAGCATTTCACGCCTAAACTCCTTTAGTCCTATTTCCATCTTTATTCATTCTCCTTATCTAAAGAAAAATCTTCCCTTACCTCTTCACAAAAGGGTTTAACATACTCACTACAATCGTGAAGAGGGGGATCCCCCATAACCTCTGCTGATATAACACATGGACTTCTTCTTTGAGCGGACAACCCTAAACAAAAAGAACTGAATAACTCTTCAAGACCCTTTTTCTCGCTAACTGAGGACTTCAAATGCAATTCTGAACTACTAAGATATTGACAGCAAGTACAACTACAACTCACTCTTTTACCTCCGTTACAAAATTAATAAGCCTATCTGGAATAAAAATAGTTCTAACTATATTCTCACCAGATCCTATATATTTTTGAACTTTTGCATCAGTCTTAGCTGCTGCTATTACGGAATCTAATGTAGAACCAACAGGTAAAGAAACCCTACTCCTCAATTTGCCATCTATCTGAACAATAATAGTAGAATCATCCAACTTAACTAAGTTAGGATCATATACAGCCTTTATATCTTTTAATCTTGAAACATGTCCTATCAAGCTCCAAAGCTCCTCAGTTATATGAGGAACAAACGGATGAAGCAGCTTCAACGCAGCTTCTATAGCCTCCTTTAAAACTCGCAAACCAATAAACCTTTCTGCACTAAAATCCGATGGAAAAGTAAAAGACCGAGCCGTAGCAACAAGAGACATTATTTTTGATATACACACATTAAAGTGTAGTCTTCCATTAAACTCCTCATTAACCTGTCTTATAGTAGAGTGTGTTAATCTACGCAGTTTTAAAGCTTTCCCTTTAACATCATAACCTGACAAACCACCTATATCCATTATACTAATTGGCCCACGATCCTTATAAACAAGTTCCCATAACGAACATAAGAAACGGTGACTCCCTATAGGAGATTTGTCAATCCACTCAAGATCCTTTTCAGTAGGGGCAGAAGATAACATAGATAAACGAGTCGCATCAGCTCCATACTTTTTTACCTGATCATCGGGATCTACAACATTGCCAAAAGACTTTGACATCTTCTTCCCATCCTTCGTAACCATACCCTGTGCAACAAGGTTAACAAAAGGCTCATCTATTTTTTTCTTGATAAGGCCAAGATCACGTATGACCTTAGTAATAAACCTTGCATACAAAAGATGTAAAACTGCATGTTCAATTCCCCCGATGTAGTAATCAACCGGCATCCAATAGCTAGCCTTTAAACTATCAATAGCTGATAAAGAATAATTAGGAGATAAATACCGCATAAAATACCAGGAAGAATCTACAAACGTATCCATAGTATCAGTTTCTAACTTAGCAGAATCTCCACAAATTGGACAGTCAAGGTAAGTAAATACATCTGTACTTGATAGTAGCTCCCCAGCTTTCCAATCAAGCAAATCCAGATCTACAAGGTTAACAGGTAAGTCTTTCTCAGAAACTGGAACTAGTCCACACTTATCACAATATAAAACAGGTATCGGAGTTCCCCAATATCTCTGCCTAGAAATACACCAATCCTTAAGTTTATAATTTACAGTCTTCTTACCAACTCCGGCTTTCTCAAGACAATGAACTATTTCAGTTGCAGCTGTCTTATCCCGTAAGCCGCTAAACTTGTCTGAGTTTACAAGAATACACTCACAATCACCCGTATAAGGTTTCCATTCTACTTTATGATTATAGTACCATCCAAGATCATCTCCTATCGGATCTAGAACAACTCTTACAGATAAAGAAAATTTCTCAGCGAAATCAAAATCCCTTTGGTCATGGGCAGGAACCGACATTACAGCACCTGTACCGTAATCTGAAAGAACAAAATTAGCTATCCATATTGGAATTACCTTTTTGTCCAAAGGATTAACGGCATATCTACCAGTAAATACACCATTTAAACTTGAACTGCTACGCTCTGCCCTACTCTGTAAAATAGTAGAATCAATAAAAGATTTTACTTCTTCCTCATGATCAGTACCAACAGCTAATTCTGCAGACATAGGATGTTCAGGAGCAAGAGAAAGATACGTAACACCGAATATTGTCTCCGGACGCGTAGTAAAAACTTCTATAACTTTCTCCGTAGCACCTTGGATAGAAAAATTAATAGAAACTCCTTCACTTCTACCTATCCACTCTCTCTGCATCGTGACTACTCTTTCTGGCCACCCGTTAAGTTCATCACAACACTTCAAAAGCTCCTCAGCATAGTCAGTAATCTTAAGATGCCACTGTTCTAATTCCCTCTTTGTAACTGATTCGTTACACCGCCAACACTTACCAGAAACAACTTGCTCATTAGCAAGAGATGTATTACAGCTGCTACACCAATTCACCAAAGATTCCTTCCTATAAGCCAATCCAGCTTCATACATTTGAAGGAAAAGCCACTGTCCCCACTTATAATAAGACTCATCACAGGTTGAAACCTCAAGATCCCAATCATAGCTAAAGCCAAGACGTTTCATTTGATCCCGCATATAAGCAATATTATTTTGAGTCCAGTCTGCAGGAGAAGTGCCTGAAGCTACAGCTGCATTTTCAGCTGGAAGACCGAATGCATCCCAACCCATGGGATGAATAACGTTCTTACCAGACATCATATAATATCGAGCTATAGCATCTCCTACGATGTAACAACGCATATTTCCCATATGTAATTTCCCAGAAGGGTAAGGAAACATCTCAAGAACATACGATTTATCCTTATTAGAATCTACTTTAGTCTTATAAAAATCCCTTTCTTCCCAAATTCTCTGCCACTTTTTCTCTACTGCATCAAAATCGTAGTTCTTATCCATAAAAATAAAGTAGTAGGTAAAGTAATTAACCTTCGTCTCTTAAAGCAACTACACCTACTACTTCCTCTCTTGAAAATAGGGATTAACACCCTTTATCTAACATAGACTTCAAAAACTTTTTATGCTCGAAATTGTCTGAGAAAGCTTGAACATTATAACCCAACCTTAAAGCATTCTCGATTGAAGTATAAGTACTGCCCTCCCAAGAAAAGGGCGACATAATCACCTCAGATCCGATAGCAGGAAATCTTCTAAAAACAAAGCTGCTACTAATACCGCTACGATGTAGTTCATAAACAACAACTCCTCCTTCTATCATATCCTTATAGGCATAAATAGAATGAGTACTACAATTTATCTTATCACAAGAAATAGTATCTAAGTCTACTAAGGAGATCTTACAGAATGAACTTATAGAACTACCCGTTAAATAATCAGAAAGAAAGACAAAAAGACTTCTTGAATTCTTAAAACAATATAATGAAAAATCACTATCAAGATTCAAAACAGCTTTGACCAACTCTTCTACATTTTCATAATGCTTATAAAGTATTTCATTAGGATACCTAAAAGACAAGTCTTGATCAGGAAAAGAACGGAGGTAAACACCGTGTGCCCCCCATACTCCTGAGATGAGAGATCACTTTGTAGAGGTTACTTTTTTCTACAATAATTTTTACCCCATGCCAGGTGGTATTCTTCTCATAGCCCCGGGCAGTAACATACACGGGAGCAATCATTGGCCCAAGAAGTCCCGCTGCAGTCGATTCTGTTGATAGGAGTTGGGCTATTTCAGCGGCATTATGATCTTTGATATTGGCGGTAACAGAGTAATATGCGCGTGCGTTTAAGGTTGCGTCAATAAATTCAAGGAGAGTTCGAGCCGTCTCTAAAGCGGTGGGGTTATGGATCAACATCTGGCGATTCGCAATTACACATGCTTGTGAGGATAATATCGTTCCCCCTTGAATTTGTTTTAAATGATTCTCAGATAGGGTGGTTCCGGTCTCTGTAAGATCGGCTACTATATCTACTATCCCTAAATTGGGTGTTGCCTCAATTGCCCCTTCAAATTTTACCAGACTGAAATGTACAATATCGTGATCGTAAAGATATTCACGAACAAGGTTTTGATATTTGGTAGCAATTCTTAAATCTCCCCGTTTTTGTTCCCGGAAACTCAACGAAATATCCCGTAGATCGTCCACTGTCTCGACATCAACCCAACTCTCCGGTATGGCCAGGACTAACTTACAATTTCCAAAACCGATGTCCTGTTTGAGGACAATAATATCCCCATCTTGCTCTGGCGACAATTCCGAAACCAAATCGAACCCGGTAATCCCCAGCATTGCGCTGCCATTGGCCACATTCCAGACAATATCACCTGCCCTTTGAAATAACACCACAACGGACGGCAGGGCAGGTAACCGCGCGATGTACTGCCGCGTATTAGCCCGCGCAACGTTCAACCCACAATCTTTCAGGAATTCCAAAGCTTCTTCAGCTAATCTGCCTTTGCTTGGTAATCCTACGACAATTTGCTTTTTATCTGTCATGCTTCTACGTTTTTCGAAATGAAACTTTCCAATTGTTCCCAGGAGAGGCGTATCTGCTCGACTTTATTCATATTTCGCATCGTCACAGTCCCATGCATACGTTCTTCTGAACCAACAATAATGACAAAAGGGATTTGGCGTTTACTGGCGCGAGACAGCCGCATTGGAAGGGTGCGCTTATATTTAAGATCGACTTCTACCGAGAGATTTGATGTCTTACGAACATAATCAGCTACTTTCATAGCATATACCAAATCATCATATTCCACAGGAATCACCAGAAATTTTACATAAAGTGCTTCAACCAGTGTCACCTCCGTCTCAGATAAAACGTCTACAAGCCGTTCTATGCCAAAACAAAATCCTATTGCCGGTACTTGTCTTCGGGTACCCAGGGTATCGGGCAATTGTTCATGACATCCTCCTCCACATAGTTTTAGTTTTGTTGTAGAGGTCAAGTGGTGTAACTCAAAAAACAGACCTGTATAATAATGAATTCCGCGGCTTAAGCCAAAATCAAGCGTAATATGTTCAGGTGAAACTCCCATCCCCTGAAGAATGTTCCCTAATTCTTCCAAATGTTCAATTGTTTCTATAGGAACCCCTGTCTCGGTAAAAATTATCTTTGCACGCTGAGCAACCTCAGCGATAGTTCCTGAGAGAACAGACAGGCCTTCGATCAACTCGAGCACCTGCATTACGCGGCTAAAATCGTGTTTCCGATGAAATTTTTTCAACAATCGTTCGATGATTTCCTCCCTGGTTCTCCGCATACTTAATCCGGATCCCATTTTATCCAGAATGGATTTAAATGAGTCTTTCAACTGAGCATACTCCAAAGCATCATTTGCCTCTATATTGTTTTTGTTCTTTTGATCAGAAGTAGTAACCTGACCATACTCAAACAAGTCTTTTAATCGTGTCCTTACATACTCACCGCCTTTCTTAGGCTTACGAAGATTTTCTATTTCAGATCGCAGTATTAGACGGATGTGATTATCTATCTGAAACGTATCGAAACAGGCCGTTAAAATGCGCATATCCCCTAATAGCAAACGATAGTTTGTAACACCTAAGGCATCCAGCGAGCGGCAGGCCATAACCAGGATTTCAGCCTCGGCAGCTATACCAGGTACACCGATAATTTCAGCTCCACACCCTGTAAATTGACGCCGATTTTTTCTTGACGGTGTTTCATTCCGGAATACGGGGCCGGCAAAACAGACTCTGAGAGGCTGCGGCGCATCTTGAAAATGCTCCATAAACATACGGCCGATAGACGTGGTAAATTCAGGGCGTAGACATAGGCCGGTATTGCGATGGCTCAAGTTCATAATTCGGCGAATAAAATCCGGACTGTGATTTGCTCCGTAGAGCTCCAATTTCTCAACGACAGGAGCCTCAACCAGATTATACCCGTAAGTAGCCATCACATTAATTAATCGACCAGTAACTTCACGGGCTATATAAGCCTCCCGGGGAAGTTTATCGTAAAAACCCGGGAGTCTTTGAATGATACTTTGCATAAGGTCGTAACAGAATTTTAGGCAAATGGCTCTATTAAATACCGGAATATTACTTCTGGGAATGTTTCAGCCAATTCAGCAATAGTTATGTCATTGTTGGTAATTGCCTTTATTAGCTCCATTCCAGTACTTATAGAAATCTTTGAAATTTGAATAGGGGTAAGTCCCATAATTCGCGCTGATTCAATCGCCAGGACAAGCTTATCTAATACAGGGTTTAATACTTCACCAAATCTTGGACTCCATGTAAACGTATATTCTTCGAGCTTACATTGTGACATGCGTTCACGTATCGATTGTGGCGTATCATCAAAAAAGATTCTTATTTTCTGATCCCTGGTTTTTTTATCAATATAAGGTGTGACTCCAACAGGCTTCAAACGTGTGGCTCCCAAATCCATTGGTTGCCTCAAATGAACAATGTCCATATATTGCATGATATATTTGTCATATACCGTTTCATCCATGTGTCCGATTTTGCACAAGACTTTTTTCTGTCGAACCATATAAACTGCTTCTGAGACTTCAATAGGGGTGTATATAATTGCCGCAGGCCAGTCCCCGATTTTTCGCAATAATTTCCCAGGAATGTCCATAAGGTCGGGAGCAATATCTTTAATTTTGTTGACTTTTTCAAGTTCATCCTCTCTGCCTCGATACCAGACTAATGTATCCTGTGTCAATGAGCCCTTCGAGAATTGTCCTGCTGACTTTTTTAAGATCTCAGCAAATATATCCCAATATATTTGATTACCCCAAAGATCGTTGGTGAGTAATACCTGGGTAGGAAGAGAAAAACGTCTGGCTATTCGTTTAAAGAGTTTCTTTTTATGTTGTTCCTTGTTTTCATTGGTTTCGACAATAGTCCGAATCTGTTCCTGGTTGGTTGTATTCAATACTTCGAACACTCCGGCAACAAAAGGAAAGAACATGCCTTTTTGACCGTTTTTCTTATTTCTTTCCTTGATACGCGCTGCCGCAATAAAGCCATGAATCTGATCAATCGGTTCTCGATTTGTTTTAGTAACGTTAAAGCCATAGTATGTATTAACCGGAAATGAGCACGAATATGCTTCTGTTCCTTCTATAAACAGGCCTGTCGATAGCAATGCATCCCTTAATAGCTGTACCATGCTGCACTTAACCTCTTCTGTTAAATCTTATGAACTCGTTTCTTGCACGTAAAGTAAGGAGAAAGTAGAGGATTCACGGAAACCTTCTTCTGAAAAAGCCCTGATAGTTGGAAATGATGTATCGAAAATGATAAAATTGGGTTTGAAACGGGTTTGAAACGTTGATTTTGCCATCTCAAAAGCCCCTGATAGTAGGCGAAAATGTTTCCGTGAATCCTCAGTAGAGAGTTTATAAAAAACATGAGGGCAAAGTTGATCTTCTACAACCCGTGCCCTCATGACTTCTTGGGGTGGATGATGGGACTTGAACCCACAACAACCGGAACCACAATCCAGCGCTCTACCAACCTGAGCTACATCCACCACACTTATGTATGCCAACAGCAAACTATACATTTTTGTATATTTTACAGCTAAATTTTAGTATAATCCCCATTATTATCTTAATATAAACACCTACTCCTATATTCTCAAAATATTATAAAGCCATGATGCATGCAGGTATATTAAAAGTCAAGTTTAAAATATTGAAACTTTAATCCAAGCCAACAGGGAACTCTCAATCTCAATCATTGCAGGTGAAGATGAATGCTTGGCTACTATTCAATCTCGAAACTCACTTGCGCAAGCGGGAACGCTTGCGGTACTTTCCATTACTCAGGCTGTTGCTCACAATTCCTGATACATCTTGTGTCACTATCAACTGTCCCGCCACATACCTGAAAACAAGCTCTATACATTTTTTCACAACGCTCGTAGTCGGCGGAGCATTTCCATGCTTCGTTGAAACATGATCCCTGGTAGCCTTCGTCGTCCTTTTTCTCCTCCTTCTCTTCCTGACAGTCATCATAGTTTCGTTCCGCTCTTTCTGCGCAGAGTTCTTTGTTCTTGTCTTCCAACTCTTCACATTGTAATTTCGAGTATTCACACTGCGCTGTACACGTTTTTCCTTCCTGTGAAGCCGGAGGGGTATATGAATATGTTGTTTCATACACCGGCGCTGTGCTGCAACCCATCATTAACATTATCGTAACTCCCATTATGCAAAATAATTTTGTGCTCATAGTCTATCCTCCTAAAAACTTTATTATAACTCATCCGCGCCGATATCGTATCCGGCGCCTTTTGGTCTCATTTCACAGTCAATGTCCTGCGTAACCTCCGAAAGCGATTGTCCCTGATCTACGACCGCCTGTTCGGCTGTCCCATTTTCCGAACTCGTATTGTCTCCCGGTCTGTAAGAGACTTTGAGCATCTGTTCGCCGGTATCAACAAAGCGGACATTATAGACGACAAGATTATCAGAATCGCTATGAATCTGAATCGCGTGATTGGCGACCCATCCGATTGTCATCTCCGCTGCGGTAAAGTCACTTCCGGGAACATTGAAGATATGCGAGACACTCCCATACATCCCCTGTCCGCGAATGGTAACAGCATCCCGGTTTCCGGAACGACTGCGGAATGTGATGCCGTTCCCGCTTATCCAGAGCATATCATTGAGCGTATAAGTCCCGTCTTCGAGCAAAATTGTCAGGTTCCCACTCGCATTTGCCTGTTGCGCCGCATTGACTAATTCGCTAACATTGCTGACCGTAATCGTAGTTCCGGTTGGTCCCGGAAATCAAGTTGCGTTAAAAATAAATATATATCCTTACGTATATCAAAAAGTCAAGTTTTAAACGCAAAACAGCAATTTTTCTCTCTGTGTAATTAAGAGAACAGAAAATTTTTAACTCCACAGATTGCAAACTTTTAATGAAATTTTACTTGCATTAGAATAAATGTTTATATATCAGGTATTGGGAGCATTCATTGTTCAAAATACCTTCCGTAATAATAGGGACTAATATCATGAAAAATCAGCGGAAACTGCGTAATTATCTAATTAAACATAAGATGCAGATTCGAATTACGGCAGAATTTGTGTTCTTTGCCTTAATCTCGTCGCTGTTGAGCGGCACAATGGTCTATCTCACGCTGTGGCCAACGCTGTCAAGGCTCAGTACAGTGGATATCTTTCCGATTTTACAAGCAAATTTTGTCTTCATTCTGTTCTGGAACAGTGTACCGTTAGTCCTGGTGATCTCTGTTGCCGGGATTATCATTACCCACCGCGTTGCCGGGCCTGTCTTTAATATTGAGAATAAACTGGATAAAGCAATTCGAGGGGAGGGCATCGAGCTTATTCGCCTGCGCAAACATGACGAACTGCATGAACTGGAGGAAAAAATCAATATACTGTTTCAAAAATTGAAAGAATCAGAGCATCCCAACCCTTGACAATTTTCGATTTTGAGGGAATTTATATATTAACCTACGCGGGAGCGTAGGAACGAGCAGGAGTACATTAACCACAAACAGGAACCATTGGAAAAAGGAGGAAATTTTTATGACACATCATCTTGGAGAACGCGTGTATAAACAAAAAATGACTCGCCGTGATTTTTTATGGCTGGCGTCGCTCTCTACGGCAGGCGTTGTAACCGGATGCGCCATGAACCCGGTTACCGGCCAAAGACAACTTATGCTAATGTCGGAAGGTCAGGAAATTCAGCTTGATCAAGAAAATTCCCCGCACCAGTTTTCGGCGGATTATGGCTCTTTGCAGGATCGTTCCCTTAATGCGTATATCGCGCAGGTTGGAAATGAGATGGCAGCCCAATCTCATCGTCCGCAAATGCCATATTCCTTCCAGGGGGTCAATGCCACGTATGTCAATGCTTATGCGTTTCCCGGAGGCAGCATCGCGACTACGCGCGGAATTCTTCTCGAACTTGAGAATGAAGCTGAACTGGCCGGATTGTTAGGTCACGAGATCGGTCATGTCAACGCCCGTCACACGGCTGAGCGCATGAGCAAGAACATATTAATCGGGGGCTTAGTCGCCGTCGGTACAGCGTACGTTCAATCGGAACATGAAAAGTGGGCGCCTTTGGCTGCCGGGTTGGGAGGCATTGCCGCCGGAGCACTGCTCGCCCGTTATAGCCGGGATGACGAACGTCAGGCTGATGCGCTGGGAATGGAATATATGACGCATGCCGGTCACAACCCAACCGGAATGGTGGGGCTGATGGATGTTCTGAGGAATATGTCAAAACATAAACCCAATGCCATTGAAATGATGTTTGCGACCCATCCTATGAGTGAAGAGCGCTACCAAACCGCTAAAAGGTCAACTGAAACAACCTACCATGACGCCCAAAATATGCCGTTGAATAAAGAACGCTATATGGATCATACGGCAGGACTTCGCAAACTAAAAGGGGCTATCGAGACAATGCAAGCAGGCGAAAAAGAGATGGCGAAACAGCAATTTCCCCGGGCGGAAAAACATTTTGAAAGTGCGTTGCAACAGGCTCCCAGAGATTATGCCGGATTGGTGATGATGGCGAAATGTCAATTGGCGCAGGACAACCATCGAATGGCGCGTCAATATGCGGAACGCGCTAAACAAGTGAACCCGACAGAAGCCCAGGCCCATCATATTAGTGGGATTGCCAAATTCAGGCAGAACGATTTCAATGGTGCTTACGCAGATTTCAGCAGCTATGAAAATATGCTGCCCGGCAATCCGAATACAGTTTTTTTTAAGGGAGTGTCTTTGGAGGGAATGCAACGTAAACAAACACCGACAAAACCACCATATCCAACAGACAAAACTATTTTATCGCCTCTATCATCTACAATAGTATCGCCAATACAAACAAGATAAGGATACTCAACAATAGAATAATTAGATAATAATACTAATTCTTGTTTATCCAAAATCACTTTCATTAACTTTTTCCTCCTTTAGAAACGGATGATAATCAGGATAACCCCCTTTCCAGGGTTTTATTCTACCAGGAATTAAATTACCTCCAAAAAATGGGGCACAAAATGTAAAATATAAACTTTTACCCAATGAAAAACTAAGAGCTCGCGGGACAATACGTCTATCAAAAATATCGTTTATATAATCAGATAAAGTCGGCGTTTTCAAAGGAGAAGGCCAGCCACGAGTATTATGTCTTATCAATCTAATACGACCACCTAAAAAATAGAAAAATCGATTTCCAGTAGGTAAATAAGTATCCGAATAACAAAAAAACCATCTTAATAAAAGAATAACTAATCTGTTCCAAGACATCTTAATATAAGTTCCTCTAATGACTCACCATAAAGTGATGAGATATGTTCAAGTAATCTACAGGGATCTGTAAAAGCACTTACCCCATAACCATCTCTAAGTGACCACTCCAATAAACTTCTCATATCCTCCAAAACACCTAACCCATTACTATCCCCATCCCAACTACTCACAGCCTCCTCAAAAGTTTCACTTTTTACAAGAGGGATAGTCTCACAAAAAGAAACAGCACGAGAAATATCTGAACAATACAAATTAACAATCGATTGTAAACTACAACTTTCATGTACAGAAAAGTTCTTACAAAAACATTTTGGAAAATAAATTTCTATATTTCTACAATGCTGGAAAAGGTCCCAAGCAACAACAACACTATTGCTGATATCCGCATTTTTAAGCTCTACAACAGAATCATCAACAACAGTATCATGATTCCCATCTACAAGAGCACAACAACACTCATAAGTAGATAGTGATCCCAAAAACTCATAGAGGTCTGCAACAGAATCAAAAGAGCAGACAATTCCGCCAAGTTTTATAGCAGATCTTATAACACCATATAAACTTCTAGACACCACAGTTTCAGGAACAACTCCTGGAGGAAAACTCTTAAAAGCGTAAGAACCTCCTACTAAAGTATCTAGAAAATACACAGTTTCACCAAGTACATAAATGATATAAAGATCATGAATGTTCCTTACAACAAAATCAATACTACGAAATCCAAATGTCTCTTCGTCAATTACTATTCTCATTAGTCCTCCA
This sequence comes from bacterium, assembly GCA_024206195.1. Next base: position 160,883 of record JAAGZO010000966.1, on the reverse strand, counting down.
TACCGAGTAAATACTAAATTCAACACAAGAAGAATTAAATCAACTTTCAAAGTAATCTAAGACTAGTAGTCTAAACTCGCTACTATTTACTATACGTAGTGTATCCAAGTGCCTTTTCCCTAGCTGGTACAACAACTTTACCATAAAAGTTAAAAAACCAGCTATCAAAAGTATTAAAGCTCTCAAAAGCAAAAACTCTGCAGCCTTTAGCAATAACATCTGATACAAGACGAAGCAAACCTTCCTGTTCAAAATACTGCTGCTTCCCGTCTATATAACATCCCACTAATTCTCCAAGAAATGGAAAAGACAAAAAAACAACAGCCCCCGAAATTGAATCCAAGTGCAGAAGATAAATATTATGAACGCTAATATCATACATAGCTATTATCATATCTAAACTAAGATCCTTAGCGTTAATACCTTTAACGGGCCCTACATACACTTCACATAAAGCAGCATCCATAAAAATTACCTACTATAAAAAAGCTGAAACTAATGAAAGAGCTGCAGAATCTTTGAAAAAGGATTCTATTTCCTCTTCAGTAGAACCCCTAATATCTCTTATATCATCCATTGAAACAGGAAGATTATAACCCGCGATTTTACCATCACGTTTGCAAGCTACAAACCTTTTAGCAACATGTTTGTAAATACAAAGAAACGGTTCCTCCCCTCTACTAACATAACTACAATTAATAACACTCCCACTTATATAAATAATAGGAAAGTTAGCAGACTTAACGGACAAACTAATTTCATCAACTATATCACGGCTAGTAGACATATCGGGATAATCCTGATTAAAAGTCAAACTTGCTATAGTAGGACTAAGAAAAGAAGCATCAAACTCTAAAAGATAAGAAAAGATCTTTGTTCTTCGCTTTGCTTCTTCTACTATATCTACTAAAAAATCACTAAAAACCATCTTTTTCATTTTAACCTCGAGCTATTCTATCAGAAAATGGAGGAAATCCCTTACTATTTTGTTTCTCACCCTCCTCTTCATCTAAATCAAGAATAGACATACTTGTAAGAAGCTGTAATACAGAAGAAAGTGAATCTGACCTTACAGCTTCCTTAGTTGTATAATAAAGAGAAAATCTAAGAGTAGCAAGACACAAAGCTACGCTTAACAATGATATTCCAACATAAGCTCTTAGAGAAACAGAAGAAAGCAATAAAAAGGAACCAAACAAGAACAGGACAACCTTCGGAAATGCTTTCGTAACAAGTGCTAAAACAACTCCTAAAATAGCATTAATAATGTTGTTTACCTTCTCTTCTCCGATCCATTTATACATACCATACTCCTATAAAATAATTAAAATTATCATCTAATACGATTAATCCTAGAAGGATGTCTTAACCTTCTGAGAGCTTTTTCCTCTATCTGGCGTATACGTTCTCTTGTACAAGTATAGATTTTTCCGACCTCCTCAAGAGTAAAACTATCGGATAATATCCTATACTTAGCTAAAACACACCTATTAAAGTCCTTCGACTTAGAGGACCGGAAGGAATAATATTGACAATCTGAATGAGTACATGGACTATGTAAAAACTCAAGTATTAGTTCTCCTGCAGACATTGTTAAAATATCATCCCTGACTCCCCTGGAATCAGGATAGACTATCTTAACAAATCCAGTAGAAGATCTTCTACGTAATTTCTCTTTAACACCAAATGCAAGAGCAAACCAGTCGATGTATAAAGGATATTCCGGAGCCCCACACTCTCTAATTTCAAAGGACTTATTTCTACCAGAGGAAAGACTAACTTCTTGACCATCGCCACGATAAATAACTTCTCCTCTTATTAAATGTTCCTCTACCTCTAAAGACTCAACATGATCTTCAAATACTAACATAAAAAATTAAGCAAAAACTATGTTACAGTACAAACTAAATTAACCTGATCACTAACAAAATGACCCACTTTCCAGACGACGGTTTCCCCAACAAAAAATATTCTTATGCATCTCACACCTGCCCAAATCCCATGCTCTAAAAATTAAACCGCACATTCCCTCAAACAAGTCTCAAGTAAACTAATAGCAACTACATTTCCAAAGGACCAATACTTAATCAAGCATCTAAGTATTGGTTCAGTGTTAAAATTTAATCTATTATGTAAAATAAGTTCCTCTATTTCTACTTCAAGATTATTTTTAACTATAGATACGAATCGACGACGTACAACTATCGGACTATATAAAAAGTCAGAAACATCAACTTGTACAATTCTTAAACTTCTTTGATGTTCTTCTCCAAAAATAACTCTAGCAACATAACCCGTATTGATATCAAATTTTTCGCTGCCTGGCCAATCTACAACTGGTATATTAACACCCACAGATTCTGTAACATCAAGAATCATATTTTTCCAGTAGTAGGCACAAGCTCTATATATTGAATTTGACTTAGAAAATCCTTCAAATTTATCCATTTATCCCTCGTCAGACAAATCAGAATCTATTTCAGGATAAGTAGTATAAAATACTGCTACGTCTAAATTTCCAACTGGGAGAAATCCGACTATATCTAACTCATCCATTATTGAATCATCAGACAAAGACTCATTTAAACGGTTACAAACTTCCCTCAAACGTTTTTTCGGATCCATTTCAACTGATTCAATCAATATAAAATCTATCATAATTTCACCTTTTCCTTTTTGCGAGTCCAACGCTCATCCTGACCGTCCCACTCTAATTCATTATATACTTTCCTAAGAGACTCTATACTATGCATTTCAGAAAAATCAACGTTTGTTTCTCTTATACTTGGATAAGGATCAACCCCAGAATCTCTCAAAGCTTTTAACTTACCCAATCTAACTTCGTATTCATTCATACTAACCTATGTAATTACGAGCTTAAAAACAAGCAGGAAATACTACTTATAATAATAAATTGTGTATCCCCATAGTCATCTAAGTATTCTAATGAATTCTTACTAACGGCAAAATCTTCTGGATTAATAAGCGACAAAATCCTTTTGATAGGATCCTTATCTTCAATAGAATCTATTAAAGCTGACAAAGAAGGAAAACTATCTGAAACAAAGTGAAATACACCAATATCACGAAATCCATAAGGATTATAAGAATATACAATAGAATAAAGAGTCATAATACACTACATCTTCTCCAACTTAAGTTTTACCTTTTGCTTTACATGGGGGCGCTTATCTAAGACTGCCTTCAAATAATCCGCCCACTCCTGATCCCAAACAGGAAAAGAAGCATAACCGACTCGTAGAACAGCTAACCTATGTAAAAGCAACAATTGTCGAGTATCTACACGATCCAAAATGGATACAAAAAACTCTTTCTCTCCCCAGTATAACTCCTCGTCCGTTAACCATCTAACATTTGAATTCGACTTATGTGTCCTATGTTTACCATTTCTATTGTAAGTTTCTCTCATAATAAAACATGGGCCGTACAGGGATTAAACCTGTGACCTACTAGTTATGAGCTAGTGGCTCTATCATCTGAACTAACGGCCCCTAGCCAAAAATTTTGGGTGGCTTGCAATTTCCTTTCGAGCTCTTCAAACTCTTCCCTAAGTTTCTCATATTCTTCCTGGAACTCTGAATCCTGCATCCAATTACTAACAAGCTGCTCATGCGTTAACATAATTCACCTGCAGCAGCTGCGGGAAAGATTGTATTATCCAATATAACCATTTGTTTAGTTGCACACGAAGATAATATAAGTAAAATAAAAAGAACTACAGTAAATATCTTAACAACCTTTTTCATTTTCTCTCCTCCGTAAAGTCATAGGAACCTGTTTTATATAAGAACCATGGCTTTTAGCAGACACATTCTGTATACTCCAATATGCTCTCCTAATACCACAATGGCAACACACATGGTCGTATTGAACTGGATTAGATGCTAAAGTAGTACCATTATAGTGAAAACAATGATTACAATCTAACACAAAACCATAAACTTCTTTATCATAATCAAACTCACTCTTCACATTCAATCTAAGAACGAAATCATCTTCCCCTAAAAACTCCTCCTTACAAATAAAAAAATGAGCCGTGTGGGATTTGAACCTACGACTCAGGGATTAAGAGTCCCTTGCTCTAGCCTGACTGAGCTAACGGCCCGGTAAAAAGAACTTAATCTAAGCTACTATACAGAAGCTGAACTTTAAGTTAGGAACATAGACATCTCTACCACTATTCATGTATACAACAAGAGAACTTTCATCTTCTAAACCAAAGCATTGCACGGATTCTGAAGGAAAATCCCCTGTATAAACAAGAAAACCATACAAAGGCTTCTTCACCCCGCTAAGATTATTAATCATTTTAGAAGTACATTCAGCCAAAGTAGTAGCAGATGCCTCGAAAGCACCCTCTGATATCTTCTAGTCCGGCATAAGGATAGAAACTACATTACCAACGGTACTATCAACAAAAATGCCAAAGATATAGCAAACTACCCCCTCTGGATCCTCAGGAAATGTAACTGAACTCAAGACTTTTTCAGAACATCTTATTTCTAACAAATTGTACTCCTTTTTTTATTATTAGCAACTTATCGCTTTTTATGAACTTGTGAACTCAAAAAAGACGAACGAGAAAAGGCTGCATGAGAAGCCATACTAAGTATTTCGTCATCCTCTAGATCCTCATGATATAGTGACAAAATCTCTGCCCCATCGAACTCCTCTGTTGGGATATCCACAACAGATGCAACTGATATTTTTGCAATATCAACCTGATTGCAAAAATGAGTATCAAACTCCCTACCAACATCGTAGCTGCTTTCCTCATACTCACTTTGATACATAGCTTTAAGATCAATAAGAGTTGCAATAAAAACCTTGTTAGTGCGCCTATGAAATTCCGTTGGAAAGAAAAGAGAATGAAAAACAGTAACGTCAAGACTACTGCCATAAGTATATCTACATAGCTCAAAACCAGATTCCTTAGGATCTCCAGTTATACGCCATCCATGATTTAAAACAAGATGATCAATTACTTCCTCGTCAGGATACGATCCTCCATAAACTGGATGATACCAATAAAGAAAGAAAAAAGAATTACCTTCCTTTATAAAAATCACATCCTTCAGCATATTTAAGAACTCCATCCTGCAATCTTTGTAGTACGGAGCTCTCAGAACGTCGCTTTGCATTAGTCGCCCTCTCCTTACATAGATTAGTATAATAGATATATATTTCGTTAGATGTATCGACTGAAATACACTCATCTAAATACAATTCCTTAAAAATTCTTTCTAATAATTTTTGTTCTCTTTCCATTATTCACTAAAAATTTGTATCTATACAAGCACTGGGAATCGAACCCAGACGCCTCACTTCGGTTAAGCTCGCCAAGAGACGGGCAGATTTCACCTGAAACACATGTGTGCCTCTTGAGCTTAGAAGAAAATCTCACGATATATAGACTTATCTTACCTGCTTTACAAATAACAACTAAGTCTAGAACAGGTCATCCCGTTCTTCCCCATTCATATTGGCTTAGTCCACACCCCTGTCTACCAGTTTCAGCATACCCGTTAATAGATACAAAACTACGAAAGTTCAAGTCCAAACGCTCTTAAAAACATGTTGCCGCGCCTGTAAGCAAATGTAAAGCACAAGAAACGCCAAACACGTAAATCATTTAATTCTTCACGTTTAACATTAAAAAATAATGGTAAGCTAAACAAACTAAAGTGTAAGATATAACCAAACAACCTTAAAACAGGTCTGTGCCACACTTCAAACAAAATAGTTAAATAACGTTTCCAATATATTTTAATGACACCATTAGAAACTTCTATTTTTGGGCGACTAAAAATAAAGCAATGCTTCCATGGACTACCATTGGGATAACTACAATACATCTTTTTTATTAACCCTCTTATCGCTTAACTCAGTACAATATACAACAAGTTCATTCACTAAGGTTATAGAAATACTCCTGTCTTTATTCACATCTAGCTCCCTAAATATCTTAAATAAAAGCTTATCTGCAACCTCGAGCTTCCTCGCAGCTGCTACGTAATCCTCAAGAAACTCAACATACATATAAAACCTCTATTATTAACGGCCCCGGGGAGTCTCGAACTCACCTTCTCCGCGCTGACAACGCAGCATTTTACCGCTTAAACTACAGAGCCAGCAAAAAGCTATATAAGTTAGAATAACGACTAACAATTTCTTCCCTACAGTCGGCATATCTCTTACCATAAAACTCGGAATAAACCTCTCTAACAAAAGAATTTAAGCTATCTACATCAACTAAACGAAGACAATTAAAATAATACTCTCCATAACGTTCCTCGCCATCAACCCTACGAGGCTGAGAGTTAAATTCTTTTTCAAAAGCAGAGATAATAGCAAAAGAAGTCATATAGCTTAAAAAGCTATGCGTAAATATAGTAACAGTTGGAAACGGACACAAAGCAGCAGTCTCCAAACCATATCTAACAAAATGGACAGGACTATCAATAGTTATTCTTCCAATCGTTACTCCGTATCTTGGCGAGCGTTTAACATAAGCACTAACTCCGTCGTCCCCGCATTCACGGACAGAAAAGTCTCCACGAAACTTCTTAATGTACGATTGGTCAGTAACTAAATGATATCTATAACAATAAGTACCACAGCTATTGATTATAGAATCCTCTTTAAAAGATCTATGCTCAAAAAATCCGGGCTTATCAATCAAAACCGCAAAAGCAAAACCGTCTTTCGGAACATCCTCACGCGACTTAACCCAATAAGGAAGGTAAGTAGTCCCATTAAAAGAAACTACACCATCTACTATCTCAACAAGACTTTCACGAAGTCTATCTCTCACCCTGGCTGTAGCCGTAAAAACGCGTTCACCAAGAGACAGATAATAATCCAACAACTCCTTATTACTCAATTCCATGTTCCCTTTTATAAGCTGCCCAATTTTGCTTCAGATAATAAAACGACTCAAAATCCGGTTGAATCAAAAATGGATTATGCATATACTCCTGTAAAATAGTAGACTCTGGAAAAGCTCCATAATCATGACCAGGGAAAACCCTCGTCGTTTCTGGAAGTGCAGATAAATCTCCATGCATAAGAGAATTATACAACTGACGAGCAAACACCTCATCCTCAGTTCCTCCAACCTTTCCAACGAATAAAGTATCACCTGTAAAAACAGCATCCCCTATATAAAGACACATCGAATCTTCAGTATGACCCGGTGTATGAATAATCCTGACCTCGGGAACTGTAGCTTCCCGGTGTTCATAATAATCAAAAGGAAGTCTAACACCGTTACAAATAGTGATCCCGCTGATCAAATCAATATTGCCGTAAAATAAAGGCTTACATCCCGTTAACGTAAATATATCATAGTTTCCATTAGTATGATCATAATGATCATGTGTAATAAAAACATATCGAATAGTATAGCCTTCAGAAATGGCAAAATCATATATACTTGTAGGAGCATATGAAGGATCAATAATAACAGCAGATTTAGATCTCTCATCTGCTACCAAATAAGCAAAATTTTGGTCATCACCGACTAAAAACTGTTTAACAAACATATCTCCTCCATTAACTTTACAGGCGAATTGAACAACCCATCGTGAAAAAGGTTTGCGGGATTATAACCCTATCGAAGAGGGATTAACCTTTCCTACCGTAAAGCAAGTCCAGAATCCGGAAAACCTATAATGCTGTGATTAACTAATACTACTCACAATAGAGACGGCCGTTACAAGTATAGCTAATAAGATGGCAAAGCTCATACAATAGTTCAATCACCTGTAAAAAAATCATTTCCGACATCTCTAAGATGTACCATATTTCCAAAAGGAAACTTGTCAATAAATTGCTTCTCTAAACCGATAACTCCAATACACTTAGACTGAACAACCTCAAAAAAAACTGCAACATCATCTGGATGAAATAGATAAAATCTGTAATCATCCACATAAGATTCTCGTGTTAATCTATGAACAACACCCAAAAAATTTAACGCGACTCGCCCAACCACAAATACCTGTTTAATATCAGAATTAGAATCATCTGCTACTTCTAACCAACAAACAGGAATAACTGGTCCAAGACGAATACCAAACTCCCCCTCTACAGTACTACCACAAGACTCAACAGAAACTATTAAACACTCCGACTCTGTAGAGGTAGAAAACTGAAGAGCACCAATTGGAACTGGCTGTGAAAACACACCATCAAAAGACAAAGAGAGATCCGTACTAGCTCCTCCATTTCCAAAAATTTCCAAATCAACATTAAGTTCCACAATGCTTAGGACCAAGTAACTGATCTTTTCTCAGATACTTATTACCTTTTCTATAAAGTTCTACTAAAAAGACTCTCTCACCACTCGTAAACTTAATATATTGCTTAGGTGATAATCTTCTATGTATTTCCTCAGTAGAGACAAATCCGTGCCAATTTCTGATTCCTGTAAACTTATTACCAACTCTACTTGAAAGCAGTATAAATCGGCCGTCTTTCGTAATTTCTATCTCATACCTTAAAGTAATGCATTTTTTTTCATAGAATATAACAAAAAAAACTTATAAACAAACACTAAACTTTCTTTACAAGTAAAGCCCCTTCTCACGAAAAATAATTGTATGAGAAGCACTCTCAATATCCAATACAGTTAAACTATAAACATTCATTACAATAACCAAACAACTATGTAAAAAACAAATTAATAAAAAATACCGGAGGAGGGACTTGAACCCACACGTCCGTAGACATCGGTTCCTAGGACCGACGCGGCTGCCAATTACGCCACTCCGGCATAGAAGTTAGCTATGCACAACCCCAAGCTATTTTTGTTATCCCTATTTACTGTATTATCCGAGTGCAAACACACTAAATCCTAAGTAAGTTTGAACTGCTAATTCTCTAAAAAGGAAAAGATCGTGGTTCGGGCACAGGAGCCTGACCAGGAACATATAACTGATCCTCATACTCATAAGCAATATCACTTACCTCACTATCAATTGGTGCAAAATGTTCTATCTCAGAAATCGCTCTTTCCCGTAAACCTTCTTCATCTGCAAAACGGTCTTCATTTTCCTCATAGCTTATAGGTAAACTAACTATGAATCGTTTTGTAGTTATCTGATCAATGAAAGCTCTAATATACGAATAACCTTGCACTAAAGAAGAAGAATCAATTACAAGCTCAGATCTATCCAACTCAACAACTGGATCAGTGTCAAATACAAAAGATCCTCCTTCTGTCACAACGGGAACAGAAGAAAATACATAACTAATTGCCTTACATAAATCATCATCTGAAAGACAAGATATTGATTCCCGAAACCAATTTAACAAACTATCTCTATCAAACTCCAATACAAAACCCATTACAAAAAAACTAACAAGAACAAAATTCAGCAGTATGACAGCAGAAAGGGCAAAGACAATCAATAAGCTTAATGCACTGAGTATTTTCACCAACAGTACTATGAAAATTTTCAAATAGAGTTAAAAGATCATCTACAAAACTAAGAACAAATTCTATACAATCTTGTTCAACGTTTTCCCTTAGTAATTCTACAAAATCATTTTCACCTTCTTTAACTCTCTTGCGATACCATTCCTCTGCATCCATAAAACCACCTGTCAAAAAAGAAAAATCCATAAAAAAAATATTACTAAAACAATACTGAAAACAGTAACAAAAATCCAACCAATAATCCTAAGAATAACAGGAGCTGCTAAAAAAAAAGATCTTAACAAGCTACATTTATAAACAATAGTACCTCTAGGATATGTAGCTATAGTTTTATCCCCTGTATAAAAAAGAATAGAGCCGTAACGACTTTTAGTTAATACCTCAAAGCGATCGGCTCTAACCACTTCTGGACTTAAGCTATCTGGTTTACTAACTAAATATTTCATGACCAATTTAATCTATCAAATGTTTCCATTGCTCAAAAAGAATAGTTTGGGATAGTATCTACTATTGATTCTTCTACCGATAACTCTACCGCTTCCATCTCTCCTTCCTCCCTATTAACAACAGGTGCAGGAATTGTATCACCAATATCATACATAGCAGCATGAGAAGCACAAAACCTAATAGGAGAACTCGCAACCTGTGATTCCTCAAACCTATAAGATCGATTAGTACCAAATGATTTAATATAAAATAGATCAGAGAGACAAAGCTCCTTCAAACTAAGCAACTTAATAAACCAATCTGGTAAAGGAAAACCATCTCTATTAGTAGAATTCACATACTCAGACATGCTATTATTAATTCTTAAAGAGAAAGAACCTTTTATAAACAAAGAACATGTAAGAGGAAATATATGTATAATACTGTTAGAGACTTCCCTTACAGATACAGCACAACTTGAAGAGTTCTGTACAAACACAAGATCTATATCTTTAAAAGATGCATCCGATAGATCCAAACAATCAATATTACCATCTCCTATAGTTGATATAGCACAATCTACGAAATAAGATTCATAAGAACTCTCTTGGAAAAACTCACTAGGAAAACCACATATAAGTTGTACAAAACTTAATGGAGTAAAAGACTTAGCTAAAATAGCTCCAAATAATCCTGTAGGAAGCATATTACGATCAAAATAGCGAGATGCATGTGAACCCCATAAATCCCCACTTGCCTTTAAAACAATAGATCTAACACAAAAAAGATCTGCGAAAAAAACAAAAACGAAACTAAACATATATAAATAAAAAGTTAATCAGCAAAACTAGAAACAGGAACAAAGTGATAAATATCACTAAAACCAGATAATAACCTATCATACAAACCTGAACAACCCGGAATAAATTTGCTCCCAGAATACATCAAAGACTCATAACCATAATTGGCTACAAAAAGTACTTGATCACTGCCATCATAAAAAACTGAGTAGTGCCCATAATGAACAGTACCAATAAATGGAATCCGTCTTCTAACAAGAACTTCAATAACATCATCCTGATTACATAAAATACTACACGCAAGAAACTTGTATTCGTTATCTACATCAAGAAAGTTTTCTATTCCAAAGTTCTCTATAGCAGAAGGGTACGAAGTAGTTACATACCGAAAACCATTGCTGATCAAGTATTCTAATACTTCATCAGTCATAAGATTCGGACCCTTACCAAGTATCCCCTTCTTAACAAAAACCACAAAACTACTACTCGAACTATTAGCAACGTTAAATAATCTACACTTCATCGTCGTTACCATTAATAACCGATTCAAGAGCAGCTTCAGCATCTCTATTCCTCGCTTGCCTGGAACCAGAAGCATGTGTCAATAGCCCCAAACCATCTGCTCTATAAACACGTAAGACACCTCTCTTACGATTTTTAACAATACCTTTACTCTCATCAAAAACATACTGAGGATGCTCAAGAACTGCAAAGCATCCAGATTCCTCAGCCATTTTTTTGAGAGTTTTCAACTTCTTTCCAGAATTTCTCATAAAAACACCTTGTAAAAAAATATTAGTAACAAGTAAACACTATGTTAAAAATATATTTTACAACGGCTAAAAGTCAAGGAAATCTAAAAAGAAACAGTACTATCAGATACATATAGTACATCTTCAAACATGCTGTATTGGTTAGGATCAGAAGACCTTACATAAAACAAATGAACAGGATTCTTACCTTCTAAAAGTAAATCATCCCCTAGTTCTTCTATTATAGAACGAACTTTACTTATAACTGATAATCTGCTCACTTTTGATCTAAAGTTTGGGAATATTGTTATTCTTGTTCCTCCTCTACAATACAAAGTATATCCACCTCATTAATGAGTAAAAAACCATCTCCATCAATAATAATATCAGTTCCAGAGATAGCATCACACATGACTACATCTCCAACTGCAACACTCATAGGGAGAATTGAACCAAACTTTGATATACGACCTTTTCCAACAGCCACAACCTCGCCTGTAAGACGTTTACCAACAAACTTTTCTGGGATTAATATCCCACCCTTAGTAAGAGATTTAGAAGAATCTCTTCTAATTAAAACTTGATCACTCAAAGGAGTAAAAGAATTCATACTACTACCTTAAACTTTTGGGAAAAACTAACAAGTTGTACAAACCGCAGCTAAACTCGATTTGCACATAAATGTTATTTTCTCTAATAAAATCTAATAAATCAGAAAAAGATACGTCCGCCGGCACTAATCCTAAAATACAAGAAGAACCATTGGAAAGATCAACTGAAGCCGATCCGCCAATCTTTTTCATATAACTTTCAAAACGCTTGAACAATTCAGTACGGACAACCTCATCTGATATTAAAGCCTCTTCCAAAGAATTATATAAAGTACCACTTATCGATTCATAGCGAACAATCATATTCTGGTGAGAGGCAACGAAATAGAGGTGCTCCATAATCTCCATTTGCTACAAAAGACCAAAGTGGATATAACTCCTTGTCCTTGGATCTACGAATAACTGCATAACAAACCTTATCGCAAAGTATTAACTCTTCCAGCGTTACTACTGAATTATCTCTAGAATCAATACATGAAATAGGAATGTATTCTGATAAGAAATCGTAGAGCTCAAAAAAAAACCTGAGAATGTAGCACAACTCTTTCGTACCTTCAATATCGCTCATAGAATTATGAGCATTTATATTTATGCCAAACATGGAACAAACAGTCGCTAGTTTATTATTCCCAGAAAAACTTGGGAATAAACCAAGACTCCTAGCTCGTCTCACCATAGAATAAACACATAATCTTTTTTTTGAATAAACCCAGGATCCAAGATAGTTAGAACCACACTTATTAAAAAATCTATACATCTTCTTGTAATCAAACAAAATATTATATCCAGATAATAAAAACTTATCCTTAGGATCATACCTATCCACATAATTCCCTAAAAAGTCTTCAAGAGAATTAAAAACAGAAATAGGATCTTCATAGCTGGATATGACCTTAACAGACACTCCAGAAATTGAGAGTGCCTTCTTCTCAACAAGATCATTAGGAAAAAGTTTAACATGATAATCAATCCTATCAACTTCTTTCCCATTAATATCAACAATACATGATATTTGATGTATACCACACTCAGAAGACAACCCAGAAGTTTCCGTATCTAACCAGAGCAGTTTCATTTAAAAATCTCCCGTTTCACAAAAAAAACTTTGACACTGTCAAAATAAAACATTAGGATATATACATCAAAGATATGTATATGTAAAAGTAAAAAACTTTATATGTACATATTAAAATATTACAAGGAGGAAAAATATGCAAGAAATAACAACTATACTAGAAAATGGTGAATTATCAAAAACAAAAATCACAGATAAAAATACCTTCGGTAGTATCTCCAAAATAGGCAAAAGAATAGCAGTACTACCAGACCAAGGACAATATGTTAAAAATTATATCTCAACTTCAAATGATGTACTAATAGAAATAAATCCAGGATCAGTTCCACAAAAAAGAGAAAAAGTAACTAGAGAGATAATAATAACAGAAAAAAACAAGAATCCTGCAATGTGGGAATCCTTTGAAGAATACCCATTCTCCCAATCCACAATTATAGCTTATGGACAAGCTGGACTACTCGGACAAAAAAAACAAGCTATATACTTAAAATCACAATACCCTAGAAGCGCACTAATACCTGTTGAAGAAAAAGATCTAATAATTCAAACTATTAAAAACAAAGATAAATATACCACGTTTATTTATAGTATTAAGAATATAGATACAGAAAAGAGAGAAGCAACATTAGAAAAAATAACGGAAATATCAGAAGATATATGGAGAACAGATCTATCTTACGAAAGAGCCTACAGCCGATATCCATATATTAAGGCACCAATAAGAGCCTCTAAAAACAGGATTAAGAAAGGAAAATACTCTGGAATACACTACGCAGAAATCAATCACTTGAAGAAAAAAATAAACACAGAAAACTTAACTATTGAAGAACTACAAAATAAGCTAAAAAATCACTAAGTAGGCTAAAAAAGCTTGACAACAGAACAAAAAATTAATATACTTCAAGAAGAAGTGTTAATAAACAATGTCAAGAAAATAAAGAGGAAAAAATATGAAAAATGTAACAAAAGGAGACGTGATTACTCTAGTATCAAAGATGACAGGAATGTCTAAAAAGAACTCTCGAAAAGTACTTGAGGCAATATCTCAGATCTTCTTATCTACAGCAGCGAACAGAGACAAGCTTACCTTACGAGGAATTTTAACAATTGAACCTAAAGAAAGGAAAGCAACTACAAAACGCAACCCACGCACTGGTGAAATAATGAACATTCCACCAAAGTGGGTAGTTAAAATGCGCGCAGGAAGAAAATTAAAAAACGCTGTTAAAGATCAAACTGTTGAATAAAAAAAAATCACAAAAATGCTATAGGGGTTATAGAAATAACCCCTTTTATCCTAACAAAAAGTTTCTATACAACGTTCAGAAGGATAATCCTTCCCAAATTCTTCTTTGTACTTACGCTTAAACATACCAATCCAAACAGTAGTTTTGTAGAACGCATCTGAATCATTACATACACTCATAAAATTGTACATGAGACCACTACATCTTTTATACTCCTTGTTGAGCATATATCGACGTAAACGTACAGAAATACTCCCAAGACACACATGTTGTCCACACCCAACATGGGGATGACAACCATTTTTTTGTCCAACTGGGCTACTTACAACTGTACAGCTAACACTTTTATCATCTCTTAAGCCTAATCTCAGCTTATAATCTCCAAGCCAAATTTTTCCACGAACAGACTTAGTTTCTCCATTACACGTGTCATGTCTATCATACGACAAAATTATATCCTTCAAAGAGATAATAATATCTCCATTATCCTCAGCAATAAAAGAAAAGGGACAGTCCATATTATAAATATCACAGAATGAACATAAAAAATAGCGAAGGGCCGTATCTCCTACCTAATTATCATATTCATAATCTTCATCATCTTCATCATCTTCATCATCTTCATCATATTCATCATCTTCACAACAACTTTCTTCTGAATGTTTTGTAGAGGAAGCATGACTTTTCTTTTCAGGTACGATTACACACGTAGATTTCTCATGTGGGTACGCTGTTCCACTAACTGATTCATAAAGCCCCTTAAAGTACTCTATAAATCTCATCATTCTAAAATAGCACTCCCCATGCTCATAAGAGGTAAGCACCTCTTCTAAATAGGCATAAGCCCCCTCACAATCACCAGATCTTAATAATCTAACGTAAAGATCTCTAGATCTTCCAAGACATACCTCTCCATAGGAAGCGACACAAGGATGTGCCCTTCCTTTATTGCCCAACTTTGCACTCATAAACCTACTAGATGCTCTACCGGTAGAAAAAATAGTAGAGCAAGTGATATCTCCTATCCAAAAAGAACCAGAAATATCTTTATTCCCTCTCATAGTAAATTCACGGTACTCGTAATTAATAGATACATCATAAAATCTAGCGACAAAAATTCCAAATTCGGGAATAAGTAAATACTTATCCATCAGACTCTAAAACAGAAGCCCAACTAGTATACAACTTCACCCTATCAGGGTCTGACACCACACCAATTAAAGACTTAAGTCTATTAATTTCATGTTTTCTGTCTAAACTCTCAGGTAAAATTATCCCAACTGAACCTCCACAACTAGAAATAGAGTTATTAGGTACAGAACCAAATGTAACTTTTATATTGCAAATAGATTCCACAACACCAACATACCTTTCAACTAAATATTTATCAACTGTTGAAAGATCAAAAACAACTGCCAACAAATCTCTTTTATAGGAAAACTCTCCCCTAAAAGATCTAATATGATCTATAACAAGATTAAAAAACTCAACAGCTTGACAGCTAGATTCTAAAGAACCAAAAGCAGAGAACTCACTCACCATTGGAGAAGACATTATGGACAAATCTCCGTAAAGCTTACCCCAAAATATCTCTGTAGCATACGGTATAACTGGATGAAACATTTTCAAAAACATTGAAATACATCGAACAAGAGTACCTTTTACAGATACAGAATCTACGTCTGGCATACTAGTTAAGACCCTTGCAAAACCAATGAAACGCCCACAGAACATTCTCCAAAAACACTCTCTTATAACATGAACAGCTCCGCTTATATCATAAACAGCAGCCAATTCAATATAAGAATGTAATGCTCTATTCACTTCATTATAAATCCACTCCTCAAACGGGGTAGATGGTGTTACATCTCCCAAAGGAACTATGTCCTCTGTCGTCATAATTACAAATCTAACAGCATTCCATAGCTTGTTTATTAAAGCCCTACTCCGAGTATAAAATGAATCGTCCCATAAAAAATCTCTTCCTCTATTACTAGAGGAAAAGTAGAGCCTTAAAGAATCTGCGCCGTGTTCTTCAACAACAGATAATGGATCAACACCATTATGGAGAGTCTTAGACATCTTCTCCCCATCTGAAGCTTTAATTATAGGATGTATAACAACATCTTTAAACGGTGCCCGACCTGTCAAAAAAAATGACATAAACATCATCCTAACAACCCAAAAAAATAAAATGTCCCCACCTGTTACAACAACATCAGTAGGAAAATAATTTTTATAAGTTGAAGAAGATAAATCAGGCCAACCAAGAGCTGCAAATGGCCATAACGAACTGCTAAACCATGTGTCTAAAACATCCGTTACAGGTTCTGCAAGAGAGCCGCAAGCTGGGCATAAAAGAGAAGTATTCCCATTATTAAAAAAATACCCACAACTATCACAGTAGGACATTGGAATCCTGTGTCCCCATCTTATCTGTCTTGATATACACCAATCTTTTATATCAGAAGATATCCAATCCCGATATCTATTAATATAAGCTGAAGGAAAGAATCGAACAGATCCATCTCTTATAGCTTTTTCCACCGGCTCCATCAAAGGAGCAACCTTTACGAACCATTGTTTACTACACAACGGTTCAACAATACTATCACATCGGTAGCAATGACCAACTCTATGTTTTATTGTAGTACTAAAAGAAATGCAATCCTCGTCTTTTATCATAGTTCGTCTTGCATCTAAAACTGACATACCCTCATACTGAGTATCCATACCAGTTTGAATAATACCGCAAGACGTTATTATATTATGTATAGAAAGATCGTGTCTACCAGCAATTTCCATGTCTACAAAATCGTGCCCAGGAGTGACCTTGAGTACACCAGTACCATAATCAGGATCTACAGCTTTATCTCCAATAATAGGTATTACAGTCCCAATAATAGGAACTTTAACAAAGGACCCAACCATATTTTTAAATCTGTCATCATTTGGATTAACCGCTATCGCCGAATCCCCAAACAAAGTTTCCGGACGCGTAGTGGAAACTTCCACAAAAGATAACGGATCAGATCCTACAATTGAATACTTTATATTATAAAGCTCTCCCTCTTCCTCTTTCCAGACTACTTCAAGATCTGAAAGGGATGTCCCACAATGTACACAACGATTAACTAAACATTCCGAATTACAATAAATTAAATCTGATAGATAGAGTCTTTTAAAAGCCTCTAAAACAGATTTACTGTAGTTACTATCCATTGTAAATCTAAAAATATTAGGAGGAAAAAAGCAACCAAATCTCCTAAAAAAACTTTTTATGCCATAAATGCTGCTATCTTTAAGGAGCATCATACTCCTATTAAAATCCGCACCAGATAAACTATCAAAATCTGGATTTGACGATCTAAGAACATACTCTGCAGCTATACCAGCATGGTCAGCTCCTGGCAGAAAAAGAACATTCTTCTCTAATATTACCCTGTTATATCTAATTAAAAAATCCTGTATAGTTGCATTTAGGGCATGACCTAAATGCAATCCACCTGTAATATTAGGGGGTGGTAAAGTAATACAATAATTATTTTCACCTTGAAAATCAGTAATACTAAAACCACTCTCTTCCCAAAAACCTATCATATCTAGCTCAGCTTCATGACTCTTATAACTATTACCCATTTTCTGTTTTTCCCCTTTCAAACTGTATCATATAGTAATCAGCAACCAAAAACATAACCAAATCCAAGAGTTATAGTATGTACTAAATTATCAGAAGAAACACAATACCCATTCCAAGGGTAACTTGTTACAAATTTTTCGAACCATCTTTTCGATACTACACTGAATAGATTTGGAACCCCTTCCACTACAGAATAAGCACAAAAGTCAATTCCAAGAGAGTAGACTAAAGAAACTACACTACTTCTTAAATGACACAAAGTATCAACATCAGAAAAGTCACTAAAAGATGGAAATACAACATCAACAGCTACAAAACCAAGGGAAGACTTATCTATCCCATCCCCAGTAGAAATGCAATAAATAACATCCTCAAAAAACCCATCTCCAATAGGAGCTCCACTCCAACTATCACTTGGATAAAGCATATAATCTATACAAACAGATACTGGAACATCAGAATTACCTTTAAGCTTAGAAACAAGAAATAACGGAAAAGGAAACATTAGTGGACTATATACTGTGTTATAATTAGATATATAGACCTCCTCAGCAGTACCATTAACATACTTTACCCTACATTTCAAACCTGGAACAGCCGTAGACAGAAAATAACGTACCTTAAAAGATCTACTAAAACTCAATCGTTCTTTAAGATCCTTGTCATATACCAAAACATCTCTAAAGAAATCTTGTCTGTTTCTAAATCTTAAGTCTTCCATATTGCAAATCATAAAAGTACCTGTAAAAGTTGACAAAAAAGCAGTCCACAGTCATGATATTAACCATGAACAAAATAATAATAGGAATAGACGGCGGCCAAAACAACGGACTTGCTGTATTTGACACAAAGGAAAGAAAATTTACACTCCTTAGATCTTATACTTTCTGGGATCTTATAGAAAAAATTAAAGAGTATAACAAAACCCATATAATAGAAAGAGTTGTTATAGAAGCTACTCATCTAGTAAAACCAACATTTAAACTAAAAGGAGCTATAATGTCTATTGCATCATCTCCAAAATCAGATAAAAAAAATCTGATGTGTTTACTTGGGACACTAGACAGAAGAGCACAAAATCTTGGAGAAAATAAGAGAACTACGAAACTAATAGTAGAATACTTAGAAAGAAAAAACATTGCAGTAGAAGAAATACCGCCCTCGAAAAAAACCGGTACAAAAATAAATAATAAAGAATTTTCAGAAGTAACTGGTTACATCGGAAGAACGAATGAACACTCCAGAGACGCGGGTATGTTAGTCCACTTTTTTATCAACAGAGAGGAGAAAACTGTAACCAAAAACAAAAATTAGTAACAGAAAACTCCTCAATATCGATAAAAGTAATCCTAACAAAGACTCTTTGGAACAGAATTACTAATAACAGGATACTTACCAGGTAATGGTATTACGGGAAGCTCAGGTTCTATTACTTCCGCTAGTCTTAATCTCAAAGATATTACAACTGTACTACCTAAATCATATTCAATAGACCCAGCCGTACGAAAAACCTGATCGCTTGGTTCTGACTGACCAGTACCACCAGCTCTTCCCCCACGTTTATTAAGATCCTTACACATCTTCATCCCAGAAGATCCAAACATTTCCAGATTAGATGTACGAAAAGGCGTTTCCAACGGCCTAATTGGCAAAGGAGCAGTAATAACATCTTGCTTTTCTAAATGAAATGTAACCTGCACAAGTCCAAGATCCGAAGAAGCAACAAGCCCAGCTTGATTTCCCCCTTGTGATCCAAGCGCGTAAAAAGTAAACTTCCGACCAGGCTCGCCCGCCCCGCCTGAATGTTCTATAGTAATCCCAGAAAAAGGACGGATTCTATAAGTCCCTATTGTAGTTCCGTCAATACACAACTCTCCATCAGCTCTACACCCGTGTCCGTTATAAAGATAAACCGAATAAATCTTTTCATGTTGCATATCAACATACCCATCCGAAGCCTCTACACCACCAACTACTCTTAATTTGAAATTCCCTAATTCCATTGATTTTCTCCTTTATACTTACAAATTACCAATCCCAGATAATATTACCTATATTATGTCTAATGTACTCAGATATAACTTTATCTACAAGCGTATCTTCATTGAAATTTTCTCCCATGACCTTACACATATATGGAATTAAAATAGTACTACACCCATAAGCAGTATCAACTACCTCTATAGGGGTATAAGTTCTACATCTGTCATTAACAACATAACAGGTTGTATAACCCGTCCCGTCCAAAACATTATAAATCAAGGGAGAAACGTCTTTAACATAAGACACAAACCTAAAAAGTCTTTTATTAGTAACATAACAGGACCAAATATTAAACAACTCATCTGTAGAATAATTAATCCCATTAATGTTTTTTCGACAAAATTCTAATACAATAGTAGATTCTTTATCTAATTCATCTCTAAGAGAATCTATTCTACCCAAAACACAATTAATATCCATAAAATACTAAAGGCCCCGGTAAGATTCGAACTTACGAATAACAGATTTGCAGTCTGCCCCCTTAACCACTTAGGTACGGAGCCAGCCTAAAACTACTCAGTTTTAAAAAGACTAAAAGGAAAAACCTGTGATAAAGTTTTGGAACTTATACTACCATCTAAAACAGACAAAATATAACTCACCCCAACTATCGTTAAACAACAATAAATAGAGGCAAGTACACCCCTTAACAGAACAATTGGGATAAAGTAAAGAATATAAAGAAAGATGGTAACAAATACACTAAATGTATTTTTGCTAATGCCTAAATAATCACAAAACCTACCACGAAGAGCAAGAAACTTACTGTCTGACATAATAAACCTCACAAGAAAAACCTCTACTCTCGAAGTAGAGGCAAATTGGGAATTCATCTTATGAATCAATTGAACACGTTCAAAATTCTTTTACACCTCGGCCAAATCTACAGCTAAAAAACGCAACTATATGGCGAATTTTGCTAACAATAAGATCCTATTAAGGAATATACAACAATCTCGAACGTACAGGATGAAAACACAAGAGGAGGGGATTTACATTCACAAAATCATAAAAAAGCAGCTAAAGTAAGTAGCAATAGAGCAAACAATCCGCAACTCGCAGACGCTTCTGCGCCCCATCTTATCTACTGCCCAAAGCAAATTAAGCTTTTCCTTAGACAATGAAACCCAACATTCAACAGCCTTTCGAAACCACAACTTTATGCTGAAGGAAAACCTTCAGAGGAATGGCCATCTACTGAAAAACAATAGAACTGTCTTTAGAAAGAATACTAAGAGCTTCTCAAAACAACTCCAACATAATTATACCAAATAAAAAACGCAAAGATATTATAAAGAAAACATGCTATAAGATTAAAATAAAAAAAACCCTGACAGCGAAAGTGATCAAACTATCTATGCACTGTACTATGCTATAAATACTAAGAAATTGTAAAGATAACTACAAAGCATCTAATTCCACCCTCTTTTCTAGTAGCTTTACAACTACTAGCAAGAATTAAAAGAAACAACACTTAATCAAAAGACTCAAAATAATCGGAAGGAATCTTAAGTTCTTCAGGATATATAAAGAACCAAAGACGTAAAGGAAGTTCAATATTTATAGAAGGAACCTCCTCATCTGAAAATACTACTATACATGGATACGAAAATGGTTGATGTATAAAATACTTAGCCCACTCTCCAGGAGTTTCAGCAAGACACTCTCCATCTTCAGTAAAAACCATGCTCTGACCCTCCACATCAAGCTCAAACTCGAGAAGAGTTTCTAAATCTACATCTAAACATACCGGATCTCCATAAGGATTTTCTCCTAGAGCTTGTGTCAACAAACCATCTAAAAAATCCGAATAATCCAAAATAGAGTCCAATTTCATAACATGAATCATAAATACCTCCAAAAAAGTAACCAGCAAAGAAGAAACTACAACCCAGCATTAAATTCTAAAGCTTCCATTACGTCCCCTCCAAAAAAGGACATTGGTAAACCTCGGCAGAGTGATCCTCCTCTATCGATAGTAATAGGTAACACATCATCATATTCTCTGACGTATAATAAAATCACATCTGTACACTTTAAATACCCCATACGAATAAGATGTCTTAACCGAAGAAGAATATTGGCACTATGAGTCTCGATAACAGAAAAAATCTTCCTATCTACAAATAAGCTTGCAAAAAATTCTCCAAGCTCGAGCTGAGATGTTGGATGTAAAAAAGTTTCAGGATGATCCACTACGAACTGGCTAGAGTTGACTAGACCCTGAGAAGAATATAAAATGTATTTTAGCCACTTAAATCCAAGACCCTGCTTACAATTTCCAAGAATCCTCTTCAGAACTTTCTTGTTATCAAGATTTAATCTGATAGATCTCTTATAGTGAAAAAAACCATTAACATCAACAATGCTTAAATCAGGATAAACCTGAACTGATTCATCACAAAGAATATGATCAGCTATAAAATGACTTTTACCTGAACCATTTCTACCAATAATAACAACAATCGGATAGTTAATATAATCTGAAAGAAGCACATCAAAACTCATAAAAACACGATAAAAAGTGGTGGAGGCGCTCGGGATCGAACCGAGGTCCGCCACATCCTACCTTAAGAACACTATGTCCATAGTTACTGCACAAACTCACAAAAGAAACTCGCAGCAACAATAGCTTCAATTGCTACCTCACTAAATACAAGCTAACTGCCAACTATGAGGAACGCTGGCAAAGCCGTGTCTAATCGATAACGCCCATAGAAATAAGAAAGACAAGACTTATTTCAAGAACGGCAACCCTCGTAAGAGCTGCAGAGTCACTTATACTCTACTAAGCAGCTAGAGCTAGTGGCTCACTAGCATAATTGTCTGCAATTAAACATTGCTTCAGTGTTTTACGAGTAACTGAAATCTCGAGACACATTCAAAAAATAGGGCTGCAACGTCGAAACCCAACATTCGCCCCCTTTCTAACTACTTGAAAAATCACAAAGATCAAATTCTTCAGTTTCTTCTACCTGACACCTACCCTCAGAATCACACTCGTAACATTCGCCACAGCAGCCCAAACCAAAAAAAAAACACTTAATGAACATATACCATCAAACAAAAGATGTAAGCAAGACTTAACAAAAAAGTTCATAAATTTGTAATAAAAGCGGGAGACGAGACTTGAACTCGCGACACCCGACTTGGAAGGACGGTGCTCTAGCCAACTGAGCTACTCCCGCACAAAAAAGGACGTAGGGGTGTATAGCTACGGTACCAAGTGGTGGAAACCTAACCCATGTGGGCCGCTACACACTAACCTACGCTATCTGTAAAGTTTTCCCAGGAGACGACTGACTTTGACTAGGTCAACGGCCAACTGCCCCTGACGAACAGTCCATAACCTCCGACACACCAGTAGCTGTAACCTACAGATCCTCCCAGCCGTGTAGGAGGAAGACACACTACGTATAAACGAGTGCCTGTTGTTAGGTCTTCCCAGGAAAAAATACTAAAGCTTCGCTAAATCCAGACTACATTTAGTTCTCTCAGGATCTACCATATCCAAAACAGCAGGCAGATCATCTAAACTATTTAAAGGTATATTTTTGCCACAGCCATAGATAAAATATGCACCATGATGAGAAGTTAAACTATAAAAAGGCTGATTGACATCTATTTGATGACCACTAGCAATTTCCAAAAGTTTCTTCATCGTATCACCATCTCCTTTTTTTATTGAGTTATTTGTAACAAATGAGGGGGACCACAGTTATGAGCTGTGATATTGCAAGCATGAAAGGCCACAAGATAAGAATACAGCAAGCTGTAGAATTAAAGGGCCTGCCTGAAGCCCTGTGAAGTCGCCTTGCAACTCCACTGAACTCCATTACTTCAATGTAGTCCCCCATAAAACTAATACGGACTGGCAGACTCGAACTGCCGACTTGAAGCTACCAAGGCCCCTACGCTGCCGCTGCGTTAAGTCCGTATAAAAAATAGATGTACTAAAGAGAAGGAACCATGAAAATATAGGCGGAGCAGGACTTGAACCTGCGACCCCTAGCTTGTAGAGCTAATACTCTAGCCAACTGAGTTACCCGCCCAGACAATTAATTGGTGGGGGACCCTGGCCGTTACCCCAGGATTGTTCGATCCATATTCGAGTGTTTACGAAAAGCATGAAAGCTCAAATAGTAGGACAGTATTAAAATACCGAATTAAAAGAGCGTTATGTTTTTTGTTCAAACGCATCCCCCATATCAAAAAAAAATCAACAAAAAGTTTGAGTAGGATTAGACAGTATCAACCCACATTCTACTGACCAGCAACGACTTCTATCTCGTCTAGATTTACTCCCCCTAGAGGAGGGAAACCCTACTCATCCCTAGACAGCAGACACTCCCAGCAAGCGGGTATAGGGAGCCAGTGCGGGTTCTTCCACCCTTTATGTCCACAATACACATCGAATTGTGTAAAGTTTATTCTGCTGCTCTTTAAATCAATCATAAAAAAATATTCTATCTGTTGATAAGGTAACCTGAGCCAAAATATCATCTAAACACTGAACTATATCAGTATTACCACTAGATGATATATAAAAATCTCGCTTATCAGATAAATCTTCTACAGTAAAAGAATTACCTACAAAACCAAGCTTCGCCAAAACAAACTTAAATTCTAAATCATTGTAAACAACGTTCAACACATTCTCAGTATACAAAGAAGTATAACTTGGTTTATACATAATAGAAACTCACTTAAAATAAAATTACATGGTTACTCACAGCATTCTACCTAAAAAACTAATAGTCCGTATTCTAAAGCTTCTTCCCGAGCCCGCTCATAAGTCCGGCCATTATTATTCCAAAGAAAATCAAGTCTATAATAGCTATATTTTAAAATATTCGAAGAAAGGGGAACAAACTCACTATCACTGCAAAAAACAGTAAAAACCTTCCAATCCCAAGAATAGAATATCCAACAAAAGTTGTCTTCTATAGTAGACCAGCCAATAAACCGTGCGATCTGGTGATCAATTATAACTAATTGACCTCTATACTTTTGGACGGCTCGACTAATAAGCAATTCGTCATTCCGCCCAAAAAGCTTATTTAAATATCTTCGTACAAACCTTCCAGGATTTTCAAACCACTTCCAATAAAAGTCAAGGTTTTCCATTTAAAACTCCAAAACTCTATAGTTAAGATTATATTTTATTTTTTAATAGAATATTGTGATTACTACGCAATAACATCAGCTAAATTAAAATAATCATCATAACACAAATTATGACTCGGAACATTTAAGCTTTCACCCACCCTATCACTATTCCTTATTACAGCTCCAAATAAATGTATTAGCTTAACGCGAGATACAAAAAGATCACAAGGTATCTGTTCAGAAGATGCTTTAACCAAAATAACAGCTTCAACCAATTCTTTATTACACCTAGCAAGTGTAGAAGAACCAAAAAATCCATAGTCTAAGGTTACCTTACCATTAATTTCACGTAACTGATTTCTACCTGTACGACCAACAACCCAACCATATCTATTAATAAGTAGAGAAGAAACAGAAGAAAAATCTGGTGGTGATAACCTATCCCGACTTAATACAAAAAGAGTATAAAGAACATTATCAGTAGACATATAACTTATAATGCCGGAAAATTGATCGCACAATAAACTAGCAACATCTACATTACCAAAAACTGATTTACACAAACTATTTCGTATAACGCCCATATCAAATAGTAAAATAATTACGAAGGTGAGCCAAAGTAAACCCTAAAAGATTCAAACCCGCCCACTTACGAACATTTTCTGCAAAGGGGCTATCTGATTTTAAACCATTACCCCAAATCTGATCAGAAGAAGCCTCTACCAAAATTCTTGGCTCAGTGCTTAACAAAGCTTCCTTAAAACCATTATTAGAAGAAAATTTGGCACGGTTTCCGTCAAATACAATCAACTGACGATGTCCTAACCAAATTCTCTTAGAAAATCCCTTTACTCTTCTGCCAATCCGTTTCATCTCACCGGGATGAGTAGCCCTCATTATCTCATCAGCAGCTCTAAAGTCACCAAACAAACGAGCCTTTTCTGCCATCATATACTGCTCAGCACAGTTATACAGCACATCTCCAACGTAAAACAGCGAGTAGTGCCACTGTGAATAGATATCCTTGGATCCCCAGAAGAAAACAAACTTATCAGTAACTCGCATAATTTATTCATACACATATCCCCTCCCGATTACATCCAATTCAAAGTTTATTGGATCGATCCTAAGGAGATACTCAATTTCTTTGTAAACTTCCTCTTCAGTGAAGAAATATCTAACTCGAGATTCATCATCAACGCCTTGTAGTAAAACTCTGTATGGCTTATACCAACCGCAGCTAAAAGACTTAAACAGATCTCCAATCTGAAGCTCAACTATACGATACTGTAGTGGATAAGGAAGATTGCCGAACCACGCCGCTTTCTCTCCATTTGTCCACTCCCCAACTTTACAAGGATCTAATTTAGCAGCCCAAGGAAGATTACAAGAACTCCAATCAACTGCAAAATTTGCCCAATGAGGAAGCTCCTCGTTGTTCCACTTACCATAACTAAGAGAATACTTACGGTAATGATCAAAAACGAAAGACCCGCTGCGTAAAATATATCCATCTGTAACAAAATGAGTTTTCATAACAGATGGAAGCCTATAACTCCGTCCAACTAATCCTACTGGATACAACCGCAAGAGCCTATTAACCAGGTAATCTACACTGTCTTTAAAAAACTTATTTTCTCTATATAAAGACATGTAATCAAATCTTAGAAACTTTTCCTCTTCATTAATACTCTCTTCCCAAAAAGGATCAGGCTTTTCTTTAATAAGGTAATCACTTGGAATAAAATGAAAAACACCTGATAAGACACTAAAAGTATTAAACTTTATATCCTCAAAAAGTTTAATGTAGTCACAGTCTAGGTAAACTCCTACAGTAACTAAATAATCAGTTTCATCTCCGTGAAACCTTGATGTACTACTCCCCGGCTCAAAAAAATATAAATCTCCACAAACTGGATGATTTATACCCAAAGATACCTCAGGCTCGTCCTCAACGCAAAGATCATTTAAAACAAAGACATTATCCGTTATTCTAAATTTACTGGGATTTTCCATAAACCATTAAAGTTTTATAACCATAGCAGCTCCATCTTTCTCATAAGAAATAAGAGCAACCTCTGTAGCCATAGCATAAAATTCCTCTGCCCCTTTCTGTGGTAAGATGTAGTTTCCTGATCCAGCTATAGAAGACCAACGCCCAGCTTCTACATTTTTCCAATCATTAAAAAAAGCATTATATATCTCCTCAACGGAAGCAAACTCTATTAACCTCGGCATAGTAAAAAGCCAAAGAAGACAAGCTGAAGTAGATTCCTGACAGCCCCTTGCATGATAAGAATTTATACCCCTTTCATAGCTATCCACTGCTAGTTTTAGCGGCATATCATAACAAATGATTGACATCTCGCTATCCGCTGCCAGAACTACCATAGGTGATTTGTCCAATCCATTAGCACTTATTTTAACTAAAGAGATTACTGGCATCTTAATGCACTCCTCCCCATTTTAGCTTTATATACCTAACTAACAAAGACTCAGTGACATCCTCCCACCGCTAAAGCTGGTGGGCTTCCACAGAAAGCTTTATGAGGTTTGCCTTCACTCTCAAAAAAGAGGTAGCATTACAGCCCTGTCACATGGGCGTTGTCTCTCACCTTATAGATTGAGAGCGCTGAGCGCAATTCCTCCCTTGCCTGAAGGCGTGGAAGGGGTTTCCTTGCGGCGGACATTGTAATTTCATTTTGCTACATTAGGACAAACTACCTCACGTTCTAAATTCAACAAGTGTTTAGCTAAATCTACTAACTCTACCTCAAGGTTTAAAACTTGCCTTCTCGTATCATCAATATCTGTAGAGATACGTCTAAAATGGTTATGAAAATGTTTTACTACCCACCTATCCTCAAACACTATATACGCATGAAACATCAATAACAGAAATTGAATACACAAGATAAAATATTCCGAACTAACAAGCCCAAATATATATGTTAGCATATTAATACCCAATAAACATTGCTAAATCCTGTAAATTGCTATAACGGAAGTAGCGCACATCTTGGTCGTTTTCATTAGAGCAAGCGACTTCCACACTACGATTTTTTCCTATAATTAACTCAACATTATCGAATCCCCTATTTATATACCTACGACTAACTTGTAGAAAAAACGAAAGGCAGCCGTCGTAGATAATCTCAACATTAGGATACTTATAAAAAATAGAACTAAACCAATTTCGAGTTAAGGAACTCTCATAAGGCCTATCTGCAGGCTCAGAAAGTGTCCATATAGTCACATATGTAGTGAGATTACTTCTATATTCAATACCAAATAAGATAAAATCTTTGTCTTTTAATGTATCTCTACTATAACGAAATTTAAGACAGTCAGCATGCATTAATCCAAAATTCGCACAATCTACTAAAATGATATTTAATAAACTATCTAAACAACTAAGATCTTGCATTTGTATCTCCTATAGCTAAAAAACCTCCCTAAGTGGATTCGAACCACTAACCCCGGGAGTAGGAGTCCCGTACTCTATCCAATTGAGCTATAGGGAGAACGGTAAATCTTCATCTTCTTTATCAAAGTGAATAATAGTTTCGAAACCAACATATCCAAAGTACAAAATAATAACTATGAACAAAGCAAAAAGCAAGGAATCTATTGCACCACTCGGAATAATATTCAAAATAAGATAAAAAACAAAGAAAGCTCCAAAATAAAAAAGAAGATAATCAATAAAAAGCAATAATGGCTTTAAAACCTCGATGTTTTCTATGCGAGAACGTAACAACCGTCTATAAACTTTAGTAACCGTATAACACAAAAAAAACGCGGGGCCATTATCTTTCATAATCCAACTCACCTTGAAACTTATGCCAAGTTATCTTACCCGAAACAAGCTGATCACAAAATGAAAATTGTGCTGAGTGATTCCCAGAATGACCAACCGGCAATTCACATGAGAAGCTACGAGAGTTTATATTTCCAGTATCATCCCAAACTTCTAATAGATCATAACAAATCAAATCATCTGGACCAGCAACCATTAAAGAAGCAGGACTTACAAAACCACTATCAAAGTTCAAATCATCAAACTCTCGAATTACTTCCCCCGCAGACACCAGAAGAGAATCTAGTATCTCTAAAAGTTTATCCGGCATTAGGCCCTCCAAATTTTCAAACGGTACAAGTCCACGGTTTTGAACACTATACATAATCTTAAAAGTCTCCGAAGTTGGATCAGATCAATGAATCTGCTCATTCTCACCATCTATGTAATAAGCTACTCGTTAACTATCCTAGCTATCCCGACAATAGCACAATAAAAACCGGCCATAAACATTATAAAAGCTCCGTAGTCTTCTCCTAACCCCCCATAATGAGTTACTATAGTTGAACAAATAGCAAAAACAATAGATGGAAAACCTTTTGAAACAAGCACAGACTCAATCAAATCTAACACTTCCATTACTATTACCTCCTCTAAACGTATTGATAAATTCTTCTGTATAAGACAGTAAAAATTCTATGTTAGGACATCCTTTTTCCTTAAAATACTTCCATTGTGGACATGTATGTAATACCTGCACACGTTCAGCATATAGATTAAAAATCCAAGGAAATACCTTACAAACTTCTGGTCTATCCTCATAAATAGAACATACTCCATCCTTAAACTTATCACACCAAGTACAACAATGCTTTTTACAATTTAAACAAACATTCATCAGAAAACACTAATTATTAGCCGGCGCGTGTAGCTGAAGCCCCTGCTGTTTACAGCTGATATTTAAGCAAAAGCCTTTTCAACTACCGCCTACCGGCTCCCAAAAAAAAAGCCGGTGCGCACCTACAAGAAGCTTACCGTTTCCGCATTGGTACTAAGGTACTCTCTCTCTCTTCAGCCGCCTACCGGCTATCGTAGAAGCTAATGTACAACTAAGATGCTGGTTTCTCAAAGCACTCAATAGCTTCTTTTACATACAATCAGTTCTACAAAGCTTTACTTTAAAATTTCCACCACATTTACCGCAACGATCTAATCTATAAAGAATAAGTTTAAAGTCACCATCGAAAATAGGAATAACATAACTTTCTATCTGAGAAATAGGCCTCTTACGCCTATTCACAAACTCACAGTTTGGACACATAAAAGAATAAGAAAATTCTGCATCTAAAGCCACAACCATGCCCATAAACATATACCTCTAAAGTTCATTAGGTAACAATTTTCCCTCTAAAGAATAAATCTCATCGTAACAATAATGAATTATATGACAGGAATCGTACCCTGTAGCAAGCTCAAAAGCATTTTTTAAACCAACTCTATCAATCGAAAAAAGTGGAACATAAACAAAATTACCAACATTGGAGTAACCTCCTCCAAAGTAGTTAAGATCATATTCAACTCTAATACACCTAACAACAACTGATAAAGACCAGTCACAAACAACTGAACACATTAGAAGAAGCTTCACTAAAAGCTTCAAACTCTGTGCGTCCCATTATTAGCCAACTAGTTACTACCTCCTCGTTAATATCATAAACTTTAACAATCCAATCACAAATTTTCAAAACAAATCACTTTTTTAGGAACCTAGTTTTAGTAAAAGCCTCAAAAAGGCCTTCTAAAATAACATACGGAAATATAGCACCAAAAACAGAAGAAAAAATTAGAGTTTCTCCAGTTACAGCACCTTCGGTTTCATAACTCGTGTAAACACAAAAAATAAAGCCGACGATATATATAAGTAGATACAATAAAAATAAAAACAGAATCATTACTCATCCTCCCATGGGGAATAACCACACCTGCAAAGAGCCTCCTCAGCAACCTTCCCAAAATCCTCTTCTATATACTGTCTATCCCAAGACCTCTGATCTTCATTAATATAAGGAACAGGCTCTTCTCTATGATCCTTACATTCTGAGTAAAAACGTAGAGCTTGAACAAGCTCGTCTATCATCTCATCTTTTGTCATTAATAAGACAATTCTGCATCCATGGAAACAAATGACCAATACACTCAATCTTCAAATAAATAGAAACGCAGTTCATAAAGTCTACGACTTATTCATCAATTGTTTGTAATACTATCTTCTGTCCCATCCTGATATGAAAAATGTATTCTAAACTTCAAAATCAACCTCCTTTTTATCCCACATAGTTTGATTACATTATTTATTACCAACCGCCGCGATAATCTCTATGAAACTCGCAAACAGTAAGAAGATAAAATTGCGGAGAAAGGATTTGAACCTTTGACCTCCGGGTTATGCATACTAACTACAGTTTTCACTGCCCCTCATTAAGAGAGTTTGTAGTCTGGACTATCCCTTTACCATATTCTATAAAAACTTAGGTACTCATTTACTAGTCTCTACACCTTCCTGGCTAAATCGCTATTCTCTCCAATTTTATTGACGACTATCCTACGCTTCCACTACAGGTACACACAGGATACCAGGCTGGGCTCGGGATTGCCACTGCTACAGGTTCCCCCGAATTAAATGAGTAATCTTCCTAAATGTTTCCACCTAGGACGCCCACTCCTCGATGAGATTCCAAGCCTCACGATACTTCGCAGAAGTAGGTTTCCTCTGACGTTTGTCAGATTCAACCATACAGATACTACTTCTGTAAGAAACAAATACATCAAAAGGAAGAATGTAAAACACACCCAAATCCTGGATATGTAAAATAGCAAAGTCAAAATCACCAGCACTGTAGTGACTTCGCTTCATTCTTCACCTATTTGTTTTTGTCCTTCTCGTATCAACACAGTAAATGTCAGAACTCTTGTCGTACCCGGCTGCTTCAGCCTGAATCTTTACAAAAGTTCCTACGTCAAACACGAGATCATACGGAAGCCTATCACCAATTGGACATAGAACACCCCACCCTCTTTGCAAACCGCAAAGAACGACGGACTGCTCAGTTATATCACCCTTAGACTTTGTATCCATATACGCAAGGACTCATCAAATTGAGCCCGACGAGCTACCAAACTGCTCTACTCCGCTGCAAAAAAATTACTTTATTCTTAAACTCTCTGCATAAGAAACTAGAGAGTCAAACAATTCAGGTAAAGAATCACTGGCATAAACAAGACCATTCCTAGACCCAGAATGTATAATAGAACAGGGGAGATAACTCACTCCATCCATAACATAACTATTAATACAAGCTACATGCCACCCTTTACCTGTTGAATATTCATAAAACTCTTCGAAAGTCATCCTCCACCCTCAGACTATTGTTCCTAAGCATAGAAACCACACAGTTTCTCATCAACTTATCTATACACACTGAATAGAATAAGCGCTACTGTAACCCATACGACTATGGCAAACCTCCATAGCATATAATATTAAACTGCTTTCAATATAATTACATTGCACCTATTTAAGGAGCAAGTGATGATACTTCAAGAGAAGTATTTGATTTACGTCGTGGACAAAGTCCACGTATCTATCATTTACAATTGTTGCTTGTTCCAATCTTTCAAACGAGCACAAAGCTCGTCGAAAACCTTCCCTGAGGAAGTATCCTCAAAACCAAAATCATCAAAAATAGAAGGACCGGTTATCGCACAAAATAAATATCTTTTTCCACCAAGAACGTAATGGTTCATACCTACAATACCCCAATCGTTCTCAATTAAAAACTTATCAAATTCTTCAAAAGTCATTTTGAGTCTATGTCATAACTATGCAGGCCACCACATGAAGTACAAATAAAATCAATTTTATCTTCATACCCCTCGCCGTCATTAATAAAATCCCACTCAACAGCAGCTACTAACTCCAAAGTAACAGGACACCAATAGCGTATATCTTCCAAATCTACCCAGCCATTAAAAGGCAACTGATCAGATTTCTTTCGACTCATCATCTAGTACCTATTTCATTTTCCTTTCTACCTGACTCAAAACTTGCGCTTGGAGGACCAAGCAAAGTACCAATAACAGTTAGCAAAAGCAAAATAGCTATTACAATAACTATTAAAATGTTCTTTTTCAAAATTAATACCTCCCCAAATTCTAGCTATCCAAAGCAACAGAAAAATAAAAATCCTTTATCTTATCTAAATCAGCAGAATCTGGAAGTATAGACTTATCAGCAAGATCGCTAAACTTAGAACTAATATTACCTGCCTGCTCTATTAGTTCTTCATAACTCCATAAACCATTCTTTATCTGTAAAAGTAACTCAGCATCTGGACGTGGGAGAGTTATTTTATGATCTATTAATAATTCTCTACCTTCAGTAAGAAGTCTATAAACATGCATAGCATGTTTGCAGTCGTAACCAAACTTCTTCTCCAATAATGCCCTTTCAGGGTTTCGATTTCTCTTCCAGGCTTGGTACTGATTCCACCTAGCCTTAGCTGTATTGTACTGTCTCTCCCGAGACCAGATTTGCACAAGCTCATCAGAGAAACCCGTAAGCGTCCTTACGTGATGAGGATCCATGTTGGTATACGACTGCACAACGGACATATAATCTTTAGTAACTTCATAAGATGCTAAAGAATCAGAAAGATCGTGTAGTTCAGATATCTCCTTAAGATAATTAGACACAATGACATTGAAGGCCCCTATTTTATCCTTTGACATAAGCTTCTTATTCTCAGGAAGCCCAAAATCGGATCTACACGGAGGACTTTTCGGGGGATCAAGTAACCAAAACCTATGAGTTTTGATCCTCTTTAGCTGACTAAGGGCATACCCCGTAAAAGAGCGCCTTGCCCTTTTACTAAGAAATGATTCCCTTATTTCCAACAACTTTTCCCACACACGAGAGCTACATAAAACTATATCTTCTGGAGCATATAACCACTCGATTACATTTGGATTACAAGTAGAAGCCAATCTTAAAAAGGTTGAAATAGGATAACAACTTAAATCAACGTTACTACTCGGTGTATCTATCCCTTCAACACTAACAAAAGGATCTATAAGCTTCTCTACACTAGGAAGGAAAACGGCTCTAACATCTATATCACTATCCTTTGTAGCTGTACCGTAAGCATTAGAACCCATAATACAAGTATATACTAAAAAATTGTCCTTAATAGCCTCTCTAACAAGAAACATAGCAAAGTCATGAGAACGCATAAATTCCTCCTTTTTATTTTGACCTATACCAACATACCTGTTTAGAAATAAAATCGATTCTACAGGCTATTTTGGAGCTCTGAGGTACATATTCTCTGTTTGTGTTCCTGTATCCATTTACGGCACTCTATTTTACCAGCGACAGAATCTGGAAAAACCGGTACATTTTGTAAATCTTCAACACCATCTGGTAAACTCAAGTACCCTAACTCTTCTTAAGCATCAGCTATCTTACAATAACCAATCTTGACCACAGAAAGAACCCCATCAGAAACAAGAGGACAAACCGCATCGTATATCATTTCCACATCAGAAACAGTACTATGATATAGTGAACTAACACTATTAGTAACAACGAAAAAATCATCCTCACCTACATTACTAAGATTATCAAGAAAACTTTTAACCCCGTTTGATTCCCCATCAACCGTAAAAGAAAGTTTGCACTCGAAACTCTCAAAAAAAGAGGCAGTAACCTCTTTTCTCATTGCTAACTCTTTTATCTCCTCGATATCTTCTTTAAACATACCTAATATAGACATAATTTCCTCCTATAATCATAAGGTAAACTCTCCGATATCTATATCGGCATTAGGCAGATCTGAAAGTATCTCCCAATCAAGTTTACTTTTAAACACTACAAGTTCTACTGCCCGACTAGAACAGTCATGATATATATGGATCCTGCTCCCGGAAATCAATATATGTCTCTCCATCATCAAACAAAACGTACTTAGCTTCTGTTTCGCTAGAATACGTTCTTCCTTTAATGGCCTGAACCCGCAGGCCAATTATATTTCTAAGTTCAAACGTTAGGCTCGAAATACTCCTCTACTATATCTCTTACCTTTTTCCCATCCGGAGAAAATAAAGAGATCATAGTTTTTTTCATTACTTTACCAAAACTCTTCCTACTTACTGGAGACATTAATCCTAACTCTGACAAGGAACCCTCAACTTTCTCCCGTATTTCAGCCTCACTAGGGCCAACAGGCAAATACTTGTCTACAACAGCAATCTCTGCTGAAGTTTTCCGGATAAGAGCTTCCTTGTCATTCCTACTTGAGCAGCGGAGGTCTTCTATACTTTTCATCCAAGATTTCTTTAGAGTAGAAAGGACTCTAATAACTTTTCCATCTGAAAGAGGATGAGAATTATCAGAAACTTCCACTTTCTTTATCTCTCCCATAACAAATCGGGCAGTACCCAAAAACTCTGTCCTTACAGCTTCCTCATCATATATACCTTTATGCTTCATCGCATAAAGTATATCATACCTCAACTGTTCTACTATCATGATTTTTCCTCCAAAAAAAATATAGAATACGGGGAAGAGGTCTCGAACCTCTGACACCGGGAGCCACGATCCCGTGCTCTAACCAACTGAGCTATCCCCGCATTTTAATACAACGGGGTACAACTTGCAACAAGAATCAACAACCCAAATAAATAGATTGAAACTCTTATCATAAAATAAAGCTGTTTCATTTTTATCACCTCATTCTGTTTTTATGTCTAATTCAACACTAACCCGATAAAAATTTCTCTTTCCAATTCGTAAAATACAAGGAAATGTTGTAATAGGTATAGAGAAATCTCGATCTTTTACAATAATCTTACTAACAGATACTCCACCTTGCACTATTAATCTCTTTGCCTCTGCATTTGATTCAACCCCACAACGTCGCATTACAAAGCACAAAGGTAAACCATTCCAACCTCTTGGAATACCGGAGATAACCACAGGTTTCATTCTGTCCTTAGTAGGTTCCTCTTTTCTAACAACGACACTATTAAAATTCTTCTCCGCCTCTAAAGCACTCTTATCCCCATGAAATCGTGCTACAATATGTCGAGCTAGCCTCTTTTTCTCTCCCATAGGATCTGCAGATTCATCACAGTTACTAACTGTAAGTAACCTAAAATAAGATGACATCATTTCGTCTGTTATAGACATGATCTTACCATATATTTCTTCTGCTGAATCATTAAATCCTATATAATTATCAAAAGACTTTGACATCTTTCGACCATCTAACCCGACCAATATTGGTAGAGTAATCGCAACCTGTTCTGTAAATCCAACTGCTTTCTGAAGCTGGCGGCCCATCATCATATTGAATAATTGATCAGTACCGCCCAACTCCACATCAGCTTTTATCGAAAGACTGTCTAAAGCTTGTGCTATAGGATAAAAAAACTCTCTAAGGGATATAGGGTTTCCTTCTTTATAACGCTTTGAAAAATGCTCAGCTGCAAGTAGCTGCGAGACAGTACAATAAGAAGCATATTTTAGAATTTCCCCAAAAGTTAGCAAACCTAACCACTTGGAATTGTACAGTACCTTAACGTTTCTTGCGCTAACATCTAAAAACTTCGACGCCTGTTCTATATAGGTCTCGCTGTTTTTTTGAACCTCCGCTTGACCTAAAACCGGCCTTGACTTGTCTCGCCCCGAAGCATCACCTATAGTAGCAGTAAAATCACCTATTACAAGAACAACGTTATGCCCCATAATCCGAAACTGTTCAAGCTTATTAAGAGCAACTGCGTGCCCTAAATGTAAATCCGATCCAGTCGGATCGCAACCAAGTTTTATAGTGAGAGGATTATTCTCTTCCAATCTCTTTTTCAGTAAACCAGCAGGAAGGCAATCAACCACCCCTCTCATCAAGACATTCCAATCGTTCTCTGAACAGCCCATATAATTCCCTCATTAAGTTTTTCTTTAGCCTATAACAAAACTACCCTCAACAGACAAAGACGTTGGTATATGTGTAATCCTCATAAAGTACTCTCCAGGACGATAATGAAGAGCAGTATCCACTCTGAAATTACTAACTTTTTTTAGGAACTCCCACTCATAACCAACTACCTTATCCAACTAACAGTTTATGTCAATGTACTATTGTCTCTTCTTCCAAGCCATACAGACAGAAGAATATTCCGGATGCTTATAACTCCTGCTACGAGATGCACAATACCTCATAAGAGTAGTAGCGAAACACGTAGTCTTCTTTTTACCAGAAGTACGGCTGGACTTTGTACCTTTACGGTCCCTTACTTTTCTCCAATCGTGATGCATAATTTTACTTACTCCAATGACTGCCTACTGTTGTACTTACAAGAACTGGAACGCTCTTCACAACCTGCTTTCCAGCTTCGATCATTAATTCGTTAATTATATCAACAACCTCGTCTACACAACTAAAAGAAGCCTCTACAACTATCTCATCATGTACAGTATTAATTAAAAATGCATCATAATCCAAGAGAGCATTATAAATACTGTACAAGGAAAGCTTAGTCATATCAGCATTACCGCCCTGAATAGGATGATTCTTAGCCTGTCTACGTATGTGGCCTAACTTTTTAGAGTAACCAGGATCCGATTTATCCGGCAAAGAAAAGTACCTTTTTCTTCCAAGCGGAGTAACTGCATACCCTAACTTTAAAGCTTCGTCAGCTATCTTCTCCAAAAAACTTTCTATACTCGGATATATTGAAAAGTAAAGATCTATCTTCTTTTGAGCTTCCTGTATAGAAATTCTTAGCAAAGAAGCTAAAGCATGAGCTGACATTCCATAAACTATACCAAAGTTTATAGTCTTAGCTTCCTGCCTCATCTCCTTCTTTACTAAATCTAACGGCACATCAAACATTCTTGCAGCAGTAGAAGAATGAAGATCCCAACCACTGTTAAAAGCCTCTAAAAATGCAGGGTCCTGACTTAACTCCGTAAGTATACGCAACTCTATTTGAGAGTAATCAGATGTAATAATCCGATAACCATCACGAGCAATAAAACATGATCTAAAACGCTGATCACGTGGTATCTGCTGCATATTAGGATTAGTACAGGACATTCTTCCAGTATCAGCTCCGCATTGCTGAAAATCTGGATGTATTCTTCCAGTCGAAGAATTCTTCAGTAATATAAAATTAGTACCAAAAGACGTAAGAATCTTATCATGCTTTCTATATTTAAGAAGCTCTATAGCTGCCTCATGATCTGTGAATTTTAACGTTTTGCTACTAGTATCAGGGAGATTAACACCAATCCCTCTAAAAGATTCAAGTATCTGCTTCTGACTACCAAGATTAACAGAACAAATATCCTCAAACAATCCAGGCTGAGGAAGACCGGGAGATAGAATCAAATTCATTCTAGCTTCTGACTCCTCCCGGAGTTGCTCTTCGCCCTTAATAATATCAACCCAAGCTTCTTCATTAAGAAGAATACCATTCAATTCCATCTCGGCTATTGCTAATGCAGCTTTAAACTCAATATCAGCTATATAAGCCATCTTTTCGACAGATAAACGCTTGCGTTGTATATCAGCAATCTTAAAGAGTACTGCAACATCCTTAGCTGCATACTCAATCTCCTCACAAGAAAATAACCAACTACGTCTATATTTAGTAAAAGATTGCCTAACAGATTTAGACATATGAAGACCTAAATATTTTGCCGCAAGCTTATCTAAAGAAGCTTTACCTCTTCGTCCTGCACTAAGTATTCTATCTGCTAGAAAAGTATCAAATACACCATTAATTCTAAGACCAAGCTTAGTCAAAATATACTTATAATCGAATTTTACATTCTGAAATATTTTAGTAACTGAATTATTACACATAAAGCTACTAAAACGCTGTCCTATATATTCATTACCTATACTAAGACAGTTCAAAACAAATATTTCATCAGGAAAACCTATCTGAAATAATAAAAGTTCTCCATTATAAGGATCTAAAGAACTAGTTTCAGTATCTACACCAAGAAGATTGTGATTAGATATGGAGGAAATAACAGAAGATACATCAGACTTATCTTTAATGTAATGATACTTAAAAGGATAACGACAGTTTTCCTCATCCGAAAACGAACAATACGATTCCACACTATTCACCCCAGTCGTTATCAGGCATGTTAGCTACTTGATCAGAAAGTTCTTTGATATAGGATACTGCTGCATCCATGTCAGATTGCATAGACAACATTTCTTTATTTAAGAATTCTGTTCTTTCCTCAAAAATCTTTAGTACCTTCCTCTTTACGCAAACTAAATTTGCTGAGCTACCATATTCAAATAAACCAGAAAAAGACTTAGGAATTGGTGGAAAAACTCTACTGTCATCTCCAATAAAATCGAAGGCAAGAACATCTTCAACAGCTAACGTTATTTCGTTAGTAGTCGTCGACGTAGAAAGTATTCCAGTTTTCATAATTCGACGTAACTTAACCAAATGCTTTTCTTCATCGACTTCGGTAACTTGGAACAATCCATTATAACGCTTGGACTCAAAACCAAAAAGGTCAAACTGCATACCTACTAAAACTCTATCACACATAAAAAAACAAGGCTCATACGATAAAAGTAAGTATATTCTCTATAATTATTCATCATATGAGCCAAAAAACTAAGAGCTTGTACTGTCCTCTTTCGGAGCAGCAGCTTCATTCTCAGATACTGCTTTGTACTCCTCAAATATAGACTTTATCTCTCCATTAACAAGATCTAAAAGTAAATCATAAGTTAACGGAACAGATAATCCCATCTCATTAGTATAAATTTTGTTATCAAATACTTCATACCAGAAATCCTTTAGATTTTCTGGTATAGGAGACTTAGAAAGTCGCTTCCTAACAGCGGTAATTAACTTGTCAAGGCGCGGATCCTTCTCCTCCCAAACTTCACTCTCATCATAAGTACCACCAAAAACACCCTGATAAGCTCCTCTTAAACCCTGAGCCTCAGCAACTTTCTTAATCATCATAGACGGCTTTGACCTCCATAATGATTTACCGGTACTATACTCTCTAAATTCAGCAAAAGCAAAATAAGGCTTATCACTGTCCTTTTTGTGAACTAAACAATAGGCCCCTAATAAGCTACCCCTATCCTTAAGATTATACTTATGGGACGGCAGCCCGTTAGACACCGAGAATTCATCATTGGAATAAACAGCATCTACAATGTGAACCTCGTAGTCTCCCTGTTCTTGAGCCTTCCTTCTATAAAAATCCCTACCTAAAAATATTTGAGCCGCGTTACCTCCATACTTAACAGCCCAGATTTCTCTTTTATAAGGATCTGCCCCAAGGGTAGATCCTAATCTAGCAAAGTACTCAAACTCATCATTAGTTAAGCCCTTTGCAAAAAGTCTACGAATTTGTGCACTATCTTGCCAAACATTTAAAACATCATCAGACATAAAACAACACCAAAAAAAAACAAACAGTTAATAACAAAAACGAATAGCAGGATCACTATTTAAATCCAAGCTTAGAAATTAGAGTTGACCATTCATCAATCAACAAGAGTAGTGATCCTATAAAAACACTACCCTATAGCATACCGCGTTCTAATATAAGGACGAGTAAATCTGCACCTAGGATAAAGCGCACAGCCCCAAAAGGTACCATGCTTACCATCTCTTCTGATCATAGGAACATGACAAATATCACAAAGTGGAGCACTATAGTCTCTTAAAACATGCCCATGATCCTTCTTTATCAACTCCCTTTCTTTACTATTACGCTTTGTCACAAAAGCTCTGTGACGACTTATTGTTTTCCTATTAGATCTAAAAGATCTAGAGGCAGTCCTATAAGTACCTTTTCCAGCACCATAAATAAAGAACAAAAATGTTCTAAGCCACATAAAAATACCATAAATAAAGAAAAACAAACAATTACAGATTCTTAACGAAATACTTACCAAACAACAAACTACTCTCTGGAACAAAATCGATCTTTCTAACTTCGTAATATTGTCCATCCTCCAAATGAAGATAAAGAATATAGGCTTCGGACATGTCAGCTACCTTAAATTTCTCATCATCTTCTAGAGTAAGCGTTACTATATCAGCAGTAACCTTATCACCTGGCTCAAGAATCCAAAAACTATCAATTAAAAACATATAAAATGATCGTGTGGCGAGTCACTGCTCGATCATGATAATAACGTAGCCTTCTTCAAGATCGACTACAGATGCATTCACCACACAATACTCAAAAGATTAAAATGGCAAGTCCTCTATTTCTTTACCATTATCTTTAGAAGAAACATTTTCCTCGATAGGAGCAGACGTTTCCTCACGAGATTCCCAAGTAAGTATCTGAAGATCACGAACTCGAAGAGTAAATGTGGGAACAGCAGCACCACCGTGCCTTTTACTCACATAACTACTAAACCTCATAGTACCTGAGACAAAAACGCAAGTTCCTGGACGGCACCTTTCTTCCACTACAGCAGCAAGGCGCTCCCAAAACTCTAATTCTATCCAGGTAGTATCCTCTACCCACTCACCCCTATCATCTCTCTTACGGCCATTCACCGCAAGACCTACATTCAAAACCTTCTTTTCATTACTGGTAAGCTTAGCCTTGAGAGTATCCTGAGGACTTCTTTCCTCCCCAGAAAACTGGCGACCCAGATTACCAATAAAAGAACAACAATTATAACTAGCCATAAGTAAAAGCACTTAATCCATAGAAAAAAAACAATCAAAGTCTATAAAACAAGTACAAAAAAACAAAGCGAACAAAATAAGCTAAGGTGTATGTAGCCGTAACCGCCAACTCCTCTACCTGCTACCCAATACACCTATAGCTCAACTAAGCATTCTTGGTATTTAAAACTCTACCCCAAGCCTGCAAACCTCTACATCTTGAACACAGAGTAGATATCCAGTCACTACCGTCAGACCTGCCGGTAGTGACTCCTCCCCGTGTCCCGCACTTCTCACATATCTTGTAAGATTCCTTCTTAGCATTATTTACTATCTGATATTGCTCAGGACTAGCATAATACACATAAAATCTCAGACCGCCAAACTTCTCTTTGACCTGAGCAGCTACCACGTTATGTTCACTATCATTAGTACTAATTAAATCAGAAGACAATTGGTAAATCAAATCAAACCAACCATCAAAACAATCAAAACCGAAAGCCAATAGGCTTTCTGAGTAGTGTTTATCATAGTCACAATAAAGAGTAGGAAAAGTCTTAACAAGAATCTTTTCAAGCTCTTTTCTCAAAACAAAAAAAACATTGCTAACTATCTATCAATTCTTTAACCTTCTTGAGATCTTCCCAAACAAACTTCTTAAACTCAGGTTTACGAAGAAGAAATGCCGGATGATACGTTGGCATAACCGGTATATCCCGATATCTTCTAAAAACACCTCTAAAAGAGCTTATAGAAGAAGTTCCATCAAGTCCAAGTATACGCTGACCTGGTAACTTTCCAAGAGTACATATTACAGATGGAGAAACAAGATCTATTTCCATATCAAGAAATGGAGAACAGTACGAAATAGAATCACCATCTGGATCTTTGTTACCAACAGGTCTACATTTAACAATGTTGGTTATATAAACATCTTCTCGTGAAAGTCCTATAGACAACATCATCTTGTCTAGAAGTACTCCGGCCTTACCAACAAATGGTAAACCCTGAGAATCTTCATTAGCTCCTGGAGCTTCTCCAATAAACATTACAGATGAACCGTATACACCACAACCTGGAACTACCTGACTACATTCAGATCTAAGTGAACATCTATTACAACATTTTATAATGACATTAAGAGCCTCAATTCCATTACATTCAAGAAAGTTTGAACAATCCTCTATTAAATTGACTAGATCGTCAACAGCACTTCCAAACAAATCCATAACCTTTTTAAAGATTGAATATTTACTACCAACAAGTTCCAAAACATAATGACTAACCTCTAGTCTCGAAGCTGTTGGATTATCATAAAGGTACTCTTCCGTTAAATTAAGAATACAATCAAGAACTTCAGAAGTACCTTTAGAATTAGAACAATGCAAACTATACAATAAGTCAGCCATACAAGATAGCAAACCACTGTAATAATAACTGAAAACAAAATTCATCTACTAAAACAAATCCGGCAATAGACCGTATCCAGCCTCTATAATATACCCAGGACTCTTCACCTCAACTGTAATGTTATAGTTTGAAACCAAACTGCAAAATTTAACAGGATCAATAGAACCCTCAGATAATAAGACTTTACTTAGAGCAACAACAGCCGCACGTTTCGACCGCAAAAGCTCTAAAGCCTCAGTGCGGCAATTTCTAAGTATATATGAAGAAGCATTACTAGACTTTTCACCATCATGTATAACTTCTTCTGAACGCGGAGAATTATACATGCTCCTCACTTTTCCTAAGAAGTCTCCCATACCATAATCTCTTATCATAGCCACAGCTATGGCAGTAGCAGTAGTTATATCACTAGAAGAACCATCGGAAACCATTGATTCCCCAAACATCATCTCTTCACATACCCTTCCAGCAAGGAGAATTGTAACCTTCTTAATGAGATTATCCCGACTTCCAACAATCTCATGCATTCCGACAAATCCATCTGCTCCTGAAAGCGATGACCTTGCATTAAGCTGAGTAGGAG
This sequence comes from bacterium, assembly GCA_024206195.1. The sequence goes on along the minus strand of JAAGZO010000966.1, from coordinate 117,181 downwards.
ACACTCCAAACAACAAAGCATAAACTATTCCATGACCTGCCTCATGGAAAGCTACAAGACACCGATGATCAGCAGTTAACACATCTCTCGCCTTATCTATTATATTGATAGGAACAGAGCGTTCAACGACATAACCATCGGCAAGAGCGGCTAAGACTATAGAACCATCTGAACTAAATACTATAGTTTTACTCCCTTTTTCTAGTGCTTCTAACACTATTTCAGGAATAACACTCCCAACACCGGAAATTGTAGATAAAACTGGCCGAACTCCCTGCGTCGGAAAAACTCCGTTTCTATATATAAAATCTACAAGAGATTTATCATAAGTAATACTTAGCTCAGAAAAAGAACTTGCAATACTAAACATTTCATTGCATTCATGTACTATAAGATCTACATAATCAGACCTTCTTAAAGATGGATAGATAACATGAATATTCCCTAACCTCGAGATATGTTCCGGTCGAAATCTTGCCGTAAGAGCCGATTTTATATCTACTACAGTTATCTTCGATGCTGCTTCATTAAATATATCAGCGTCTACCTCAGCATCTGATACTGACCTCGCCATGCTATAGGCTTCATCTAAATTGCCAAGAACAAATACTAGAAGATTTCCATAAACGTCTGCTTCATAAGTACTTTCACTATTAAGAGCTCTTTGTATTGCTTCTTCTCTTTCTTCTACCGACCATTTCATAATTGACTCAACAGTCTCTGAGCACTTTGTAGCACTTTTTAAGCTACAGGCCTGATAATGCATTCTTTTAAAACCAAAACCATTATCTGTCCTCTCTTCCTCAGAATCGGAAACCTGTTGTGAGAAGTACATTCCATCCAAAAGCATCGACATAAGCTTATTTCTGCTATTCGGATCAACCGGGAAAACACCGTCTGATAATAAATACCAGACATCACTAAAACTCCTACTCTCAGAAAAATCTTCTCCATTCTTTACGGTCCGGTAGTTTTGCATTTCATCTAACAAAACTATACCAGGTTTCCCACATGATATGTATGAACCATCCAAAAGAGATTTTATAAGTGTAGTTCTATCATCAGAGGTATACATCTGCACTTCAAGAAATTTATCTAACATCCCCAAACCAGATACAATCTCTCTTACAAGACTTGTTTTACCAACACCAGTCATCCCCCACATACATACTACTACAGGCCTCTTAACTAGCTCTGGAAGTACATACCATGATGTAATATTAGCAAAAACTTCGTCAATGACTAAGTCAATCCCAAAAAACTTACTTTTTAGCTTTTCGGAGAGTGATTTTAGCAAAAATAAACGTTTCTTAACTAAAGAAAAATCAATCATAATAAAGTTATAGAATAGGCAGGCGGCCCACTATCCTGAGGCCGCCTAGATAGTATTATCTACAGTAGAGTAAAAATCTCTGACAATCATTTATAATACGGGCCACCTCTGCTCTACGACTGAGCTACCGCGCTATAAGAACCAAATAAAATTTCTATCATAACAAACTATAGCTTGTAAAAATAGAAAAATAGTTGGAAGCGCAGGTAGGAATTGAACCTACGACCTGAGGGGTATCCTGACCATCAAATTTTAATCTCCGGTGTTATCTTAAGCTTATAGGTTTAAAAGTACAAGCCTAACAGAAAATCTATAAACTACCAGTTTATAGACTTACTTATGATGATAAACTTGAAATTGAGTTTAACCTTCTTTTGAAGCTACTACATGGCTTCAAGAATAAAATCAATAATAGGATCAGACGGATTTATCTCTGGTGCTTCAGCTTCATTTGCCCGGGATTTTGCCTCCTGGAGAGCAGATATCACAATACGGAAGCGTTCCAAAATCTTTTCCTTTGCTCCCCGAGTAATTTCTGAAGACCAATCCCAAGTAGTATACAAACCAGTTGGCACATTCACTTCCTGAGTTGTAACCTGAGCCGCGTGTGGGCCTACAGCAGGAGCAAGATCTACAGGAGACAACCTTTTCTCCATTTTATACCGTTTAGTAGGCTTAATCGTCTTAAATATATGATCACCATATTCAGGATCGGGCTGCCAATTCTTCGTTAAGTCCCTTTCAGGCGCGTTTTCTATTAACTTAACGATTTCCTTGAACTTATTCAGCATCTCGACAATGTAAATAGCAGGGACATCCTTGTACAAAACCTTCTCGTTATCAGAATCTCTAAAGACAACTATATCAGCCCTTGCTCCCATATTCCCGTTGGCTTTCACAGCCAACAAATGTGCGTATGGTCTAAATTTTTTTAAAACACTGGACACGACTACGTTAACAGTAACATTAATACCCTAATTTTCAGATTCACCTTCTATAACTTCCTCGTCGAACATCTCAAGAGACTTGTCATATCCTCTGAAGTTACTTGAGGCAAAGAAAAGCTTTTCTGCCTCATTCTTAGCATCTCTGTAAGCGGCTGACAGACTTGCCTCTCTACTCAAAATCGTATGTAAGTTGCTCATTTAGCTTCTCCACCTATTAAGCCTATGCGACTTCCAATAACTACAAAAGTCCCTTACGCCACAATAATTTCCATAGCAACGTTTAGGAACAGCCTCCCTAGTTTCTATTACCATATCGACAGAAGCTCTCTTTCCAGATTTAACTTTCTCTGTAGTCTCCTCCATCCAAATTACAGCTTCTTCGTAGGTAGGTCTTACACGCATAGCCTTCTTAGGTTTTCCTCCTGGTACCTGTTTTAGATTACCTACTGCGCTTTCTACGCGCAACCTATTTGACTCAGCAAAATCTTTGCCGCATACACGGCAGATATCTTCATACAGCTTATCGGACGTAGAATAACGCTCCCCGATAAGCTCCCGGAGACTGAATGCTACATCTCCACAAGATTCGACAAGAGTTAGTACAGAATCCCTGGTTACAAAGTACCCAGCTACTTCTCTTACAGCCCAAGTAGTTGGATCTTCCCACCTTTCTTTCATAGTACAGATCGGTAAATTTTCGTCATTAAGCTCAAAAGCTTCAGATAGTTGGGAAGCCCTTCCCTCAATCCATCTACGAGCTCTCTCAAAACTCCAAAGAGGTAGTGATACTTCCACTATCGGCTGCTTAGGATAACCGCTATCACGAGTTTTGCTTCTCTGCCAATCTCTCAATAAAGCATTTACACATATACTTTTAACAATAAAACCGTTACACCGAAGAATGTAAGCATAAACATTAAGTTGATGCTCCCAATCCCCAAAAGAGGCTTTCATGATTTTAGTAACACTTGTTAGTTTATAATCAATGATCTCTTTCTCTATAGTATCATAAACATCAAGCTTACCCGATAAAGAACGTCCAAGTACATCTGTTCTATATCTTTTTTCACATATATAGCGATCTTGCACACTTATGTTACTCAAAGATCCCTTGTACGTAGACACTGCTGACAAAATATCAGCAGTAGTAAAATCAGAAAAGGAAAGAATTTTATCAGCTAAAGCAGCCTTTAGCCTTAAAAGTTTACCATTTCCCATACCAAGCCAAACTGCTTCGTGTACCGCAGATCCCAATATCATAAAAAAAGCATCTGAGGGGTCACTAGCAAGAAGATGTCCGTAGCGCCTATTAAGCACAGCTACTCTCGGAGGAGAGCAGAGGGTAGTTGCTGATACCCAATCTCTACTCTTATCAAAATCGTAATCGAAAGATTCTGTAATAGAAACTATACGATTAAAAAGACGGTCAGACAGACCGTATCTATTAACAAACATAAAAATCACACAGTAATGAATACAAAAACAAACAAACTGAAATACAACAAATAATATAATATATTAGCTTGCCGTATATAAAAAGTCAAGCATTTAGACACATATCTATAGCCAAATCCAGCTTTGCCCATAAAGCATTATTGGCAAAGTTTTCTATACAACTTACAACCTTAAGATAAGAAAAATCCGGGATAAACCTTTTAAAAAATTCCTCACCAGTTAGACAGCAGTTTAAAGATAAAACACTGTCACTGACAAAATCGGAAAAAAAATAGCAAACAATAGGAGAAGTAAACAACTCATATCTTCGCCTTAATCCAACACAATTCCTAAGAAGTTTCTTAGAAATCTTAGTAGAAGTAGAAGAATAATACTTCGACTTCATTTCTACAAGATAGTACTCCCCTTGATAATAAAATAAAAGATCCACCTCAGAACAAAAATCTAGCATTTCATTATCACAATTATAAGGTAACTGAAGCAAAACATCAGAAACATTAGAAAGCTTATCAATAAGAGAAATATCGTCCTGATACACCCACATCGGCACTTTACATCCCATATAGTCATAAGCAACAAAAACCCCATGTAGATCCATGAGATCAATAACTATCCTTTCCAAAGCGTGTCCCAATCTTACAAAATAAGAATGAACAACGCTTGACCTCAATCTGAGACTATATGGAACTCCGCAGTGATCAGCACATATCCTCCTTCTAACCCCTTCAAGATACTTCCTATCTAAAAGATTGTTTAATATGGACGACAAATGTCCATCCACAATCTTCTCAGTATCCATCAAAAAAAACACTAAAGTATAGTTATGTCATCAATATCCCTTACTATAGGAAAAGCTGGTAAAGACCCAATAAAAGTTTTACCGTAACCATTAGACAAAATTCTACCGTCTAATATACACACTACACCAGTATCACTCATACTCCGTATCAAACGACCAACAGCCTGTTTTAGACTTATAGCCGCAGACGGAAGTACATAATTGGAAAACGGATTCCTATGCCTTATATTCTTGCAATACGCCATCCTAGCTTTAATTATCGGATCTGTAGGTACAGGAAACGGCAGCTTATCCACTATAACACAACTTAAAGCCTTGCCCTTCACATCTACACCCTGGCGAAAAGTGTCAGTAGCAAATAAAACAGAATGAATGTCACGACGAAATGTACTTAGCATCTCGCTCCTAACCATATCCCCCTGCTTAAATAATCTATATGGAAGACCTTTACTAGACACATACTTATATACATAATCCAAATTTCTAAAGCTAGTAAATAGAACGAAAGCCCTTCCTTTAGTTCTAAGAAGTATATTATATACTTCTAATGCCGCCCTAGCCTTAAAATCTTCTGTATTAGGATTCGGCATATTTCGCGGGATATACATTTGTCCCTGTTCGCGAAAATTGTATGGAGAAGAAACAGTTATACCTTCTTCTCTACCTAAACCTATCCTATTCGAAAAAAACGAGAAATTTCCCTCAACACTTAAAGTCGCACTTGTAAGAATACAAGAACTACCACGGCTAAAAACTATAGACCTCATTTTCGATGAGATATCAACAGGAGATGAATGTAGAGTAAAACTATCCGGTCGAGACTCAACCCAATAGACAAACCGATTAGTATCTTTCATTCCAAGAATGGACGATATAGAATCTGCAAATCTATCAGATTTCCTACTAACTAAGGCTAAATCATCAAGAAGAGAAAAACTACACTTATTACTAAGATTATCAAGAGAATCTACTAGAAATCTAGACCTATCCCTAAGTAAGTCAAGTGAACCAGACATATCTGTCAGATCTACTTTTCCACTTAACTTTGGCATAGACTTAAAAAACATCTGGGAATCTCCATAAAGAGCCCTAGACGCTCCTGTAATCTCCTCTCTAAGACTTTTAGGTACAGCAGGAGTATTAACAAGACTACTTGCCATAGTAGCTATACCCTCTATATTTTTTCTTGATACAGATTCTCCAAAGAAGGAAGTAGCTATAGACTCCAACATATGTGCTTCATCAAAAACTATAACATCTACTATTGGGAGTACTCCTCCTCCTCCATTAGGATCAAGAGAAACATTCGAAAAAAACAAGTGGTGATTAACAACAATAATGTTGGCCGAAGCAGCTTCTCTTCTTACTGACATCAAGAAACAAGTATCATTGAAAGAACATTTCCTACCACGACAAGAGTCAGCTACGCAACAAATACTCTTCCAAACTCTGGAGGACTCGCCAACTTGTAGCTCTGAAACGTCTCCAGTAGTAGTAAAAGAAGACCACCTATCTACTTTTTTAAACTCTTGTATCTCCGCTCTGCTATCGAATAAAGCATTTTGACGACTGTCTTCTAATCGACGTAAACAGAGATAGTTAGATCTACCCTTTATATACACTGCCCTTAATCCTTGGCGTATAGCAGATCTAACATACGGAATATCCTTAAAAAAGAGCTGTTCCTGTAAAGCTCGAGTCCCTGTTGATATAATAGCACTCAACTTACTATCCATACTCAAAGGAACAAGATAAGCTAACGTTTTCCCAACCCCTGTGCCCGCCTCAATTACTAAATGATTACGACGGAGAATGGAACTGTATATAGCCTTACTCATCTCTATTTGGCCAGGCCTAATTTCATATTGGCCAAAAGACTCAGGCAAAACACCTCCCTTACCAAAAATTCTACCAATTCGATCCATAAAATCACACACTATATAGAGAAACCAATTAACAGAGAGATTGGCCAACCAGCTGACACTCAATCTCTGCAATTTTATGATCAAGAGCAAACTTTTCTTCCGTTTTCGTTTCAAGTATTCTTGCTTTTTTAAGAAAAGAAAGCTTCGACCTAAGTAAATCGAATTCCTTGTTACTTTGCATAACTTTCATCGGCTCCCGAATTTCTTTTCCCGTAGCTTCGTACTTATAGAGAGACGCAAAGCGAAAGTCATTTACTACATCTAAATATCTACTACAAGACTCACTAATAGGACCAGAAGATAGCACCACGCTGACGGCTTCTGGAAAAATCTCGGCTAAAGATGAATTTATACCCCCACTAAACTCAGCATCATTCAAACACAAATTTCTTAATACGAGCCTAAAACTAGTAATTGAGGACGTATCAAACGATATTTCTTTAGTCACTGTAAAGGCTACCAAAAGAACTTCCATAACAATAGGAGACACCTCTGAGTAATCTATCCCAAACTTCCCCATAAAATCACTTAAATCATCGCCCGGTGATAACGGATCAGCAAGTTCTTTTCCCGCTGAGGAACCAATCATTTTATCTACAGCTAAAGGACACCATCTAACTGTCGATCTTCCCAAAGCGTAGGGAAGATTATCTCTAACCACACCAGAAAATATATCGTCTACCCGACCAGATGTAATTTTAAAACAGAAGTTACGAGCAAGATCTACAACTACAGGAAAAAAACCTGTAGAATTCTCTATAGTTTTACACCACGAGTACCCGATACTTTCCTTGTTACTATTGCCAACAGCCTCGGCAATATGTGCAGAGACTTCTATATACCCAATAGACTTAAGCTGAGGATAGCTAATTACAGCAACTTGATTAACATTATTGATATCTTCCAGCAAACCCAAAATTTCCACTACATTCCTCATTTTAGCTCCTTTTGATCATATATCAAATAACGGGCATGTACACCCGCTTGATAGTAACTTTTCTCTGAATAAACAAAAGCGTTCCGAAAACCAAACATCTTCTAAAAAAGATCTAACACTTGATACCGGTATTCCTCTCTCCCAACCAGGTTCTCCCTCCGCAAAACTACACGGAAAAAACTCTCCACGAAGATTAGCATAAATAGAAAATCTAGTAGCTTCACAAGAATCCATAAATACTATATCATACGGCACACCAAGGCGATCAAAAGTTCTCCGCAACCGGTGATAACCGCAAGAATCAGACCCTATCTGAATTCCTTGGTTACACAGTAGAGATACAAGATTATCTAACTCGTTCCAATCCACAGAAGAATAGGAAATTGCCCTTCCCTTTTTTTTAACAAATAAAAGAATAAGTGAAGGATTTAAGTTACTTTTAAAGTAAACATTCCAGGCGCTTATCAAAGAATAAAGCTGTGGAAGAGTTTCCTTAGAAAGAACAACCTGAATATTTACCCTTTTAACTGTAGGAATAGTATTAAGAAAGAGTACTGAATCTACACACCTTTGAATATCTCCACTATAAGAAACCGCCATAGTGTGAAAGCCTTCCAAAGCTGTTAAATCACCAGAAAATATTGCTGGAAGAGTCAGATTAGTTACTACCCCACTATTATTATATAACCACCGCGCATACCTTATATTGTTTGGTATAGTATTCCCAACTCCAAATGCTGCCTGCACCAATGGGGAAAGCTTATACTGTAAAGAATTAAGAACATTAGTAATAACTACGGAACTAGCAAGCCTACCCGTAGATAAATTACTTTTGTAGCAATAGCTGCAACCAAGTGAACACTTAGTTGACAACTCAAAATCAATTATTTCCGGTCCATATGGAGAGTATAATGAATCTATCGATAGCTTACTACCCCACCTAGCAAAAAATCCGCTATCAGTATTGTATAAGAAATTGTAGTTCTTAGAATTAAAGTAGACATAATTTCTAAAGTAATATTTCATAACATCCAGTCATCAGACCACGGACCAAAACCAGGATAACTATAACTACCATCTTCTTCCATATACGCTTCAAAATGATCATCTTCACTAACTAAACTTATGTTGCACTCACTAAAATTTGCCGATCCAGTATACAGATCCCACAATAAAATTTCAGTTGCGTTTTCTAAAACCCAAAGATTAGAATCGTCAACTGCAATAAGTTCACCAGTAGCAGATTCTACTGATACAGTTTCATTACCTATATACAAATCAGAAAATTCATCATCCGCTCCGACCCCTTCAATAACAACATATCCTAAGGACTCTATCAGATACGCTAAACGATCCATAATAACGTTTACTGTATCTTCATATGTTAATGAGGTTTCTATAGCACTCTTAAATTCCCTGAAGCCAACTCTTGACTCACCAAATTCTCCAGAGTATACAGAGTACTCTTCTAAAATAGTGTCGATTGTTCCCCAGAAAAACTGATCTGGGACTACAGATAAATAATCTTCATTTTCTTCGACATTAACAAAAAACTCAACAGAAGAATTTTCCACTCTTAATAAACCTCCACTGAGTGAAAAGAACCTCCTATTCAACACCAAAAAGAGACTTTTCACTAAGGGTGAGAGACGTTACGTCCCTAACAACATCAATATAAGAATCACGAATACCCTCAAAGGAGGGCCTAACAACCAAAATAAAAGTTTCGTTATTATCGCACAAAAATAGTTCAAAAAATTTATCATCCAAAACATAACCGGAAACAGTTTTCCCGATCAAATTATCAGTAATTACCAAAACAAACACCCTAAAAAGCAAATAAAAATCTAAAAACAACGAATACTAATGGGCTCTCCAAGATCCAAAGAATAGTTCCTTAGACCTTTACCCCGTAAATAATAATCTAATAAGCTTCTACACCCTATAAAAACAACTCCAGCTACGTAATTTCTAGAAAGGCTGTATTCACATATATCATCCTCCGGATTAGTTATATCACCTGGAACTACGTATCCTCTATTATCCCAAAAAGACTCAACATAACCACTAGGCGACATACCCAAGTGTAAACATAACTTAGAACTTTGTCTACACCAATCACTAACAATCTTTCTGGACTCATGATTATCAAAAGAATCAATTATAATGTCAGATCCCTTCAAAGATCTATCAACAGTAGAAAAATCTATACGCTTATGCATAGCCACAGCTTTTACACGAGCTGATTCATAAAAGCGTTTATACATAACAGTCGCTTTTTTCTGACCAACCTCTCTTCCATTGTAAATTTGAGGACCTCGGTTATGATCTCGTACAACACCACAGTCAACTAAAAGAGTTGTTCCAGAAGCACCAAACCCCTGCCGAACCATATGATCTGAAAAAACACTTCCAACTGATCCAAGCCCACAATATGCTACATTAAGACGTAGGAAGTTTAAAAACTTTTTCTTGTCATAGAGAGAAACTTCTCTCATGAGAGGGCCATGCAACATTGATCTTCTCCTCCAATAGTACGTCGTTTTGGTTCAGACAGCCAAACAAGGAAAGCCCTATGTTTTACATATACTGGATAAAGCTCCCCATAACCTATACAAGGGTACTTAAAGATAAAGGCCCGCACAAAAAGTCTGTCGCTTGATGATATTAGGCATAATAAAGGCTTATTAAAACAATGGCACCACGCCCTATAAAAAGAAATATCTCTGTCACTTGGAGAAGTAGATTTAACAATATGAGTATGATAAAAACCAATTACATCCCCCACAGCATCTTCTCTATGCATAGCTGAATTATAATCCACATCTACACTAGATTCACTACCAACAGTCTTATACTGTAGGAAACCCGCTGCAATAGGTCCAAGAATTTTTCCAATAAGAGCATAACTAATTTCTGCATTACTCATTACAAATCGTGCCTCACTACGTTAATAACTGTTTGAAAATCATGTAACCTATCAGTTCCAGCCATACAAAACCCGGCTGTCACTGCGTTAAGATTACGCTTATCAAAAACGGATCTATGAACACTACCATAAGAACCATTCTCCAAAAGAACTCTATATCTAACCGTTACATTATCTTCAGACTCAACATACTCAATTATTTGAGCTGAGGAATGTTCTGCTGCGTTTAGCAGTCGCCCCTCAAGATCACGGCGATGCCTTTTCTTCTCTAACGCTCGTTCAGTTTGTTTAGCTAAATCATAAGCTACACACTCAGCCGGAGAAACACCTTGAACATCTTCAGCCGATCCACCAGAAACAAAACGTAGCCTAATTTCGTCTGCAACTGGGCCTGTTGAAGCATCTCCATAGTAAAGATAAGAATCAGAACTATATACTACAGCTCTTCCAAATACACAGTCAAACCTACTGGCTCCAGTAACAAGAGAAATTTTACTAACCTTTAAATCATTTCCAACAGCTAACCAAAAACCATTACCAAGACTCCTAAATAAAACAAGTCTTTGCTGATAAGGCAAACCAAGCATGTATTCTTCTATTTCTCCAATACTTGCTGCTCTTACCACGGATGCTAACACGATATTTTGAGGCTCAAAAACATACCAACCATATTCTGGAGGATCGCTAATATCAAGTGTACAAACCAAATTAGATATTAATGTTGCAACTCTTCCACCAAGATAAGGAGCAACAAATGTTCCTTCAAGAAAAGCATTTACTTCTTTCCGTATCTTACTATAAAGACTCATTAATAGCTCCAATAGCCACAAGCCTGCCAAGACTTCTGTAGACCTCTTCCAAAGACATCTTCGTAAACTCAGCTAGTTCTTCAAGTGCTATATCGCTCGAATACTTATCATAAATCTTATAATCCTTTTCAACAGAGGACATCTCTATGTATACTAAATTCTGTACAATAGATATAGCCTTATTTGGACTTGATGTAACACATCCACAACTGGATAATAAACTAAAAATATCGAAAACAGACTCGTCTGTAGCAATAGCATAAGGCTTTATCCCCTTTCCTTCAAGAAGGTTACACACTTCAACTGCAGTATGTCCGTCTGGACAGCCATCTGGAAATTCATCTCCCCAACCTGACAAGGAATTTAAACCATGCGGAGGAGCATCACCTATCAAAATAGATACTCTATGAGATCTCTCTCTCCAACTTAACTCTGTCGCACAAGCATATAATCCGTCCAGAACAGACTCAGACCAGTCGCCCCCACCTTCTGCACAAAGCTGCCTAATTATAGGGTATAGTAATTCAGGTTTCATAAAATCATGAACCCTATACACAAAACTCCTATCCTGTGGTGGGTGATCTCTATACTCTATTAAACCGATGCTTAAACTAATAGGACATTCTCTACCAAGAAAATTGGTAACCAAGTTTTGCACTGAACTTAGCATTACTTCCTTAAATCCACGCAGAACGGTAGTCATCGAACTTGTTGTATCAACAACAAAAGCCAAATCGATATACCCTATTTCTTCCCTAATCATGGGCGCCTCCTTTTCAAAGGATAATCCATAACTTCCATAACTATATCAAACAAACTTTTCTTAGCCATGAAAGTAAGTACATCTCCATAGGAATAATGATCTCCATCAGCATAAACTACGTTTACATCTATGCCCCTAGACTTCAAACCCCTCTCAATAACCGAGAGACAGCTATACTTAGGATTGTGCTTTTGCGCTTCCCTAATAGCATTCTCGCTTACCTGATAGTTACCAACAGCAACTAACACAATAGATGGAGTTGATCCCGTATGAGCAATGTACCGACCCAGACCATCTAGAAAAACTGGCGGCTCATTTTCCCTGAAATCAGAAACAAAAACGAACACTTCGTTACGATGTCCCTTCTCTACTGCGTATTTAAAGACACTGCCTACGCTTGTTGTACCCCTCGCCGGTATCCTCGATAACATATTTGAAAGCGTTGGCAGGTCGTACGAAGGCACGCTAATCTCAGTCGCAATAGAATCAAACTTGTACAGATGAAACTCTGTACCATCTATACTAGAAGAAGCTGCCATAGCTGCTATTTCCATAGATTTAGATAAAGCTCCTGCCATTGAGTCCGATTTGTCTGCAGCTAAGGCCCAGTTTGCGCTAATACGAAAACGACGCTTAACAGCTTTTTCTGTAGCTCCAAGGAGTGCCTCAGTTACCTCTGAATCATAAAATCCACTCTTAGCTGCTACCATTGGTTTTGCAGTAGATGAACCCTTTAGAGATCTTATCCTCCCCAAAATATACTTCCGCAGTACTTCATTTTTTAAAGCTCCCCTCTTCTTCAAAGAATCGAGGTTGTTAACAAGCTGCTGATCTGACATTCTTTCAACAAGTACAGATAGAATATCTGGGGTTGGGCGCTTAACAACGCTAATAGCAGGCATATAAGGTATAAACTTATACCTATCTAACAGCTCAGCTTTCTTCCCAGGATCTGCATCCCGAATTTCTTGTAGATAAGGAACAAGGCATCCTTCAGGATACTTCCGATCAAAAAGAACCTCTTGAGCTCTAGAGCTAGGACAAATTTGGTGAGAGCAGTAGAGCTCTCGCATGTATTTTCCGAAAGTAAGTACGCAAGTATCAAACCAGTGACTATTAGCTTCCCGCTCCTTCATATAACGCTTCACTTCAGTATCAAAGCAACTTGGAACATTGCTAAGGCCAATACCAGTTCTCCTACTTTTTTCTCCTTTTACTGGTGTAGACTTCTTTAAATACCTTCGAACCCTACATAGACTTTTAGGATTCATTTCTCTAGCCAAAGCACAGCCTACATCCCGTAACTCCCGTACAAGATCCCGATTAGCAGTAGAATCATTACTAAAAGCAGAAATCAGACAAGCCGCAAATGCTACTTTATTATCCCTTACTTCCCCCGTATCAAAATACATACAGGCAATATGCGGATAAAAATCTGGGTCTGCCTGTATAGCTTCTAAATGGATTGGATAAATAGAATCTAAATCTCCATGAGGTATGGAGGTAAGACTCCTAAACAACTTGATCCTAAAATCAATCTCCTTTCTATCTATATTAGACATACTTCCTCCATATTAAAGGTGATCTACCCTAATTAAAAGGGGGTACTTAAGGTACGGGTTCGACGCCGTGACCTCCGGTTGCATAGACCGGTTGCTCTTCTCTGAGCTAACCTAAGCATGAAACCCCTAAGAGTAAGAGGGAAATCACCTAAATTATTAAAAATAATAATAAGCAGTCACTCAAAACTAATTTCTTTCTTTTGGTTGACCTCAATAACCAATTCTCGCTAATCTTTTAGACACCAGCCACTCAAATTTATGTCCTGTTCAACAACTTCAGTAACAAGATTTCTGTGTTGTTCCGGAAGGATACGCGTCATGAATTTCCCGCTAAAACTGTGTAGTGCCAATGGAACAGGAATTTTTTCGTTATTATTCTCCATGTCCTGAAGAACATCAGCAACAAGCTTGCGAATTCCATTAAACGCCTCGTCTTGTTTTTCTTCTAACCAGCTTAAACCTGGAAATTCAGCGCATAAACCGACAAACTCTTGATCTTCTTCAGACCAGGTGACGTGATAAGTGTATTTATCAGCATTCAACATAATATAATACTTTTTTTACATACCTTGGAATTTGAATGGGTGTTTTGGTTTGCCTAACCGGATACGAACCGGCGACCTCCTGATTATCAATCAGATGCTCTATCCAACTGAGCTATAAGCATGAATCCCAAACATTTAGGACCAAGGTATGTAAAATCTTAACCAAGTGTAGTATTGGGCGATAATGTTAACCGTCGTCCTTCGCTGTCTTCTCGCCTTACAACATAATTAGAACGAAGAGTATCAACCGAAACGCTTGTATAAGCAGAAATTGCCTCTAAAATATCCGTATCAGAACTAAGTCTCCCAATATCAAGCTCAGAAAACTGAACATCTTGCCCTGGTTGACCCTGAAGTTTTATATGAATTATATCTAAAGTAACAGACATAAACTATTTCTCCCATAGTATAACAAATTGATTAAAATTACAAGGCGGAGGGGAAAGGAGGGAACGCAGCGGGAACACAGGAACCGCTGCTAAAACCTCCGCCTTGTCGCAAGCAAAACTGCATTTAAAGCAAGATCCAACCAGAAAAAACATAAGTCAGATAAGCAATAAATATATACCGGAAATGCCCAAACTTTATCTTCTTGTTATACAAACAATACAAAAGAGCAAAGCTTCCCATTGGCAAAATATAAATATAGTATGGCAAAAGAAAGTTAGCTATACCAGTAGTATAAATGGGCATTGCAACACCTGTCCTTATGGCTCTAAATCCCGAAAAGGCTAAATCAAAGGCGTTACTTGCAAACAGCATTGCGAGCAGCTCATCTTTTCTCCCTCTGTTAGCATACCGATAGGCTAACACAAACTCTGGAAAGCTGCTTACATAACTTGTAAACAGTAGAAGTATCCCTCCAACTGAAAAAAAGCTCACGCTAGCCATGCTGAAAGTTGCGCCCAGACACTTTTCTACAAGAACAAACATGCCGAAAACGACGAAAGAGAAAAAAGCAACAGTCTTGGTAAAATCAAAAAACCACGACTTACTAAACGCCTTACTAACCTCAATCGCATCGTACTCTTCCGAGTTTTCTTCTTTGTAGTACTTGATTAAAAATATCTGTAGCGGTATAAACGAAAGTCCTAAAATCATCATAACCCAAGATTCAGAAACACTTAAGTCGCTGCCTAAAGTTATAAATACTGAAAAGACAATCACCGTAATCAAATAATGAAATAGCGATATTAAGACACTTTTCTTAACTCGAACTGTCTCTTCTGATCTAACAAAACCCTTGTAAATCATCAAGAGGACTGCTATACTTCCAATACCAAAAGCATTGTCCGCAGAACTAAATATCATATTTAGTGCTCCCGAACTACCTTTTTCTCCAATTTCAAGGGTATTCCATCCTGATGCAATGAATGATCCAGATGCAATAATTGCCATTGCAATTTCCGGCATAGATGTACTTAACGACTGAAATACAGAAGCTACAATTACATTTGGCAAACCTAACAATCTTCCAAGCCTCATTCCTAAGGAATCCTGACTATCAGCAAGTTGCGACATTACATAACATGCAGCTGCCATAACAAATAGAGAAAACATAAGTATTAGCATCATAGTGAATTGTAAATAGTTTACTAACCAAAAAGAAAGCACACTAAAACAATTTAGACCACTTACGGATTTATAAAACAAAATAGACAGCTTCAGCTGCCTGCACATAGCATCTAACGTCTAGTAGATGCTAATATCGATAAAACCTTCAGGGCCTTCGTAGAAAAAATATCAGTATTTGCTGCCTCTTTTATCTCATCTGTTTGCAAAATCCCATTTCTAACCATGCTAACTATACTGCCTGCATTACGTAGATTCCACATATCAAAGTTTACATCTATTACAGAAACAGGAACAAGCTCAGACTCAAGAACAGTTAACTTCACAGCTTTTCCAATTCCGTCTCTTTCCATATGCTTTATAGCTTCCTCTTTCCTTACAAATCTATCACAGAATCGGCTATAACTATAACTAATATGAGAAATTATAGTATTATGAAAAACAATCATACCCCAGTAATCCACATCCGAATAGGTATCCGGATCAGCCTGATCAGGATTAACTGAAACTAGCAACTTACAAGAATCCGAGTTGGAAACGTAACCTTTAGGAAAACTATGAATATTTTTATAGTAACCATCCGACTGCCGCATTCCATAATAATCAAACAGATTAGTCGGATAATACAAAACTGAAGAAATATCTATATCTAAGAGATGCATTTCCAAATACGATCTTTTCATGATTTAATACTACTTCAGTTTCACTCCAAGCTCTTCCAAAGAATCTTTTACCCTGCTAGCAAACTGAACCTCGTTACTGTACCTTGCCCGCCTTCTAAGTTCTAAAACGATCTCTATAAAATTATCCTTGAATATATAACCTTCTTCAGAAGCTTTTATCCCGCTTGAATCAAAGCTCTCACCTGCAGTATATATAGGAGCTAATTCAGTTCCTCCAAAACTTATACTCACAACAGATTTTGTTACTATACTATTTTTATAACTGTAGTGATTACTAACTGTAGAACTACCACTAACATCAGTAGCAACATCAGAACGCTTAACTAAGGATACAGGCTCTTTTGAAGATCCACACCAGATAGCCATAAGTCTATCAATCAATTCACTCAAACCTTTAACTAAAAGAAAACTTTTTAAAGACATTACAGCCTGGTCACTACAATAGGAACCCACAGCTTCTACTATGTCAGATGTTGTTTCACACCAACATACTCTCCAGCGATCATCTTCTTCTAAAAACCGCAAACCGATCTGCATAGCAATTTCGCTGTAATATTGAACACCCATGCTATCCTCAAATACGGGAGTTCCATGGCCCTCAGCTAGTTTCTTAGTAGCCGTCTGTTCTGGAAACAGACCTCTAACATTGGATACAGAACCAAACTCATTAGTCTCGTAGCCCTCTTCCACTCCATTAATTAGTGCATGCTCCATTGCCTGAACTGTATCCAGTGTCTCTAAATCTAACCCCAGAAACTGGCAGCAGCTTACCATCACGTTATACGCATCGATATACATTGAAACCGCAGCAGCCGGATACATACCCTCGTCAATCAAATCAACAGCAGATACACTATTATTAATAATACTAGCCATTCCAAAAATCACTATAAAAACCCCTGAAGTATCCAAATTATTCTCTAAACAGTCATAAAACTCCAACCAAAGATTGGATATGTCTGTCTCAAGCATATTGTATATCTCCGAGCTCATTGGGCCCTCAAGAGGTTGATCACTACATAATGACACTATATCTAGTACTAACGTACTAACCTCTTGTAAGCGATCAAGTGAACGTCTAGCAGAATCCAATCTTTCCCCAACTGAAGACAGGGTTGAACCAATAGGTGAAGAGGATAATACAAGTCTAGCCTCATTAACCGATACACCGCCATGCTTAAGAGACGAATAGCTATATCCTTTATCGCTTACATCACCGATTGGAAACCATACTTTTGCATAAGGAGCCATAGTTAAACTTTCAAGTATACCTAACTCCTCATCATATATCCGTCCGTCGCCGCTAAGAGAAACAATTCGAATATCTAAAGTATCAGATAAATACGACTCTGCCGCTGCAACAGAACAAGCAGAAAACGATGGAGTGCCAAACCCCCAAGGAGAATCACACGCATAGCAATTTCCTCCTCTAGTAGCCGGTTCCCATAGTAGAAAAGACAAAACAGAATAGTCATCATGTACTGCCTTAACAATGTTAGATAAATCTGATAAATAATCAGATTTAATTGAAGCACGTCGTTCATCCCTAAAAGAAGTAAAGTCTTTAGCAAGACCAGGAGATGACTGAGCAGATCCACAATCAAGAAAATCAAACATACCAGAATCTATCATTTCATTAACTTCCTTCAAAGAAGACCGTAAAGAGCTAACTTCCTCTGCCTGCTCAGGATTAAAACCTGTACAAAACAGAGAGCCGTACGTTGGCATTTTTTCCGGATAAGTATAAATATGTCCATAATCAGCTGAGCATGCTATTCCTGCAGTTCTACAACGTTCTATCAAATTCACCGCACTTTCAAGAAACGAGGAAGCCAACACTACTTCATAGTGAGTATTGATTCCAAGATACCCTACTATATCAAAAAACACCTTTAGACAATGGTTTGAATAGTCAGAAATTCTGTAGCCGAACTCCTCTGCCTCGAGAGAAAACTCTCGACCTACATCGTTATAAATAACGATGTGTTTCACATCGGTTATTCCTTCAATTCCCTTAATAGACTTAACAAGAATATCTGAAACAACCATACTCCTGATAGAACCTAAGTTATAGATACTCGTTCCGCCTACATCAACAGATGATACAATAACTATACTTGAATCATCACATTCAACCTCGTCTACTAAACCAGTTAGAAGGTTCAAAAGCCTCATTAGTTTCCTCCCAATAGTGAAACAACAACAGGGCAAAAATCCCTGTCCTTCTCTTCGCACTTTAAAATAGAGGGTATGGAATCCTTTACGGAAATAACCATATCACAAATCATATCAAGATTGCCAACAACTTCAGAGTATACTGGACTTCCAGTATCCCCTGCTAATTTATACAAAGGTTCCGATCTTGAATCGTATGTTACGATAAACAGAGGTATTTTATCAAAACCACCTAAAAAGTCTCTAAAAGCTCCAAACCTTCTCCGTCTCTTTTTTGCCCACTTAGGATCAAAATGCAAAACTATAATAATAGAACCAAATAGATTTTTTACAGCATCTAAAACATATTTCCTGTAGACCTTAGAATCAAACTTTCTCATATCTTTAAGGTAGTACTCTACTCCACCTATCATGCTATCTTGATACCTATCCAAAGAAGTATAATCATTTATAAGAGCTACAGGACTACCAAACGATGCAGAAAGTATTAAGGACGACTTAAATACAGTGTCCTTATCTCCTAATAACAAAAACTTCGACATACTAACCCTCCATAAAGTTAAAACGTAAATCTACAGGTTTCTCAAACTAAAAATAGCAGAAATACCTGCTATTCTTGGACAAGATAAAAAATCCAGACTAAGGACATTATTTCCAAAAATGTAAGGACTGTATGCATAGCTATTGCCCGGAGACACAGCGTTAACAAGAATGAACTTACTGTGAGGACTAAAGTCCAAATACTCGCTTATTAACTTCGACAAGTTCAATCCCATACTACCAGACGATGATGGCATTCTATACATAGTAGGTATGCCATAAACATATAACATACTACCATAAATTGGTTCATATGGATTTATGATATATATATAGTCATAAATAGATCTCTCGTCAATAATCTGGCGAAGTATATTATAGAAATCTGTAGTACAAAATGTATCGGGCGGTAACAACTCAGTAGACTGATCTTCTATTGAACCGATAAGATCTAAAGGGTGACTACAGCAAGGTCCTCCAAGAGAATAATCATTATGTACCTCACCAAAAACCTTTAGATAACAGTTGTCAAACAGGGAAGCCATAGCTACAGCCAAAGTGATACCATAACTGCGAGACCCAATAGACATACCAGAACTCATAGACGATTTTGCCTCAACATCTTCGTTACAAATGAAAAGAGCACTACCACCTATATAAGGTAAACTACTAACATATTGCACAAAACAATGTTCTAAAGAATTCTGAACCGACTCCTCGGTATTTCTACGAGGTCTACTAGAATACAATGAGTAATAATGTACAGGACTAAATCCTGGTACAACTGTAGTAAACGATCTTCCAAGCTGTTGAGACCAATAATCAGCACCTACCATACCGGAACCGACCCATGGATAACCTTTTATAACACCCATATGACTAGTTCTAGCTAACCTACGAGCAGCAGCCTCAGGTGATATAACACCAATAACTCCAGTAGTTCTATCTGGATAATTGAAAGTTGATGAAGATCCAAGAATATCACCAAAAAAGGGCTGATAAGCATGTGTAATCCTAATTAAATTACGTAACGTAGAACTTGGAACTCTAAAAAAGCTTTCGATGCTACATGATTCAATAACCGACTTCCACAACTTACGCACGGATGTCGGGAAACTACTACCATATTTCTGACTATACTGCAGATATACTTTATCTAATGGATATTGACAATCCATTAGATAATTACCATACTCCCGCACTATATTAGATCCCTTAAGATATTTCTGACAGGAGTACATGTAAACAACAGCTGATTCTCTATATAAACCTAAATCATTTAGTCTTAAGCTAAAATCAAGTGCAAACTCGGGATTCTTATCGCAGCAATCCTTTAAAGTCCCTGACATCCAAGATCCAACAGTTTTCTTTCTACCTGAATAAATTCCATGTAAACCTAAATTCTCATAAACACAACTAAAAGTTGAAGATGGAACATGACCATGGAAATTACCAGGATCCATTCCTAAATAACCACTATTAAGCGTTTCTCCACCACATGCATAACATAATACAGCATCTAAAAGATTTTTGTAGTCCATAATCACCTCAATAGGAAAAGTACTCACTCGGCGGTTTACCTCCTAATTTTCACACCCACGTAGTCTATTTAACACAAGCTAAATAAACTAATAAACCCCCCAACCGAGAACAGAGAGGGGATCCAATCCCCTCTCCATACATTTCCGTGGGTGTTTACCCTCGGCCGCCCCTTATCCGAGGAATCAGGACGATACTACAATCGCTAGTTAAGGCAGTGTCCATGGACGCATCCACGTCATTTACCTTAATCTTGAAACCAGACCCAGCATCAGAGATACCAGCAGCCGTTAAAGCATTACGAACCAAACTACCGGTCGCAACAGCTACCTCGCTGACAGTTCCACCCAGTTTGGCTACTTTCGCAACCACAACATCGCCGTTTCCACCGCGAATTCTTGGGATCAGAACGATACTTCCATCAGAACTAAGCACAGTATCCAGAGACGCATCGGAATCATTTACCTTAATCTTGAAGCCACTTCCAGCCTCAGAAATACCAGCAGCGGATAAGGCATCTCTTACACGAGAACCTGTAGCAACAGCTACCTCGCTGACAGTTCCGCCTAGTTTGGCAACTCGCATCACTACTACATCACCATTTCCACCGCGGATTCTGGGAATTAACACGATGCTCGCATCGCTCGTCAGCTTCGTATCAAGAGAAGCGTCCACGTCGTTCACCTTAATCTTGAAGCCACTTCCAGCATCAGAGATACCGGCCGCACTCAGAGCATCGCGTACCATAGATCCCTGTGCCATAGCTACCTGATTAACAGTTCCGCCCAGTTTTGCTACTTTACAAATCACAACATCGCCGTTTCCACCGCGAATGTTAGGAACGAGCACAACAGTACCTTCCCTAACAAGAGGAGTAGATGGAGTAGCATCCGTGCCGTTAAGCTTCACTTTCATCCCCTCCAGAGAGGCGATACCTACTGCGTTAGCAGCTTGTTCGATCGTAGAACCATGTTCTACAGCAACTTCCTTTATAGCATCGCCCAAACGAGCGATCCTAATTAAAAGAACTCCATTCATGAAAAAACACACACCTGCAGTTGCTTGACAGTAATACAAAAGTCTAAGAGTAGAAAAATACTATACTCTTATACCCAGATATTACTGAACAGTAACCACAAAATTGCTTAAAAGCGGCCAACGCCGCAGTAACACAAATGACTAATATCACTCATCAGAAGCAATAAGAGTCATTGTTTTATAATCCATGACAGTCTCTCTATAGACTGCCTCACCCATAACGTGACGTTTAACATATGAAGCCATAATCGACCCCAGACCGCCAACATTATATATAATCGCCCGTGCAGTACACGGACCCTCAGCAGCTTCTTCATCTGAATAAAGCTGCCTTTCGTAGAATTCTATATCATCCGAATCGGTAGGATCAGTGCAATAAACCGAACCAACCTCTGCCCCCATCCTTCCCTCGATATATAGTTCTACTCGCCGATATTTCACGGCATCCCAAATAACCTGTCTCTGAGCCATCGAATCCACTCCACTAATAAGAATCTTAGGCAATGAACCGCTTAGGCCGCTGAATACTTCGCTTACGGCTTCCAACTCTACCCTACGCATATATCTAGCATAACTAGAGACGGCCTCCACCTTGCTCATTCCAATATCTTCATAACGAAACAGCGGTTGATTTGGAAGATTGTGTTCTTCAACAACATCAGGATCATAAATCTTAATATTATTGAAGCCCATATTAAATAAATTGAAAAGTACCATGGATCCTATACCACCAGATCCAACTACAATAATGCTCGCGGAGAAAGTTTCTACATCAAGTATATCTAACTGCCGCCAAAACATTGTCCCCTCGTCTATATCACCAGGAACACTTAGAGGATCATTAGTAGGCGCATTATCCATTTAAGCACCTCCTAACATACCGTCTAAACTTACCACGGCGGTACGGTATTCCATCATCCAAATTAGATACTCCCGTATTTGAATTGGAACCATCGAAATCACCATAATCCCAAGAACTTTCTACACCACTACTGTATGTATGATCGCGTTTCCCTTTTTTCAAGCCGTAACGAGTTGTACCGTTGTAATAACCGTGACCACTAAGTTTGACATGAGTAACTTTCTCTTTTACTTCAGCCTTAATAGCCTCAAGAACTTCTAGATCATCCTCCACAGTTACAGTGGTAAATATCTTATCTACCTTAACTATAAACGGCTCGTAAATATCAAGGCGCGTTAATATCCTACCAGCTTTGTTCGCCACAACTGATAGCATCCAGCCATTACCAAAACGCCTTGCCGTCGCCTCATCAGTAGACGACCAAAAAACATCCATCGTTGAATGGCTATGCCACCAAAGTTTTACCTTTGATGTGTCTTCATCTGCATCAATCAGCTTCATAACATACGCTGCTACATCATCTTGATCAAGATCAGTGTCAGCAGCCGTACATTTTTGCTTAAATATCATTACATCGGTAACTAACATATCCTCCTTACTCAGAACCTCCACAGTTCCAAGACCGGATATCTCTTCCGACTCGACCTTGACATAATAACGAAGCTTACGCATGGCTTCTACTGTAAAAAAAACTCTCATAAAAAAGCTCTCCTATTCTCATTTAATCAGTAACTAAAAAAATAGAACTCTAACCGGACTCGACTTCAATATGAGAATCAGCCGATTCAGAATCATCGGTTGGCATAGTGAAAAGATCATTAGACCCTATTGGCCTGCTCGGCCAGTTACTAATTCTACAATAAGAATCTTCATGATTATAAGATTTAAGAAAATCTATAATCAATAAAGCAAGATGTTTATAATCGCTGTTAGCAAGCAACTTAGTTGCAGAGCTACTCACATTTCCGAGACAAAGCCCACCTCCGCTACCAACGTGTGGATGAGCATTTACTCTCCCTAAACTATTACGATCAGAAAGAGAAAGGGCGTTAATAGAATCCTTACTAATCAGGATTCTAAACTTACCTAAATCATACTCAAAACCATTATGTTTTATATAGATATCATCTATATAAAACATAAAAGAATTAGTAGATATAGTTAAAGAAAGTACTTCTGGTATTTTCATCAAAGAAGAAAGATCCTTACCTATCTTAGCAATAAAATCAGTAGACTGACACATAAACTGTTTAGACCCTTTTTCTAAACTTCTTTTCTCTCTAAAAAGCCGGACTAAAGCTGACTCGATACTTAATATCTCAGAATCAACTGCTGTTAGCCTGGATTGAACATACTCCATGTGACGATCACAAAATCCTTTCCCAAAACACCTACAGGCGACTTCAAAATTACGAAGACGATATCCCTCTCTATCTTTAAAAAGCTTTTCATATTCACAGAGTACGTAATCCAATATAATCGCAAAATTCCTTGCAGAGTGGGGAAGATCGAAAGGAACACAGATGTTCCCCATTTCATCAACACTTCCTACAATCTCGCCGTTTGTTTCCCAAATATAATCATGCCCAGGAGTAGGAACAAGAGAATCTCTCTGCCCACCCCGAAGCTCTATATTAAAAACATTATTTACGACTCTAACATCCACTCTAGAAGGAGGATTGTCGTAGTAACTCGGATAAGGTAAACAAGAATAGAAAGCAATATGAAGTAGTTTGTCTGCATCAACACCAGTTTTAATATCCAAAAAATTCACAACTCTTCCGTGGGGGTTACTAACATAGATAACTTTCTTTAAA
The DNA here is from genome assembly GCA_024206195.1 of bacterium. The sequence goes on along the minus strand of JAAGZO010000966.1, from coordinate 92,951 downwards.
GCCAATGACCACTTAAGTAGTACACTATTAACTCCATCTCTCCAACCTTCTAAACCAGATCCCATACAAATAACTTTAGGAACAAAGATTTCCTCTACTTTTTCTTCTGCTACGTCTTCTTGCACTTCCATAGATTCCTCATCATCAGTGAAGGTACTACAAGAATCACCCTTAAAGAAAATAAGTATCTCATCAGTCTCGCCCACAGGACTCAACCCGCAACTTAAATCATCTTCCATTGAAATACCAACAATATTAAGATAACGGTTAAAATCTTCCAGACTTGTAAAAGCTACATATTCCCCATAGGGTATAGTAGAAACGCCGTGCCAACGAAGCTTTCTACCAATACTACGAGATATATCTGGCACTAATATCCATTCCATAAAAAAAACCTCTATAAAAGTAAATGGCCCAACCATTACCAACAAGTTGGGCCAAAAAAGTAAGAACAAGGTAAACACTATCTTACTAAATGCCTAGCATCTACGAAAATATACCTCGTTTTAGTCGGGCGTAGCCACCTAAAACGCACGTCTTTGTAATCAATCCGAGCTACACCACCAGATTCCGAAAACTCCTCAAGAACTTCCATATCATTAAGATCAGATGAGCTGAAACTCCAAGGATGAACTGTCCCTTCAAGCATTAAGGTGGCTTCAACACTCTTAGTAAAAGGCAAATAGCCCTTTACTGACACCTTTGAAATAGTACCAACACGGTAACCCTCGCTTACCTGTATACCAAATATGCCAATAAGAATAGCAGCAACAATCACAAAAACAAAAAGGATTTTTGTAATCTTATTGCGCCATAGTACCTTTCTCCACATAAAATTAGCTATACCCTTAAACATTTATTTAAATAGGTTTTATTTCTCCTGAAGCAACCTTACTTTTATAATTGCTCATCCTTGGCCACAAACTTATATCGCCAAAAGCATCCGATCTATTATAAGACGTAAGAAAGTCCAGAACTAATATCACCAATACATCATAACGGTTATCAGAGACTAATCTATCGACAGTTCCCGCTATATTTCCATAACAGATGTTACCATCCGGAGCAATGTGCGGGTGCTGCAACTTTGTTTTATCAGTTACAGTATATCTTGCAAGTGCTGATACACGATCTGCAAAAACACTTATGCAATACGTACCCATAACATACTCATAACCTAAATACTTAATAGTTATAAGATCAGTTATTATATCAACATGCAAGGGGTAAGGGCGAATTCCCTTTATAAGAGGATTGGAAATGCTATTAAATCCATTCTTAACTTCTCTAATTACAACATCCGGAGAAGCAGAACTAAGTAGTTTCTGAACAAGATTATAGCGAGTAAGCAGGCCCTTAAGCTTAGCCTGTAAACTATTTATCTCTGCTATCATAGTAGAAGATTCTCTACTATACCTACCAACATAACCGCTAATACAACCTCTAGCAAACAAATCCAACATTTTTTCAAGAGCTTTTAGCCTATACCCTGCAGAATCAGATAGACAAGAAAGGTAGTTATCAAGTATAACTTCAAAAAGCTTCGTAGGATTATCTGATTGCATTATATCAACCAAGATATACAAAGCTCCATGCTTAGCAACCGCTATTACATTTCCACTATCCTCATCATAAATATAGTCATAACTATTATCACCAGTAGCTTCAGGAAAAGAAAAGCAGTTAAAATCCCCGCTAAGTGCATATCCACACACACTTTGTAGTTTTCCTCTTAACACACGAAAACCTACAGAAGGGTATGCATTTACAAATATTCTATGGACATAGTCAGATCTATAAAAGTCTTCTGGTATACCATACATTAATACCTTCTCAAAAAATCGTAGATAGACTGGACGATTAAGAAACCCGCTAATCTTTTTTTCTATAGATGAGAAGTAACTCTGCCAATTCCCCATCAGTTTCTTAGATACATCATCATAAAAAATGGGATCCTTATATCTTTCAGTCAAAGCATCACCAAAAACTACAACATCCCTGTCACTACTTAAGAATTCAAGAACATAAGGTCCTATACAACTAACAAATTCCTCTAACTTATCTTTTCCGATTTCGTAGAATTCCTCTGTAGCAGTTTCATCCCGTAGCTTAGATTGTAAAGAAGCGTTGCCCTGAACAGAGCTCAAAGGCACACAATACTTTAAAGATTGCGGGTCAGGTTCAACAAAATTTTTACAGATAACACTCTTAAGAAAATTAACAAGATTCCCACTCTTACCACGAAGTCTACTTAAAAGAAATCTATTTCTAAGAGCAAGATCGTCCTCAGAATAATAGGGCATCTTTTCATGAAGTCTCTGGGATACAATAGAAGCAGCACTACTATTAGAAATCCCACTCAGCTTACAAAGATCATCAACTCCTGACTTATTCATATAGCTAATAAAGTAATCCTGTCGTCTGTCCATTAAAACACCATAAGAATAACGTGAGGCGCACAAGATTTAAGATAACCTACTACGCCTCAAGAATTTGCTTACAAGCCTCTTCTTCCGGTAAAAAATTTACTGATTCTACTAATTGTTTTGACTATCTTTCCGTTTATCTTCTGCTCAGTGACTGGAGATCTACCTTCTCTACCAACAGAGCTGCTTCCATTTTCCCTAACAGAAGCTAATTTTTTGTGATAGTCCCTCTTACTCTGACAGATATTTAGAACCTTTCCCCATGTATACACAGGAAGTTTACCAGTTAGCTCATTAATCTTGATCGAATCTGCCGGACCTATTGCAACACATATATTTGAACCTTCTATAGGTTCCTTCTCTGTCGAACATGGAAAGCCCTTTTCTTTAGCGGAAACAGCCAAAGTTCTCATTTCTTTTATGCTCTTAACCGCCAAGCATACTGTTCTCTGGCCACCATCTTCCCATTTTTCCCACAACATAGTTGGTGCGCTATGCAAGCGCGCAACTGCACAAGCGGCAGATGATACAAGAAGACCTGGATCTTTAAGGGGTCCCTTTGACTGCCGAAAATCAACTACAAGAACGACAATCTTCAAAGTATCATCTTCACTTGAACCCACTTCTCTTCTACGCCAATTACCTTTGTTCATGTTGTTAAATACATTCTCCCTTTAACTCCACCTTTGTCAAAGGGAGAATGATACCTTCTTATTTAATACTACACTTCAATGGATTTCAGGTAACCACCTATTTCCCCTTCGATTGGAGCACCAACCGCCTCTACCTTGAAGCCGCCGCCATCCCGAACTACGCGTCCTGCCAAAATGGACGTTGCGTCGCCGAGTTCTTCAATGTTATAACGTACCAACTCCTCGTCAGTGTCGCCATCTGATATGACCAGACTAGCCCCGGACAGATCGCCAAACTTTTGTCCCTTCGCCTTGGCGTCGTACAGGAATACAGGAATATCGATAATGTCAACTTCGCTACTCTCCACAATCTTCGACAAGTCGAAGATCATTTCTTCTCCGGTTGCTCCAGTTCGATCGTCGCCGCTGTGCACTACACAGCCGTATTTATCCGACGCAAGGTCATTTCTTCCATAAAAGACCACTGTGTCAGGACCAACCTGCTTTCCGTTACTGCCGAGCATGAAAGCTCCGACATCCAGGTCATGTGTTTTACTCTGAACCTCACTCGCAACTACCCACAACATACGAACTATCAGCTTAAGCAGCGGACTTCCATCGGATTTTTTGAGATCATAAGATCCACCTTTGGTCAAGTTATATGACATCTTTTTCTCCTTACATAGATTACAAGTTATAGTTTACAATTCACAGTTACTTTTGCGCTTACTTACCAAATTCATCTGCATAAGTATCAAAATCAATCCCGATAACTTCTGCAAATTTCTGACCAAGCTCCACTTCAGCATCGTCAATACTACCATCGGCTGAAACAACCGAAAGCAATACATCCATTGCAGCTTTTGGAGCAAGACTCATTGACTTCACAATTCGATTTGCCACCTGAATTTCCCCATCGTCAACCTTCCCATCAGCTAGCAATATATCAAACGCTAAACCACAAGCCGTTTGCTTCTCCGCATCCGTCTCTATACCACGAATATGAGACTTTAGCGACGATTTGGTCACCCCATGATTAGGTGAAGTATCAGCCTGCCACTGAGCATAAAAACGGCCAAATATCTCAGTTACATCAGCCGCTTTATACACTTTGAGAACAGGATGGCCGCTCATGTAATCTACAAGAGAGTCAACCTCCGCCTCATCAATAGACCCATCAGCAGCACTCATATAGAAGGCTGTCGCCACCAGCTTGGTCAGAAAAGCAGCATTAAGATACTTCGTAACTTCTGCCCGAGCTTCCTCTAGCTTAGCTAATAAGCCCTCTTTCATCTTTTTAAGATCAAACATAACTTCTTGTCCTTATCTTTTTAAGATAGTTAGTAATAGTAACGATTAACCGGCTTTCGAGCCCTTCTTTACAGCATTCTTAGACAGTTTTTCGCTACTCTTGCGTGGTTTCAGATCATCATTCCGACTTCCACACACTGTACAACGCGGCCCGTCCTGACTGTCCTTTGAACCCGGACAGTTAAACACGCGCCTACCAGGGCCATAAATACGGTCCTGAAAAGCATGCGATTTACACCGTATGCAATTACCTACAATAGTTTTGGACATAATAGTAATCTGTTAACCTATGCATGGTAACAAAGTCGTCAAACAACATAGATAGCAAGATAATAAAGCAGACAAACAAATTAATAAGAATAAAAAAAAGACTGAAACTATCCACAATAACCAACTATATCAGGCTCCGCATTCCTACTTCTTCCAAACATTACAAACATGTAAGGTACTGAAAACTCTGTACTGATAGATCCTACTTTAATCTCGACGGTAGAGGTACATATTATTTTATCTAATATACATTCTCTGCCAAAGTCATTCTCTAATAAATGCTCGTTTAATATATGATCAAAAGAATATTTAGAGTCAATATGAAATGAGCACGGCGACGAAAACCAATCTAAACAGGTAAACTCCTCCTCCAAAATAGTATCTATTTCCAAGTAGTCTTTTCGTTTAAACAGATACAAAGAACCTGCTCTGATAGCAACCTTATATACAGTAGATCCATTAAAAACAGACTCAAGTACAATAGCTGATGAACATTCCTCAGCAAGTACAAAATTTGAGTGGATACTAATATTTGGTTTAGCCGTTCCTGACTTATATTTGGAACAGTTAGCTGGTAGCAAACCATACCCTGCACTAACAACTTTTTGTAGGAATCTAGCCGAAATCGGTACATTTCCAAGCTCCAGATTTATATTACCTGAAGCAGGAATAATATCTTTTGAAGAACCACTTAAAAACCTACTTAAACTTAAAGCAGATCTGAAACAAGAAACCGGAATAACCCAATCATTGTTTTCCAGTTTCACCGGAAGATTAAACATCACTACCTCCACCCTCATTTATTATAGAAACTATGATGGGGTCATTCATAATAATACTATTATCACCAGGCCGATAGAAGCGTCTACCGTCGACTATCAACTTACTATACATTCTCTTAATCACAACAGAAAATTCTCTAAAGTCTTCAAGTTCTTTCTTCTGAGAATCTACTACAACTCCCATACAAAAAGATAAAGCATCAAACTTTCTGAAAAAGCAGTAGAAAGTATGTTGAGTAGTTGGTATTGTAATCAGTGGATAACTATTAGTATCCTTACCAACATACTTAGTAGATTGAGTAAAACAACAAGATCCATCCTCTTCAGAATCGATAATCAACGATAAATCTTTCGGTAGTAATAGCTCAACTGAATAGTTTCTTAGAATATCTAAAATAAGAGTTCCCGTTGTGTCTTCTAATGTCAAAATATTTTCCCCCTTTATGTTATTTAGTTAATTTAATCCATCTAGTTTTTTACCTCAAATATAGAGTAAGATCAAATTCAGTACAAACCAAAAAACAGCAGAGTGAAAATATCAAAAGATAAAATGAATACGCTAACACATTATGACTTCCAGGATAGCCGTGACTAAAAGAGACAAACAAAAGTGCACAACCTACTATAAACGTAAAAAACGAAGTAATAGTAAGTATGTAAAGTAGCCAATATCTAAGAAAGTTTTGTTGTCCGTAAGAACATCTACTTTTTAATAAGATAAAATCAGCTATAGAAATAAAAAAATTAGTACTATTATCCATTAATTAACAGATAGCATAACACACTAAAACCAAAGTAACGCAACAGATAATCTTTTTAAAGTATGTTATGCTTCTCTACCTATTCGCATCCACTAAAATATAGTAAATTCTCTTGAGTTCCCCTCACTAACCTCTTCATCAACTTGTATATATATCTTTACTCTAAGCTTATTCTCAATCTTTCTAATCATTTTTATAGCCCTCATTATAACAGTGTTTGAGGCCTTAATCGTCAGCCTTCTGTTATGACCAAGCTCCGAAATGAACAGCTTAAGCTCATCGTACATACGTGAGCAGACATAATCTATTGAAGGCACTCTTCCAGTCCCCCCACAGCAATTACAAACATCAGTCAGAGAACTCGAGATGCTTCCAACACTCTTTCTCAGAGTAATAAATACTACGCCAACTTCCTTAGACAGTGAAACTCTCGCTCTATATTTTCTATGAAACTTCGAACTTAAATAACTTACGATGTCTTCCCAGTACGACAACTGAGACATATCTATGAAGTCTATAGCAACAATCCCACCAATTCCTCTTAACTTTATCTGTCTAGCTATGGTTTCAACTGCTGCCTTATTAACCGCATAAGCACAGTCATCTTTTGAACCCCGGCCATTGTAGCTACCACTATTTACATCTATTACCGTCATAGCCTCCGTCTCCTCTATATAAATATAGGATCCGTCCCAGAAATTAACTTTCCTTGACAAAGCTTCCTTTATATCATCAGCAATCTTGTACTTTTCATATATAGAGTTAACAGGAGAAATATAATAAACTTCAATGGTACTAGAAAAAGACGCAGCAAAATCTCTTAATTTTCTATGAAGACGTGGAGAGTCACAATACACACCAGTTATACCCGGTGTATCCCTTATGGCAGCTTCTAGAGGAGACAGCTCTTCATACAACACTGACCCATCAGTATTAAGAGATTTCTCCTCTATCTTGCCCCACAAACCAGTTAGAAGAGATACATCACAGCCAATTTCTTCTTGACTTGACCCTTCACTTTCTGTTCTAGCAATAAAAGACTCTCCATCAGACAAACTACTTACAACACTTCGTAATCTATTACGCTCATCAGGACAAGTAATGTCCTTGGAAACTCTCACTTTCGACCCAGATTGGAATGGCATATAAACAAGCAGACGACCAGCAAGACTCACCCTCATCGTAACTCTTGGAGATTTATCTGACATAGCGGCCTTTACAATCTGATAAATTATTTTGTCCCCTCTTACAATAGACCCTACAACCTCAGTTTCGGGTAGATAACCATCCATCCCAAACTTCTCTCCAAGATCTACAAACCATGCCTTAGACATGCGGCGTATAACTCTCCCTATATGTATATCCCCTACGTGGGGTGGGAGAGCGTTAGACATTGGAGTAAATGATACACATCTACCCTCCTCAACAAGAGCATAAGATACTGGTTTATCTTCTACCCCTGATCTAACTAAAACAATCATAATTTTTTCTCCTTGGACGACTTTTAAGTCGTCTTGTATTGATAAATAACTAAAGTGTCTCGTATATTGCTCTAACAGATTCATCAAGTCCTAACAGTAACAAGCCATTTAAGTTGCTATAAAACTCAACGTACTTGGAAACAAGCCACCCAGATAAATTCCCGGTCAACTTTCGGCTGTTATTGCAATAACTAATAAATTTATTAAGAGAGTGTGAACCTACAACCCTCCTCTCTGATCCCGTTACAAAAACTAGGCTAGCCATCCAAGTATTAGTATAAAACCAATGCAACTCCAAACCAACATAAATATTCTTCCTACCAGAATATATACTCACGCTACAACTGTCAATAAAACAGGAGTCATTAGCCGATCCAGGTACAGTTATAAAGTCAAATACCATATCATCCCTTCTTACAGACAACCTACCAGTAGAGGTATTATACATTACCGCTCCCCAAGAAGCACTACGACCACTGTTAAACAAATCGTATGCCCCTGTCTGAGTTGAAGCCTGAGAGGCTCCAGATAATCTGAAGTATCGAGGCAGATATTTTATAAAGTCGTCACGGCACCAATCTTTAACAGGCCTTGGCAAATCTCCCTGGGACTCTGCCATCCTCAAAGCTTGACGCATTGGACTAAAGATTAAATATACCGGCTTCCCACAATTTTCCGATTCGTAAGCATTCCAAAAACCTATAACATCCCGATCAGTTGCTTCTACCGAGTACCTTAGTCCCCACAAAGGAAGTTTTTTTGTCCACCGTACTTCGTCAACCCCAAAATCTCCAGCAAACCGAAGGCACTTAGCGGCCTCGAAATTTTTTCCACCCGAAGCTCCTCTATCATCTACTGGAATAAACTCTATAATTACCTCTCCACTGCTCACTTGAGACTGCTCCTGATCTACTGAAAGTATTTCTACCATCAGGTGATCTACTTCTTCCCCAGTGTTATCCTTAATAATAGAAGACATTTTTCTTGAGATTGGAAGCTTATAGTAAGCTCCGGTACCAATACCATAACAATAGGAATCAGACTTCCCGCTAATTCCTAAAATTAAATTCCTGAAACTAAGAAAGTTACTCGGATGAGCTACCGGAACACCTGTATGAACTCCGCAAGCTTTTGGTATTGTCCTAATTGGAAACTTAACTAACATATCAGACGCCTTCTTTATTGATGCCATTTTATATCCCCCTTTTGCCCTTTCCAATTAGCAGAAATAGAAACACTCAGTTTCCTTCCATCAAGAGCACACCCATTTTTGGAAAGAACCTTTTCAACTGTAGCTGCAGGTACTTCTATAAATCCATATCCAGCCATTTTGTCAGGACTACCTTTCCTAACAAGTATATTAACAGCTAATATAGGACTTACATCTTTGAAAAAATCAAGTAATTCGTCCTCTACAATACTATACGGTATATTTCCTATATAAATAGGAACAAACTCATTTTCTTTATACATAGCCACAAATAAAAAAAAGAAGAGTATATGCTATAAAGCATACACTCTCCTGAGAGTTAGTGATTATCAACATCACCTGTAGAAACCGGTTCGTCGATAGAATCCTGTTTCAGGCTGGATAAACCAATCTGTATAACCCGCTCCAAATCTGGAACAGAAAAACTAGGTAAAACAACCACTAAACCTTCAGTAGGAAAATGCACAACTTCCTGCCTTGGTTTAGCTAGCCTCGTAGTTCCGCACATTCTTACCCCCTAAAGATAAGGACTATCTATACTATCAGTACCTCCAATAACATGTAGTTTTCCATCAGGCTTATGCTCAAGTTTTATCTTATGAATTCTACGTTCGCGGTAGCTTTTCGCATCTGCCTTACAGCAAGATCTCAAATCAGATACCTCCACTCGGTTAGATTCCGAAAAGCTAACGGACAAACCGCTATAGCTTAAGAGATCATGTATCCCATCACACAAGAATCTTACCGCACCTTCCTCAAACAGCTCACCTGAAACCCAGTCAATAACTATACTATCTTTTAGATAAACAGTAACTGACACTATATCAGTATTCTTAGATTTTTTATGAGCAGAAACAAGAAACTCAAGCAGTTCCTTTAATCCATAAAGGACTATTCGATACTGCCCGCTACCTTCCAATCTACCGTAACGAGAAATACTTGAGTTTCCAATGGTTTTCCAACCCCATGTAAAGTAACCAGAGCTTTCTACTCCACTAACACAAGCTTCTATGTTTCTCATTAAATTCTCCTCAATAACATATGCATTGTACCACCTTTTCCATTACGGGAAGTGGAAAAATCAAACATTACTTTAAATCTTCCTGGCTGTACTGAATCCTTCAAAGTACCAACACAACCTAACGGAAGCTCTACCTTAGGTATATCACGCATACCAGGCAAGTTCCGCCTGCCAACCGGAACAACAGCAAATTTAACAGTTGGCTGACCAGTAGACAGGTTTCTTGATATAGTCTCCTCCACATCACATACTATAGTTTTACCAGAGAGCGCAAGACTGAGATTGCTAGGATAACCACTACCTTCCCAAACATGTTTAACAGAAAGGAGAACGTTCGAAGTAACAGCGTCACAAGAAGACTTTATATCGGAAACCCGATCTCTGTGCACAGCCCTTCCGTCCGCTTCTACTATCTCTCGAAACAACTGACGAACTTCCTCTCCAAATAGCATAAACACTTGAGCACCAGTAGTTCTGCCCTCTCTTCCGTTCTTTGATATATCAAATAACATGGCTCGAGCCACATCATAACGTGAGATATCAGTACTATCCTTAGGTTTACGATAATTTCTCTCGGAAATAAGACTACTTATTACAGAATTCATTTCTATAACAGCCTTTTCAAGACTACTACGAGATCTCTGCCTCTCGTCCGAATCATCTTCTGTAGGAGAAGTAGACGAGACTTCAAGAAGTTTCTCTGCAAATATAGTACTTATTCTTCGTGACAAAGCTAAGCAAGGACGAGGTATCAATTGCGGACAGTACCTCAGAAAGTGTTCAAGAGGTAGTGTAGAAATACCAATAGCTTCCGGTATCCTAACAAAGTCTCCATTTTCGTCACACTCAAGAGTATATTCAAGGAGTTTCGGAACAAATCCGTCAAGACCAGGAGAACATAAATCCGTATACTTCGGATTAACCTGACTGAACCACCGATTATCTCGTGACATACCTATATAACCAGCTTTTATAATACCAATTCCGTCAGTATAGCCACTACTCTTTAGTCGAGCCACTACTTCAGCTGTCCAACCAAGAGCCCGAAGCATATTAACAAAAGTCTTTATGACATCTACAGCTCTTTGCAGAACATCATCCATAGAAAACATATTAGACCCAAACTTCAAACCACGAAGTCTCTCCTCTTCCGTTTCCGATGTTCTATGAATAACATCAACAGCAGACTTACCAAACCTCGACTTACAAACAAGATCTCTCGTAATAGAAGATAAAGCGTAAAACAATCGCCGTCGATTAGTAGCAATTCCCATTGCATTTTTCGAAGACGCTACTGCTAGTTTGTAAGAAAAGCGAGATATAGGTTCCAAAAAGTCATATGGAGTAGTAGCTGAAAATATACTTTCAGGAAACTTGGTTACGCTCTTTTCTATCTTAGAAACACCTGTATCTACAGTATTAACCAACGATTCATACGAATCGTACAATACAGGATAGGAAGGAACAAAACTTGCAGTTTCCTTTGAACCATTTAACAAGTAAAAAGTATCGCCATCATCGTCCATAGAAAGACGACTCTTTGCGTTATACACTTCATCGTAATAAATTCTACAGGGGGCATCACGAGGACTAACCTCGACGAATAAATTACTCTCACTATCAGGAGTTTGCAACGGACTATAACTTTCATTCTCTTCCAAAAAGAAACCGTCAGACATGGCAAAAGATGTACCAGGTTTGTACCACTCCGTTATCATATAAATCCCGTCTTCCACTTTAAGATGGTTAAGACCGGTAGAATTCTTATCAAAATCGTATGATTCGAGATACATCTTAAAATCCACATGAGAGACCATAAGATCTACATGCCTTGCCTGCTCCGGCCCAAAATAGAACGCTCTACCCGGCTTATCTCCTACATCTGGAGTTACAATATAGAATCCAGATCTCCAAGTCCTGTCAGGCGTGCGAAAGGACATCCCCTTAGCATTAATGCTAAGGTTTTTATCTCCGAATCTATACTGAAGCTCTTCGGCTTGAGACAGATACTCAGAGAGCGGTTCCCCATTTCCAGGAGATGAACTCCAAGCATCTCCAGGCTGAACAGATAACCTATCTGAATTAGGGTATCTAAAAGCTAATATCTTATCAATAGGTTGCCCAGCCGTCACAGCATAAACTCTTCGCGAATCACACGGAGGAAGAAAGGCACCACCTTTCCCACCTTCTCGTTTGTGCCTTGAACGACAATGTAGCGGCATTGACTTCCCCATAGAAGACAAAAGACCTCCTCCACTTGCTACAGTTTCCGCCAACTTCTTATAACTGCCGTTTAAACGGGGAGCAAATGCAGGATGCCGCACAATATCCTCCCTAAGCCCAATTGGAATCTCCTCATCTCCAAGTATACTAAAACAGTATTTAGTGAGATAATCAACATCACTATATATGTACCCTAGCTCCTCTATTTTTAATTCTTCTCCCTTATCCAACCTCCGTTTCACATCTTTTCGAAACATTGTATCACTACGCATTTTAGAGGCATGGAACAAGTTACGCAAACTTTTGTCAACAGTAGGTTTTATTTCCTTAAACAACTCAGAGGTTAAATCGACTACTTCTAATTGAGTTGGATTTACATAACTAGCCTCGGAAAGATTAAATCGGTGATATCTTATATAATCTATCGATCCCCCACTCTGTACCTGAAGGTTCTCAAGATTATCGAGGATACCTCCTCTTATAACTCCAGCCCCGTCACTCAACTCATTTTCAGTACTTCCATCTAACCAAACTACAGCAGACCCCGGAGGAGCTGTGATAATATTCCAATCCCCGGCTAATCCGCTAGTTGAATCAGGACAAAGGTGCTTAACTCTAGAAAGACTTTCCACCTTTCCTAATAAGTTGAACAACCTCTTTTCAAGCTGTAAGTGTGATGTATCAAGAAGGAACATCTCCTTCCTCTTTATAAAAGAACCCCAACCTGATTGCATATATTGACGTACTACCCCGTCAACAGTTAGCGTAACAGGCTCGGCAAAGAAACTATGACAACTATCGCCCTTTTCTTCCCACTTGTGACCAAAATTTCCTTTGATTAGAGAAACATCCCCAAAATACGTACTAAATACATTATTGTGAAGTACCTCTAAGTTATTTCTCCTCTCCTTTCCAGTTGAGAGATCAAAATTTCTAACTGTAATGCTATTTGCTACCGGTACTATCTTCTCCATAATTGACCCCTTTAGTACGACAGGTGATTGCCTGAATAATCAAGCAATCACCTCGATAGTAAAATACTATATAGAATCCTGCCCTATGGATTTATCCCCAAAAAGGGACTCAACCTCAGAATCTAACGGCCCACTTTCCTCAGTTTCAGGGACATGTTCACCAGAACTCGCTAACGGTTCATTCAGCTTGTCCCCTTCCGTATCAGAAAGATGCACAGTCTCCTTTTCTACAGTTTCTCCAGCTCCGCTCTCCTGTTCTTCTGAATCGCTATCGAGGAGAACATGCTTTTTCAGATCTTCAGACATCCTATCAAGACTACATGAATAAGCGTCCAGCAAGCTTTGTTCTATATCAAACCCACTCGCAACCTGAACCATTCCTCTATAGAAAGGATTATAGGAAATCGGCTTGTTTGTATGGACATTGGTAACATCTACATCCCAAACTGGCAAAAGCATTGGGAAGTCCAGACACATGTCCTCAATCCAACGGCCTACGTTGGTTATTGTCAGTGTTTGCGGCCCGCTTCCAGTTAACTTTGAATCACTGTCCGCATTATATAAAGTAACTATACAATTTCCCGATCTCGGACTCGCTAATCGCTGCAATTGCATAACAGCGCTATTCTTTGCAGCCTTTAAAGCCGTAATCGAAGCACTCTCGTAGCGGATCGGTAATGATTCGCTATTTGCTATGTAATCCATTGCTGCCTGAAGTTCAGCAAGGAAAACCTTTACTGCTTTTGGCATGAGCACAACAGAACCGCCGCCATAGAAACCACGAGAGATGACATTCACTCTCTTGACTTTTGTAACAACACCTTTTGCACTAAGAAATACCGGAGAAATAACCGGCATCTTCACACTGCTTCCTATATTCATTGATACCCCCACTTAGAGAGATAAAAGACAATATTGCCTTCTATCTCTTCTATATTTTAGCGATACAACACGCTATTTTTAAGTAAGTAGCAGACATACTGCTACATGTAAAGTGGGAAATAAGTTTCCCACTAAGAAGAAAATTCCCACCCAACCCCTTAACAACAAAGGAAAAGATAGGCAGAAGGCAAAAAGATACAAGATTACTCCGGGAAGCGAAGTGGATAACCAAAAGCAAACACATCCTCTCTGACATCCCGGAGTTTGAAGACGGTTTAGTTAGCAGCCCGAGCCCCAATAATAAACAGATAGGGGCGGCAGCATTAGATTTAAACCGTCTTTATCTAATACAGCACTATATTCCATTAAAGCACTGTATATAAGGGCTGTAGTAAGAAAATTTAAGAGTAAACTCTCTCATTTCAATTTACTATACTTAAAGCCCTACGTTATACCTGTGCGGAGAATTCCGCACCATGATGCGCCTGCGAAGCAGGAATAGAAGCACCGGCGAAGCCGGCTTGATAAACCTTTGTCCATAGAAGTCTCCCGGCGGCGTTAGCCGCCGGATGCACTGGGATAAAATCTTTTGAGAATAAGCTACATATCAATAAACCCCAATTATCTCCTTCTTCATAACTAAAAAATGATACTGATTCTTCACAGTCTAAGAACATCATTTTAATTCCCACCCACCCACCAATCGTTTGCACTTACAAATCCCACCCACCGCCCTATAAAGTAATGCAAACAATATGAAAAAGATGTTAGGCAGGGTATGAATAATCATACCCAATGCCTTACAACTAATACAACATTAACGGATCTAACAGATTTCCCTTCCCAACATCAATATACCATATATATGATATAAACTTATACACAATCGCAAAATCATCCGGCACTGCGTAATCTATATTACGTATCCACCGGATTGCTTCCTCGCTCATTTGCTTAGTCAAAAGCTCTATAAGAAGTCTTTCACTAAAACTGAAACGAAATCCATGAGCTTTTACTATATTACTCACAAAAACACCTCTTAAAAGCAAAAACATACTACTATGTATACCTACCTATTAGTATGATTAAAAAACCGATTGTAGAGCAAATATGGAGCTCTAATATCTATAGAACGTGTAGCTGCTCAGATATTATTAGCTCATCAATTTTAGCATAACATTTATAGTTTCGGGGCTCAAATATACGCAAGCTACCGAAAAAACGGTAAACGCGCGCACCAGCTATAAGATACACGGGTTTGTGTAAATCTTTAGCGAGATTTACTTCTTTATATACACCTAACCCCACACTACCATAATACATACTAAAAGCTACGCTGTTAATGTCTTCGCTGCGTAACGTACTCAAACAATGTTTCATATGGCTCGAGGAATTACGTACCTCTTTGTTGTTTGGATTATATATGCAATCACCAAAGTAGTCTTTTAGTAAGTTCTCTTGGAAACTTTCTAAACGCGTATCAAATATACGCATAGAATGGCTATAATATATCATATATTAAAAGCCTTTAGCAAGCGGCCAACGGCATCTTCGCGATCAACAACACTTACAAATTCGATATGACCATCACTCCGCGACATTAGCGGGTACTTGAGTATGTATTCAGTACCATCTAAAACAACGACGTACAGGGAATCTTCCCGACCCTCCTCGAGGAGCAGGCTAACTAAAGAAGTAGCACTATTGTTCTCCCTGATATCGAAGCACACGTTAGGATCAAAGCTAATCATACATAATGTATCACTACCGTCACCAGTTATATACCTGAGCATGCATCCAACTGTTTTTAAACTCACTCGCTTATTGTGCAAAAACTTAGTAGGATCAGTTACATAAGATATTATATCTCCAAAGGTCAGGTATTTAGCTATATTTTGCTGTATAGCCTGACCAATAGTTCTCGTAGTCCTAGCCGACATTTCGGCAGCCTGTAGCCACCTAAGACCTTTACTAATCATAACGTTTACTCCTTTATCTTTTTGTTTATATCCCTGACTGTCATTAACTTCCATTTCTTATCAGACGATAAACTTACTCCTATAATATAGTTATCTAGCTCGACTATTCTCCACTCAAACAAGTCATGCACATTATACGCAATAACATTTACCGCAGCAGAATAAATTAGCCGCATACCTTTTACACTAAACCAACCAGGTACGCCATTCTCAACTAGTACAGCTTCCTCCCCGCACATACTACTAATCGTATATCGGTTAAACTTACTGCTATAAACCCGGATAGGTATATTATTGTCAGCAGCATAGCATGTAATAAGTACCGCATTTTTATTAGAAGGATTGCTAAATAATATTATAGCTTCTGATTCCTTTAAAGAATCTTTTCCACAATAGTCTTTAACGCACGAGAAGGGCGCGGTACACACACCCTCCCCATAAACATGAGCAGTTACATTACAAGTATTAAACTTGGGTGATAATAATTTGGTTACCATACTGTCCAAAAAACTGGAACTGAAGTCCCCAATTACTATTACAGAAACAATAAATTCTTTCTGACTATTCATCGTTAAGTAACCTATGTACCTCAATCTGCGGTGGCTATGTCATAATGCTCAAGCCACCAGCTCAAGTCAGCCGGTTCACCGACAATCGCAACCATCATAGTCCTATATATATGCATATTTGGTTTGTATTGTGTATCGCTGAAAATCCACGAATCATCCCCGTTAAGCATGTAAGAGAGTGCGGCGGCCACGGCAGGGCTTCTACACTCACCAGCATAGCAGTGTATAACCACGCAACTTATCCTTTCCTCATACTTGTTAACAAAACTAATGATTTCATTAGCCTGCCCTGCAGTGAACAATATAAGATCGTCGGTTTCTTTGTCTATATCATCTGTTTCTACCTCAAGAACATCTAACCTCTGCTCATTATCAGGTATAGTGCAACGCCAGTCCTCAAAGCAACTACCGCCCATTCTTATCAATATATGCGGCTCGTCTATACGATCTGCATTCTGTGTTATACCATGAAGGCTGAAAATTAAGAATTTCATATTATTTCCTCATCATATATAATACACTCAGCTAACTCCCTCTTAATATCTACCATATCACACATCAATCCCATAAAAGTATGAGCAACCCTGCCTGGGTTTTTAAAGCAGGTAACGAGCATCTGTGCACATCTCTCGCTAAACTTCGAAACTGCACTTGCTGACCTCTCAGCTGCAACTATACCTTCCCCACCTTTAGGAAGTGTGTACATAGCTAAGTTAGGAATATACTGAGAAAATATATTACCATACTTTCTATTAAAAATCGGTATCAACCCTTCTAATTTCGTAGTAACCTTGTCTACAACAGGATCTACTCCCTCAAATTTTCTGAAACGATAAGAAGGTAACCGCTCTAAACGGGACTCCCGATTCAACTTACTTTCTAACTCCGTTCCAGGAAAAACAACAACTTTACAAGTTACCCTCTTCAGAAATGAATATGCTAAATCCATCTCATCGAAAAACATTATTGATTCTATAACGTTTCTAACCGTCGAGTCCGGCGTGGACATAATTGTACCAGCGTTAACAAGTATTCCAGCAGCCTTGAACATATTTACCGCTTTATATGCAGTTTCACGACTAAACCCCTTATTGAGAGTATCCAGCATACTCGCCTCCCCAGCTTCAATGCCGAAAAATACCCGACACAGGCCAGACTGTTTCAACCGAAGAACCGTCTCGAAATCATCTATGGAATCTACCCGCAGCTCTACCTTATAATTTATTCCTTTTGGCACTATACGAGCTATACCCATAGCTCTGTCTTTATTAAGGCTATATAAGTCATCATTAATATAGATAGTTCCAACTCCCCTATCCATCAGCCTGCGTACCTCTCTTTCAACCTCAACGGTAAGTCTAATTGTATAATGTTTCCAGGATTTGCACAACTTCCGCATAGCAGGAGTAGTACAAAACGAACAACTAAACGGACAACCTTTCGATGTTATCATCCGTGCTGTTGTACCTGTAACAGCGTAGTTTTGGAGAGGCAGGTCTTTGATATCAATACCCTGGGAAAACCGCTTCCCCTTTTCGAGCTTACCATCGTAAATTTCCTTGAGTACAGATAACCAGGTGTTTTCCCCATCACCTATACACACAACGTCTATAAAATCTTCATAATCCTCAAGAAGTTCATCTGCTGATAAAGATACATGATGCCCACCAACTACTATTATAGTATTGGGATTACGAAGCTTAATATCTTTTATTATACTAAGTGTAGTATCCACGTTAAGAGCATGAACAGTGAAACCTACACAATCATAGTTATTCCCTATCCTATCAAAATCTACAGGGCTAACAGAATCGAATATATCAAGTTCTACAAACGGTAACGATCTCGCCATAATAGACAAGTACCCAATACCAACAGATATATCAGCACCAGGTCTTTCTAAGCTATCAACTCCTAAAAGTCTAACTAAAGCTACGTTCAATTTTCTCATACTCATCCTATTTGATCTGCTAAATTACCATATTTAAGTAGTGACCACTCCATTAACAAGGCACCGTGATCAGCTTCCCAATTGTCAAATATCACCTTATCAATATCCATTGATTCTCTTGAAGTAACATAGCAAACCGCTACGCGACCTTCAAACGGTTTGTGCTCTCCATGCACAACACAATTCCCACTATCTTTGTCATAGAAAATACAGGCTCCGTCCTTGAAACGGGGTGATAGGACACTTATATAGCTATCTAGGTATCCAACATGATATATTGACCCACTCAAGCTATCGTAACCATACTTCTTCATAAGAATTTTTGCTTCCTGTACAGATGGAGTACAGGGGGTTTCCATACAAGCTATTTTACATGATCGCTTAGTACGACAGCTAACAGAACAGTCTACGCCCCCGACAAACGGGATCTTTATTAACTCTGAATAATTTAACATATTCTCCTAAGTTACTAATAACAGATTAACTTGAGGTCGATAGTAATAATACCTAATTTTTCATTTAACCAACTCAACTGGAAAGTGTCTTCTTTGTAATGCAAAGTCATAGTAGATTACCTCTCAGAAATGTACTCCAAAAACATTTTCACTCTTACATCCATAGCATGATGGTATAATATCTCTTGACATGCCGGACACCTATACACAATTACAAGTTCACCGTTTAACTCGGCAAAACCAATTAACGCTTCACCAAATAACGGAAAACCAGTTGTTAGGTCCTCACAACAACATTTGCACATGTATACGTTTTCATTGTGCGAACCTTGTAACGTTGTTCTGTATTTCAATGGAATATCTATCAGAGTTTTTGTATTACCGCGTCTACTCACAGCAATCTCCTATTAATCCAGTAGAATGTCAGACAGTTTAGCCCCACCATTCTCCACTTCATTGAACTTGCGCCAGCTGATTATTGGGATAAAATCCTCAGTCAACAAACGTTCAACAAGTTCGTCATCTTCCAAATGTCCATTCATACTCTCATGTACGTATTCTGGAAGACATCGAAGTACAATATTACCCCTTTTTACATCAAAAAGTGCTCTATTGATAAAGATAGGGCGAATATATCTTTCCCATTCCCATTGGTGGGTTGGATTTATTGCAGTCAGATCAACTACCGCTATTTCTCTGTTTCTATAAGTTTTAAGGACTCTATGCCAAGTCCCCCAGTACTTATAGTATACAAAGGAACCTGGTACTGGTTTCTTAATAGCGTTCCTACCGAACATTTTAAATAAGTCATTTTGACATTTTGGTCTTAACATATTTCATCACCTCTACAGTCCTATACTACCCTCTTAGGCCCAACGGGACCTGGTTTAGATATACCATTTATGTTCAACCACATATCAATAACCTTTGATAACAAAGGTTTGATGCTTTTCCCACCACTTGCTGCAAAAACAAGTTCCTTATCGACAATATACAATATCGCGACAAGTCGATCAGCAGGTGTTTTTACAGAAACAAAAGTGTAACCGTCGTTACCGAAGTTGTTCTTGTAATAAAGAACATGACCGCCAAGACCCTTACCATTGTTCTCTAAATCTTGTGAAGACTCTATAACACTAAAAGTACATCCCATAACTAAACAACTTAATGTACTTTCGCTCCTAACGGTAGTGTCTGTTTCGTCTGATTTAGAGAAACCTTTCCCACCTTCATACACTGTAAATATACCTACTTTCTTATTATCCATAATATACCTCTATCTTATATAACCTTTAATGCTAAAACATAAACATTCGTATGTCTAAAATACTACAATAGTGCTCGTTATTCCCATCAAATTCTGTAGCACGCGAATATCCGTGCAACCTAACTTTTTGTATACTATCATTTAGGTATCTACAAAAATAACCGTATTTGTTCTTTAACAAGCCTAATTGTTCAATATTACACCCGTCTTTATATTCAAATACTTCATCAAAAATATTGATAAATTCCACATTAGGAGTGTAGGTTTTATTAAACCACACTCTTTCTATACTATACCTAAGTAACGGAATTCCAAAGTATATTACCTTAGAGATTTCACGTCTACAACCACAATCATAAATATGTATATTATTCCCAAGAGCTGCATTCATGAGCATATCCGAATCCACAGATAAGAAAAAGGACTTCCACGCCTTCTTCTCAATAAGTGTAGATGGTAATCTTATAAATCTAACATCTACACCATTACGCTTAAGTACACTATAATACTCAAGTCCATTCGAAAGATTGATATAATACACATCTTTTGGCACAAATACTCCTCCTTTAACTATTTGACAACCATCTTCTTCAGGCTTCTAACACTAATATTTCATCCTGCCAGATAAAGCATTTCTAACTGTATGTTGAGCCATTGTAACTGTCTCCTTAGTACCATATTTAGTGATAACAGTCACTTTAAAATAAGTGGTAACAGCCCTTCTACAAGCAATATTACTATCATAATGAGATCTATTGATAACATATAGATTACTTACTGCCTCAACAACAGAGGAATATCCTAAAGCCTTGGCTTTTGTAATCCAGCTATCTATAACAACCTTCTGGCGAGTTCCTCCATTATGATTGCAACCGCCTCTACTTCGTGGTTTTAAACCACTATTTAGGGCAAGTTTTCTTATAGTAACCCATGAAAAATAGTTTCCAGTTAAATCAGCAATTTCACGAAAACTATGTGGTTTACAGTAAATACCTGTCCCATTATACATATCTTTTATCATACGTATAACAGTTTCCATCCACTTCTCGCTATCGATAGGTCTATAACCTTGATTCTTTGCTAAGTCAATCCACTCAATAGGATTCCGGATATTATAAATATTTTTCTGTGTATTTATGAGTTTTGCCTCTTAAATTAAAAAAGAGTTCTCACATCTTACTTTGTATAAAATATGAAAACTCTCGGTTATTAACTACTATAATCCTGGAGGTATGTCTTTACTGCAAACAACTGTGCTTATGTAGTGCTCTATCAGATTTCATTCACCCTCTATATTATATCATTCAATGTTAAAACATGCCCATCCATATGCTGAAAATGTTCAGTCATAAAATACTTATGACCGGCCTGTTTAGTATCTTTGTCGAATGTTTGACAACAATCAGAAAATACGTACCAAAATAGTTTGTTACGGTTAAATCCTTCAATTATAGTCTCCGAAACGCAACCTGTACTATAAAACCCAGCAATTGCTAAGCATTTCCAGTCCTTTTCAGCTACATAGTTTGATAGGCTAAAACTACGAAGATAATCTGTACCACCAAAAGCTGACGGCATATTCTTTCGGAAAATCTTTTCACCTTGTATACTTATACAACTTTTTGGCCATCTGTACTCACTATAAAACACGGCATTAGGATTTTCTTCATATAGTTTCACGATATTCCATTCGAGATACTTTTTAGTCCACGGAGTCGTTAGAATATGCACAACGGGCAATCCTCTATACCGAAAGTGAGAAACTAATTTTTCTATATTCGGTAGAGTTTTACGGCATAGTAAAGTAGTTAAATCCCACTTCTTAATCTCATACTTTTCCTCGACAGACGAGTCCTGTACATCAATCAGTAATAATGCTTGATAACTCATAATAACCTCCAAGCGCAGGATAAACCCACGTAATCTAAAATTAACATAAAACAGCAAGCCCCTCATCACTACCAATAGTACGCCAAGTCCGCTTGCCGCCCGGACTTTTTGGATCTCCATTTCCCATTACGTAAATGTATCTCTCTAAGGCAGCATTATATCTCTTCCTTATCAAAGTCAAAAGTATTTTACGCACTGCTCCATAATACTCGGGTAGTTCTTCTTTGATGAGAACAGAAACATCTTCCCCACAAATACTGTTTAGGATTAACCACCCATGCCGGTCCGAAATATCAACTCTGTGATCAAGTTCGTTCCAATCAAGATGCTTACAGTTCCTATTTCTACTACTATCTGATTTAGTTACTCTTAGCAAGAACGATAACGTAGACACAATTTCGAGATCGTCCTCAACATTTACTACTACTTTTATTACACCACTTTCTTCTACTTTACCCATGCTGAGTATACCAGATTCAAAAATAATGTCTACGTTCGTTATGGTTAAACATTTGTTGGCAAAGTCAGCAAATACTGTCTTTACTCTATCGTTCATAAAACTAGCTCCTATATGATACCTTTCAAATTCAAAAGGGTAACATGGTTTATATTGTGGATATGTATCTAACAAAATTACATCTGTGCTGCTTACTGGATACAAAATACTGTAAGAACTCAGGTGACATTCCCACGTTTCTAATTCCATAAAGTACTCCTTGAGCAGTTTAACGCCGTGCTCAGGGCTGTACGTTTATATATCGTGTGGATTACCCAACGCTGAAGCTGTTGGGCTTCCTGGTTCAACGTGTGGCACTGTAGCCGATCACTCCCCAAGCGTGATAGATTCGGGTCGCTCCGACCCTATCAAATTCTGTTTTTGTAATGCAAACTATTTTATATTTTGAGACGCATTTACGTCCCTATCGTGTTCGCTTTTACACTGTGGACACGTCCAAGTTCTTTGAGATAGCGTTAATTCGCGGTTAATGTACCCACAGATTGAACACATTTTAGAACTCGGATCGAAACGTCCGATTAATCTCCTATTTATTAAATTCAACGATACTATAATCGTCACACGAGTAGCTCCCACAATCCCAATCAGTCCAATCTACGCTAACAATAAGCTTGGTCCATGGCAATACTAGCTTAGATAGCCTAACGAGATCATCTAACCTAAGTTTGACACCTGTATATACAGGAGCAGAAACTCCATGATCTAAGGCCTTAACACTGTGCATATACACAGCGAGAGCTTCACGATCCACACTACTAAGTGTGCGTGGGATAATGATATCATCTCTATCCGATAGTAAAACTACCATTCCAACACTATTTATATCTATTTTAGCACTTCGCAGCAACTTATTAGCTCTGCTTAGTACCTTTCTAAATGTCTCTATGCCTCCCTCATAGGACTTCTGATCGCAATCATTTTTATACAACCGACTCAATGTTGCTAGAAAGTACGATGATAACCAGGGCATGGTGGTGTGATCACCAAAACCATCCCCTATAAACATGCTAACAAGAAATCTCTCATAGTCCTCATTAGACAAACTACATGGATTGTCAAAATATTTAAAACACATTTTTTCCAAGCCTCTCTTAGTTCGCAATGCTCTCCCGCTAACAATGGCCAAGTTGGGGGTCCGAAAGAGAGGCTGACTTCCTATTTTTACTAAAACGGACCTGACAACAGTGTTATCAACAGGACCTATACCTGAAATACCTAATAGAATAGCGTCTGCCGCCTCCCGCCGATAATGCCCAACAAGTATTGTTAATCTATCGTGTAGGTTAATACTTATATCACACGTTCCCATGAAACCAAATAGCTCAACAGAAGTCAGTTCTTTTATCATAATAAACTAAATCTCCTCGAAAAGTATACTAACTGTGCCAAGTCCGCACTTGGCCGCTTCTTCTTCAGTACCAATGACATGTGCAATAACCTGCATGTCCTCTGGTATAACGGACTCAATCACAAAAAAGTCTTTAATAGAAACCTTTGTAAACTCGTTATAGATAACAATCCTATTACCGTTGTCATAAGAATCCAATGCATGCGCTATCATAGATAGTTTTTGCGTATAGCTTTGGTTCATAGTACCGACAGTGCTAACAGGGACGGAGCCGTTTAATACAACTACTTTTCCATATTTGCTAAAACCGACTGAGATGTTCGAATTCTCCTGCAACACGGCATTACAGGATTCAATACGATTTCTAACAGTTTTTATAGAGAGTTCGTCCCCTATAGTCACGTAAGTATGCAAAGCTGCAAGATAACTGTACGTCCACAAACCCATAGGTATAGTCTTTCCACTAAGACTAACGTTTTCACTGCCAGCGGACAACAAGCGGTGCAGCAAATCTCCAGCACAATGTCCCTCCAAGAACGAGAGCTTGTACACATATTGTCCTTTACTCTCTCGCAGCACAGTAAACATTCTTAGATCTCTGTTCTCGGTTTTCTTATTAATACCCATATTAAACCGAAACATTGACGTTTTTCCATTGTAGTATTTTATTACCACTGACCGCGCCAATTTTTCATCAAATCTTCTACCATTAATTACAGTTTTGTATATAAAGTCCAACAAGAAAGCATTGATATCATTTGGCAGGTGACCGCCCTTAATGAAGATATTAGAGTGTCGAGATGGAAATACCACTTCGACATTGTATTTACCCTCAAAGGATTTTATTTCTACTGACTTAACGTAATCCATAACTACTTACCTTTTTGTAATTCTTTCATATCATACACAGGGTATTCGTGCATGTTGAGCCTTCTTTGGTAATGGGTAATAACAAGAAACTGATGGCCAGGGTTCAGCCTAACAATATCCTTAAGTATACTTTCCATGACATTATCATCCATATGATCTCCAAACTGATCAAATACTGTGAATCCTGACTACTTTCTAACAAGAGATGTTGTTAGGATACTCAATGTAAACAAAGCACCGCTAGAGATATATATTTTATCTAAATTGCGATTAGAACGCTTAGATTTAAATTGCACCTCTATCTTACCGCTAGCATCCTCACCGATAGAAGCGGCCAAGTCTGGAAAGTAACTATTAAATATATCAAATAAGAGGCTAACCCTGTTCTCAACAACAGTACTTGTGCACTTAAACTGTTTACACAAATACCCGGTAAATTCATCTACAATGTGAAGAAAGCAGCCGTAGCAAGAGCGTACACTGGACAAATCTGCAAAAACAGCTGTACTGATCTTAGAATAATTGTCACCGACAAGGTTAGTGTCACTATCTATTTTACTAACGCATATTCGGGGATAATCTCCTCTTATCATCACTAATCTAATAGGCCACTTATAATATATATCTCCACCATTTATAATGCTAACAGCAGCCTTGGCTAAAATCGTTTTACCAGAACCATTCAAACCAGTGAGAACTGTAACATTCTTGTGAATCGGTAAAGTTATATTATACTGGTCAAGTAATCCATGAATCTTTATAGATCTGATCATATAGTCGATCTCCTCAATTTTCTTATAAGGTCATCTTCATCCTTAAACATTGTTATAGATCTGTCTCTAATCATATCAAAACAACGTGTATCGGTAATCTCTTTCGCACTCTTGTAGTAGGTACCGCTATTATTGAACCATTTAAACTTTATTTCTTTGTGGTTTCTATGAGCTTCGACAAATCTTATAGTTCCATTGAAATCCCCAAGTATCACAACAAATTTAAAGTCTTTGTTAGTATTTAAATACTCATTAAGAGTAATATCACCACTGGTATAACTCAGATCATCGATTTTAGTACTATGTGTTATAATTCCTTCTACATAGCCTTCGTAAGCTCCCCACGCTACAGTAACATTAGGTAGATCTAAAGCAGCCTTACCAAGAATATAGAAGGATTTACTTATATAGCTACATGACGGGGAAAAATCCAACCAAATTAGCACTCTAAATTCACTGTTATCATAGAGGCAGTCTTCTACATCCCACGTATTACCAAGCTCTGTTATAACAGCGAGCCCATCCAAATCAAATTCTTCTTCCCCAAATTTTCTTCCCTTTACATTTAGGGAAAGAGAGTTTATATACTCTCTAACTGCTCTTTTGGCAACCGTTAAACTTAAACTACCCTGAGAAGGTTTATGCAGACTATGCCTTTCAGAGGTAGAATCAGTTTTGCCTACAAAATCAATTGAAACGGGTGTACTCCCGTTTTTCGTTACTGTTATAGTAATAGATCCTGGCCCAAAACCTGTGCAGTCAGATTCACTAGGACTGTATTTGCCACCGCAAGGATATGCACACAACTGGCACATGCTACTTTTTGGTAAGGGCAGATACTTAACAGTGTTTTTAGTAAAGCACTTTCTACTCATCATTCATACCATTCATACAATCGTTAAACAACTTTATAGCTGTAGTAAGATCCTTTGACAGACCGTCTATACTTCTATATACACGATCAAACTTCGCATCTATCTCCTGGTTAATTCCCGTACTTTTGATTTTATCTTTGAGATCTTCAATGATATCCTCCTGTTCTCCAACAAGGTCGGAAATAGTAACAATCTCAGCCTTCAAATCGTCCACCTCTTGATCCAAATCGCGAGCTGTGTTTGAGCCAGTAATCGATGAAACTATTAATTCCAGCTTCTTAACTTTATTACTAATGGATTCAATTTTCGTATCAACAAGTGATCTAATAGCTGATTTTACAATAGCTGTAAAATCTTTAACTGATGATCCTGCCTCTTCCACCGGTCTCGTAACATCTACAACGATTGAACTGCTGTACGGAGTAGCCGCTGCTACTTTAGACATAGTTTGGAAGTCTTCTGCATATTTTGCTAAACCCCTAATAGCTCTTGTGCACCGAATCATAAGCATTTCCTGGGAATCCAATTCGGTCCTAAAACCTTTTCCGATATTATAATCGTTTTCAAGTACTATCTGTAATTCTTGTATAGTCATCAACTTAGTAAACTCATCAACATTAGCAAGTTGGTACTGATACAATAGTATTAACCAATTCAGCATGTTCTCATCTATCTCCGGGACTCTAGCACTATGCCCAGCAGACTCCATAACTCTCGCCGATGGATGACCAAGTTCTATATGAGCCGATCTCCTCATCAGAGGTTCCGTGATCTCTCTTTCGTAATTTTTACCGATAATGACGATCATATTTTCTGGTTTGGCTGCTTCCAAATCACCAAGTAGTGTCCCACTAATAGAACCAGATTGTAAAAGCTGTAGTAATAGAACATCTATCTTATGACCAGGAGCCTTATCTATCTCGTCTATACAAACGATTTGTAAACCATTCCCAGATTTTTCCATAGTTTCAGCCAGAATTCCTTTTCTTATAGCGTTTTCTGGGTTCTTTAACATTATCTGCTGAATATCTGTTTCTGCCACAATGTGCTTAGAAGATGTTTCAGATATACATTGATAATACCTGCCCCCAAACTCTTTTATTAAAATTTCCATCAGAAATGTTTTTCCACAACCAGTAGGCCCAGATATTATTAAGGATGGGATTCCTCTATTATGGTAATTAAACAAGTTATACAACTCAATCTGTAAACTGAGATCTGAGAAATAGCCTTCTCTTGTAAGAAAATCTCTGACATCTTCAATATGATTAAATGCGGTTCCACTCATGTTTATTTTCCTTATAAAATAGTAGAGGGCAATCGTAGATATATATCTACAACTACCCTCTAATTAAAATATATAGATACAGAAATCTATATAATCGAGAATTCGATCACTATGCCACTCAAGTTACTTCTGTAAGAGCTTTATCATACCCTTTACACGCTCACTGTGCAAAGTGTTTTTGAATTTCTCCAAATCATCATTTGGGGTTATACCTCTATTTATAATGCTTATAGGATTAACGCTCTCAATAGCCTTGAAGGCTGTAGCCACCCTATGTCTTATAATATCGAATTCAGCGTTAATCGCACACAAATCAGCCCCTTCTCGCGAGGCGCTATCCACATAAGCTACATTTAGTAGATACCCAACAATATCCCTCTTATTCATATAAGAAACTGCAAATTCTATAAGTTTTCCAAACTTCTTCATCCGCGATACCGTCTTGATCCACATATGCCTCGATGCACAAACTTTTGCAACTTCTACCATCTTGTTTGGTAGAGATTCTATGCCAAAACTGAGACAGAACTCTTCTACTCCCTCTTTTCCTCTACTTTCGTGTTTATAGTGGTGCGGGTGAATCTCCGGATCAGTATAAGCTTTTCCAGCATCATGTAATAAGAAGCCGAACAGTTCGTACTCTGTTGCGTTTGCCACGAAATCTCTATACTGATCCATGCCCCTCAGAACGTGGTTTAAAGTTGTTCCATCATGCATATCAGGAATATCAAGTCTGCATAAGATAGGAAAATGTATGTTTAGTAATCCTGCTTCATGTAACACTCTAAAAAATCTACCAGGTCTTCTACATGACAAGACCCTATGCGTATCTTTAACACCAGAAACTGTATTAGACAGATTCTTAAACACAGCGGTCGGATGTATAGTTTTCATCGCAGCCCGCATCTCTGTACTCCCCATAACTACTTTCAACCTATCGGTTGGCCGCCAATGACTACTCCTAGCCATAAATCTCGCTACTCTTTGAGCCCTATCGCCATCCTGAACAAAAGTCTCGGCAGAAATATAATCTAATACTCCATTCTTGGCATCTTGAATGCCTTGGTAGGGATCGAAAATGGTGCTCTCACCCTCCCCGGAAATCTGTACGGCGATGGCATTAACAGTAAGCTCCCTCCTCGAGAGATCTTGTAAAATTGTTATATGCTTGCCTGATACTGTCTTGAAGTCATTTCTCCTAAGGCCGGTGTTGATATCAATCCTTGCTAGTGCTAATTCACTGAACGATAAACTACCGTTTCTTATAATTGGAACCTGATAAACTGGAAATCGGGCCCCATCTAACTGTCTAAACGTTAATAGCCCCTCGCCAGCTCCAGTTATAACATAATCTTCATCGTGAGATTCGCCCTCACCTGAATAACGACTCCTTACAGCACCGCCTACTAAATACAATACTATTGGCGGATCACTTGGGTTTTCCAAGATATTCCTTTTACTTATTTCATCGACATATTCGATAAAGCGATCTTGATCAAGGAAATAACCCATAAAATACGGATAATCCTCTGCGCCTACTATAGAAACAGCATATTTACCAAATACTTTTACACAACCTATCGCTTTTTGAAGGCTAATCCCTTGAAAGCTAAAAGCAAGGGCTATCTCCTTACTAATATGTATAAGGATAGGCTTATCAAGTCTTTCAGCTCTGATTTCTATGTGAGAACTGCTACCACCAACTATCTCTACATCTCCAGAAATATAGAGTACTCCAAACATGTTCTCAATATCACATAATATTTCATCAACTAACGATTTACAGAACTCGGCAATAGAGGAGCCGTAAACCCCCACAGATGACTCGTTCAATAAAAATTTTATATTAGGATAAATATTATTTTTCATCTTTCTTGCACCGTTTTTGGTTCTCAAGTTTTTCCCAGCAAACACTATCTGGGTGCTTTTTAAGCTCAGTTTTTTCCCACACCACGTTGTCACTGGAATCCAATGTAATCGTTATACGCCAGTTGTTGTTTCCGTCCTCAACCCATTGGTAACAACCAGGACCGAGGTCATATATCGGATTACCGTAAATATCACAAATATAGTCATTAGAGTAAAAGTAGTCTCCCGGAAATAAATTACCAAGAGGAGTTATTTCCTCTGTGCGGGTTAGTGTGGATCTGATATCATCAGAATTACCAACAGTACTGGTTATATCATTATTACATGATGATAACGCAATTACACAAAGTAAAAGGAGGCATGTTTTGTATAAACAAAAACTCATTATGTCTATAGATATCAACATAATATGTATTACTCCTTTATTAAGGTTTGTAAAGCTACTCGAAAACCAACGTAGCTTGGATCGTTTGCCTGCCCATCGTAAGCTCGAGAAGTGCACCGAATATTTCTCGGGTTCGTTCTCAGACTCCCTCCGCGCAAAACTCTTAAAGAGCTGCCTTTTACAATAACGGGATTTCCATTATAAGGAGCTTTAAGATAATTTGATACATAGGTATCGCTACACCATTCCCAAACATTCCCTAACATATCATACACACTCCACACATTTGGCCTTAACTGACCAACAGGGTGTGTGACACTACCTGAATTACTCTTACACCAGGCATGCTGCTCTGCCAAATCAGTAGGGGTAGAATAAGGCCCTAGCGTACCTGCTCCAAAAATAAGATCCGTTGCTGTTGTACCTGCTCTACAAGCATATTCCCACTCAGATTCAGACAACAGCCTGAATGGTAGGTTTGTAACTTCTGACAATCTATCACAGAACCCCACGGAATCATCCCACGAAACACAATCTGCGGGACGCTCCGCACCAACATACCAAAACACTCTATATCCCATAAGCATATGCCACTGAAATTGGGTGATTGTATACCTACCAATCAAAAATGGAGCGATTGTAACTTTATGTATGGGATACTCACTCTCGTGTGCATTAGATCCCATCTTAAAACTGCCGCCAGGTACCCCAACCATCTGTAATAAACAGCCCTCAGCTATTTTTATACGTACAATACTCATTTAACTACCCACCTACTCAAAGAAGCTGATAGTAAATGTTAGTGCCCAGGTACCAAAAAAGGATGCTATCCACATCCAATATGTATCTTCAGGTATTGGTACACCTTTGTATTTAACTGCTACAACCACGACTACTAATATTGCACTAAGAAAAAGTGTCAGCCAGAACCTAGCTAAAACTTCTCCAATAGCAAGTAAAATGCCATCCTTAACTGCTGATCTTAAATCTAATGAAGTTATATCTTCCATAATTAATTTTCCCTCATTTTTAAACTGAGTGCAACTCGGAAACTAAAAACCCCCGAGTCAGAATGCCCGTAAGACTTTCTACGATATGAATTTCCTATGTGCCCACGACAACTGCCATAATAACCCCCACGCGTCACAAAGTGATCCTGACCACGATCTAAGCGAGCGCTTCCATCTTCTGGAGCACCACCATAACCTCCATACCAAACATCTTGACACCACTCTAAAACGTTTCCGAGCATGTCATACACACCCCAGGAATTCGGCTTAAGTTGACCGACAGGATGTATAATACCTTCAGAATTATTGTAATACCAGGCATACTGATCTATATCAGCTGGATTACTACCAAGAGGAAACTCGGTATGACTACCCGCTCTACAGGCATATTCCCATTCAGCCTCACTTAGTAGTCTAAAATCGTACTTTCCCGATACTCTCGATAGCTTCTTGCAAAACTCTACAGAATCGTACCATGTAACACCATTTACAGGCTTACAACCTCCTATTACAAGGGACGAGTTGCTACCACACACAGTAACCCACTGCTCCTGTGTAATTGGGTATTTTCCAATCCAGAACTCTTTAAGCTCAACAATATGAGGGGGATAACTCGAACTCCTGGGATTACAAGTCCCACGCCCCATGATAAACCCCCCTTCCGGTATCCTAACCACACTTAAGACACAATTATCTCCAATCACAATACACATCTCTTTTCTACCAATCATTTGATGTTTCTTTCCCGTTTCTGTGATACTACAGCGCCAATCTAAAGCCTGTGTTATTTCCACTACTACGTGCTATAAGCTGATATCGAGAGGAGCTGCGGACGCCAACACAGGAACTTCCACCGTATCCGCCCTTAATAACCCTACGGTGCTTATAGGCCCCCGGTATATCAGAAGTTACTGCACTACCATCTAACGGAATGTGTCTGTGGTCTACTACCCAACTATCCTCACACCACTCGCTTATATTACCAAGCATATCGCAGAATCCCCAAGGATTCGGTAGCTTTTGACCTACACTGTGTATAGCATTATTGGAATTGTGTTCATACCACACATAGTTGCCAATGATATCCATCCCAGGCATATCTCCGAATGGATATACTGTATCTGTTCCTGCTTTACAAGCATACTCCCACTCTGATTCGGAAGGCAGCCTAAACTTACGACCAGTAATAACTGATAGTTCCTTTATAAAGTCTTGGGCAGAATACCACGATACACTGCCTACAGGCTTGTTGTTTTCAACAACCCCTTTTTTAAATAAAGGTCCTTTACTCGCTCTGATTGGAATACTATGACCCATAACAGTTTCCCATTGCTGTTGCGTGACTGGTTACTTCCCAAGGTAAAATCCTCTAATATTAACCTTTTTACAAGATAACTCAGACTTACTGCGACCCCTAAAAGAATTCGGCTGGCCTATAACAAATTGCCCACCACGTACTTTAATCATACGGATAATACAACCATCTCCTACATTTATATCCATAAAAACTCCCTTACCAACGATTCCATTTTACAAGACCACTATCAGTAATCTCGTATATTCTATTGTATACACAATAAAAGTCAAATAAACCTGTAGAACTTTCTACGGACACCTCTCTATGATAATGACCACAAAACCACTTCTTAAAATACAACTTATCGAACACCATATCAAGATATTTATTCAAACTTGTCTCAAAAAATTCTCTGTAAAACTGTCCTCTAACATTAACAAGAACATTAGAAAGCATCCTGGATGGAGCAGCATGCGTTATCACATAATCCACTTCCCAGTTATGCTTCTCCAGATTCTCTATCCCAAGGTCATATTGAGCAGTTGTTGGCATCTCTTCAGGCTGCCAGTCAATAGTACGGTACCTTTTCGGTGTGTCTCCCCCACCAAACACAAAGAAGGTCTTTCCGCATATTTCATACACGTAGCCGCGCATAAGATGCATTGGAGGAGCAAATAGTTTTTTACTTTCCTCCGGGATACGGGTAGGATACAAATAATGCACCCTACCGCCACCCCAATCATGTTCCGGCAATGTATACAGATACCTCGGATTATCATGATTCCCGTCTACAAATTTTATTGAGAATCTCTTTGTACCGTACCAAAGTATGTGTTCATCATCTTCCAGGCCTCCATACAAGGCGGCCCCGAAATCCCCAGTTATCAGCATAGATGAAGCCTTAGTCAGTCTATGTCCCTCTAGAAATTGACCTCTGCTAAGCTTGTCTCGGCAGAGATACCGGTGAGTATCACCCGTCACAAATGATCTGTTCATGCACATTTTGCTCCCTCGGTGAAAGTACTACTCGAAAGCCTGTATTAGGCCTTGTTCTAAAATCAACAAAAAGATTACCAATAACATAGTTTATAGGATTCATATACGGCTGTAAATATCTTTTGTCGCTATTATATGACCCTCCGCACTTCACCATTGCTTGTATGTTTTTATCGTCTGTAAATGTTGTACATATTTCCCAAACGTTTCCAAGCATATCATACAGATTCCAAGGATTGCCCTTGAGCTGCCCGACTTCATGCGTAGTCTTACTGGAGTTCTCCACATACCAGGCAGTATCCTCAAAAAGCTTATCAGCTCCGGCCGCCAGATTTGCCCTACAAGCGTAAAACCACTCAGTCAAAGTGGGCAACCGCAGACCTTTGATCGACATCCTCTGCGTAAACTCTACGCAATCCTCTGGACTTAAATTTTCAACTGGGAGGTTGTCTCCACGACGGTACGAAGGGAACTCTCCAGTAACTACCCCATACTGTAGCTGTGTAACTGGATACTTTCCAATCAGATACGATTCAGCTTTTGTTTCGACAGAACAAAGGTACTTAGTTTCAGAAACGAAACCGCCAGGAACTTTTACCATTTCCATAACACAGCTATTACCAAGATATATAAACATAAGAGTTACCTCGACGACACCACGACCCGAAACCCGATGTCGTAGGCCCGGTCGTCTGGTACGTCCCAGGGACGACCGGCGCAGCGCACGTTCCTCGGATTGTTGCTCCAGGAACCGCCACATAATCTACGTTTATCAGAATCAACACAAACATCCGAGCACCACTCCCAAACATTTCCTAGCATATCATAGAGACCAAGCAAATTTGGCAACAATCCCCCAACGCTATGCGTCGTACCCTCTGAGTTTTCCTTATACCAAGCGTCTGAATATGAGGGATAGTTAGCTAATGTACCGCCAAAACAAGCATATTCCCATTCCGCCACAAGAGGCAATCTAAAATTCATACCTGTTGTTTCTTGCAGCTTGCCACAAAAATCCACACAGTCACGATAGTTTACAGATTCGACGGGCTTACGGTCTCCTTTAAAGTACGAAGGATTATTTCCCATTATAGCAATGTACTGTTCTTGTGTAACTGGATATTTACCAATTAAGAATGGATCAATTTCCACACAATTTGGAAATCCAGTATTTTTGGAAATTTCAACCAATTCAATGCAACACCCTTCTCCTATTCGATACACAGGCATCAGTTAATTCTCCTTTTTCTTATCTGCTTCTTCCTTTTTAATTTTTGCTCTTAAACTAGCTAACAAGGAGCAAAACTCCCTTTTAGTAAGTACAGTTCTATGAGGATCCCTTTTCCCTATACTGTGTTTCAAAACGGCATCGCCAGTTGCCAATAGAGCTCTCCTGAAGGAAGTATTTTCACCTAAAGCGTTGTATGCTTCCCATAAAAGTTCTTGATACCTCCGGGAATGCCTGTCTATCTCCTCATCTAACCAATATAGAGTCTGTGTTCTCCACCAAGCTTTCTTTTTCCCCTTGAACTTAGCGGCCCGACCAACAAGAGTGCAGACGTATATCTGCATTTCTCTATTAGAGTACTTAAGGGCCTGTAGAAAGCCTTCCATACTATTACACTTTACACCATTAACGTAGAAAACGTGCGGCGCAAAGTTAGTTATTTCTTTTTCTGGGTACTTAGACCCCGATCTTATATCCATATTATTTTATTTCCTCCTACCGAATACGGTCCACTTCAAAGCTGAAAGATTGTGGGCCAATACGTACCGGTATACGGTTCATTGAACCAATAACACGAAGGTACATCTTCGCTGCTTTTGTAAACTGCATCTTGTAAGAGGTGTACTTCCCTCCTGCTGAAGAAACATTGTAGAGCCTTATGCTATAATCACCAGCTCCAACATAAACATAGAACTTGATCGCGTATGCCCTGATCGCAGATTCCACGTGACATGCAATAACAGGTTCCTCAATATCAAAGGCATTAGATAAAACTCGCGGGATACTCAGTCTACACTCGTTTCTTTTTTTATTGACAAAAATACTGACATATGGGGCCCTCTTCCACACTACCCCTCTAGCCAACGTGACATAGCTTTGGTGAATTCCAAAATAATCACAAAACTCTGTTACAGTTAGGCCCAGGTTTTTAAACACATCTACAAAGTTCAGAATTTCCTTAAAACACTCAAAACTAGAGTATGTATACGGAAGTCCGTATTCTTCCAATATCATACACATTCTAGAAATAGAAAGCTTATAATATTTCGCTATATTAAAAGCTGACTTATCTCTTATTTCTTCTATAACTATAGATCTAGACCTCCACGATCCGTTAATAAACACTACTGGAGATGTTAATTTCTCGTTTGGTTGTAACCAATAGGATCGTCCCCTAGCTACACCTACTTCATGGAACAAAACACATTTTCCTCCACCATCATACTTTCTACTAACAATCAATTCCTTGCAAAATCCAAGTTTGTTCCAGTGAAAATTGCCATCTCCAGCACACCACCACTTACAATTACAACACATTTGGTTCATATGTTTCTCCTTTATTAAAATGGAATGTCATCCTCCCAATTCATAGTATTATAAAATACTACCTTTTCTTCCTCATTCGCCTTGTTTTCACTTCTATAGTTCTCGACTAATCTGTTCACATAATGATGAATGAACAGTCCACCATCCTGCATTAGTGGCTGATATTCTCCGATAATATCCTCTGGGTTTTTATTAAATAGTATTGTATACAACCCGCTATCTTCATCAGCCCGAATCCAGTGCTTATTCTCGTCTAAATCAACGTATATAAGCTTACTGTCTGGTATTGACTCGATTTCTCCGTGCTTTGTGCACCACTGTACGTTTTTATTTCTTCTAACAAACCCCATCCCCAAGTCCGAGGACTCCGTGCAGTGCAAACGATAAATTGCTTGGAGGGCCTTTATATGATACGCATAGTAATCTTCGTAGAAATCACAACCAAGCTTCTTGGCTTTGTCAACTGCTCTAATATAAGAGTGGAAAGGAGTTCGTATCGTCCTGAAATCAATACAGTGATTATTACAAAAGTATTTAAAAGTTGGTTCAATATGGAAACCATGCTCCCTTTGAAAAGCAACTCTACAGCAATTTAAGTCAAACCCACTTAATATTGATGCCATAGATACAGAAGGATGGCAACAATCACATGAGTAGCGT
This sequence comes from bacterium, assembly GCA_024206195.1. The sequence goes on along the minus strand of JAAGZO010000966.1, from coordinate 56,425 downwards.
ACGCGATTCACAACACCTTTCTTAGTTGAGGATATCAATGAATAGATGCTTCCTACTATAATATGACCATAATCATCAGTAATTTCTGAAAGCACGGGTTTATCATTTAGCACATTTCCTCCAAAAAACTCCCATACATCAATATCTCCTGTAACTTCAGTATCTAACTGATGTTTAAGGGTATAATCAGCGTCCATAAAAAACTCACCCTTTCCATTGGGCGGTTGCAGCGACATAGCATACACCATGTTCGCTAATGTACTGCCGGCTACTATATCATCCCCAATCTCTGTATTATACACAGAATTTAACAGTCTTGCTAACTTTTCACTATCTTCAGCGTCAAGACACTGTAACATATCAAATAACGTCATAAAATACGAACTCCTTATCATCCTTTATTGCTATTTATCATACGACCCCCAACGATCCGCAACCCGATGTTGTTGAGACGGTTGTCCGGAACGCTCCTGCCACGATTGGCGCAGCGCACGTTCCCCGGAAGGCTGAACCAGGAACCGCCACGCAACAGGTACTTATATCCGTCTGTGTCTCTATCTAAGCACCATTCCCAAACATTTCCGTGCATATCATATAGTCCCCATAAGTTAGGTAAAAGCTTCCCCACAGGATGAGTTGTCCCATCGGAAGTGTCGCGGTACCAAGCATGATACTTTAACTCGTTAACATCGTTCCCAAAACAGTAAGCTGCTTCTACACCTGTCCTACAAGCGTGCTCCCATTCTTCTTCAGACGGCAACCGAAAGTACAAGCTAGTGACTTCCCTAAGCCTGTCACAGAAATCTACACAATCGAACCAACTTACACATTCAACAGGGTTATTGCAGCCACTGAATCTCGATGGGTTTTCTCCGATAACTAACTCATACTGTTCTTGGGTAATCACATACTTACCCATCAAAAACGGTCTAACATTATCGTTACCTGGAATATTAACCATTTCTATGCAACAACCTTCTCCTATTTGAAACAAAGGCATCTTTAAGTTCCCCTCATACTGCTAATTAACACATCCGTATTTTCTCAAGTAATCCTTAAAATACTCATCTATATATTTTATTAGCATTATTCCTGACCTCTATACATATCATCAGCACTCTTATCTACGTCATATACGTGAAAGGAAGTCTCAAACTTTATTATTGCTCCACCACTTTTCAACAAAGCCTTAACTGTTAGATAACAACATAGTACCTCTTCAACTACCCGGATAAAACGCTTAAGACTTTCTATTCCACCAAATAGGATTAACTCGTATATAGCCTCTTCGCTTGAATCTGTAATATATGCACCAATCTGAACATTACAACGCTCTGCCCAAAATCCTAATAGTTTTAACATAATCATTATAAAAGTTTAGAGGAGACTTCTAGAAAAACTAGAGGTCTCCTACAGGTTATTAATATTTATACACTATAAGAACGTCTACCGTTTATCATAGTATACCTTTCTCCATCATCATCACGATATATACCCATTTCTTTCTCCGTTGGATAAAAATCTTCTGGATGCTCCTCCACCATCCGTTCATACTCTTTAACACCGGCAAGGAACTCTTCTAACATAGGCTTAAAGACAGCTCTCATCTTTCTGGCTACTATACCGACCACCCTCTGTTTAATCTCTTCATCTATATCTACCTCGGCAAGACGGCAATCCTGATCCATATATAATTCAAATTCAGGATCATCTACCGGTAGGCCAGATTCTTCTAAATAACTATAGTAATCATTACAATGAATATTATTCACAGCAATCTTTTCGATCAACTCTTCAACTGTAAAGTTTGGAAGCCATCGACCGTTTTCATTCTTCATATCAAACCATAGTCCTATAGCCCAATCTACAGGACGCTGCAAGTTCTCAGAACTGATACGTACATTAATAAATAAATTACCTAAGTAATCGGTATCGCAGTCAGGGTCCACTTCAATGACACTTTCCTCGTTTACTAATCTAAGAACCCTCTTGACCCAGAATTTTGCACTAAGTTTTTCGTTTTTCATCTTTGATACCTCTAAAATATATTACTTAACAATTCACTAAGGCTTGCCTCAGAGCTAATTTTCGGTTTTGACTATAGCCAAGAGCAAAAGAAGGGTTTCTAGCTCCGCTAGCGATGCAACCAGCTGTATCGCCAAAAGTTACCACAAGGGAACCGTCCCTAGCAATAAATGCGTCTTCTACAGCGATCTTAAAGTCCTTCGGTACTACAATGTATAGATCACTTACCTTAATAACATTAACTTCCATTAAGATACCTCAAACCAACCTATTTCCCCATCTAAAGGGATTTGATGTAAACAAAGCATATCTCCAAAAGAACGACCTTTAAAGATACGATCCCAAAGTCTATCTACAATAGACATCGTTATGCCTGGAATTCTCCAGATGGGGGTATCATAATAGTCCATTGATTCGTCATCATTTTCTACAAAGACTATTACAAAACTATCCTTTTCCTTAAGCGTTAATTCGTTAAAGGGTTTATACCTAAAAGAGTTCTTGAGCATTTCCACCTCCACTGTAAGTGTAGTGTCACCACATATAATTTTACAGTCGAGGGTGTAGTATAGAGATTCTACGGGTTTCGTAACGTCGTTTGATATCACTGGGATGTTTACAAAACACTCATCAGGGAACCTATCCAAAATGCTGACTATATTTTCCACAAATGTATCTCCTATAGATTAGGGGGAGGACTAAACCTCCCCGTTATTACACTTACACCTGTTCTATATAAGAATCAATTTCACTGTTCATTCTTTCTCTATAGTGATTGATCATATCCATCATTCGATCCTTCAGGTGTAGCTTTTTTTTCTTCATACTTTTTAGAACTGATTCTTCTCTTGGATATAGATATGCCCGCACTTCCAGTTTAGCAACAAGATGGTCTATTTCCTGATGCTTTTCTAATAGCATCCTAAAATCTTCATCAGTTTCTTCGAGAAAGTCTCTAACATCGTCAAAACGTGAACTTCTAGGTTCTGTCATAATCCATTACCTCTGATTGTTTTAACGATCCCCCTGTATAGACAAGGGGATCTTGTTCGTATTAAGCTACTACTGCATAGACTTTAAATATCGACGGAGCTGTACCAATCCAACCCCTTGTAGGATTATCATCCAACCATACCTTACTGTACATATGCTCACTGGAGAGCATGCATGCTTTCTGGTGAGCAGTTAGTGGTCTATTATCATAGACGAAGCCTTCTTCTCGGCTGAAAATACATACAGCCCCGTCTGGCTTCTCTGAAAAGCCTACGAATTCATATTTTTCATACGTAGGGAAAATTCTTTTGCCTTCGTCTTCCCTAAGCTCTTCTGATTCTCTCCACAGCCATGTGGGAAAGTATGGTTGATTACTGTCAGTACCGCCAACTTCCGCGTATGTTCCCGCAATTGAAAGAATAGTACGCTCGATTATCCACTCGCAGTCTAAGTCCTGTAGAGCTTCAGCTTGGTACTTAAGAGCGGATTTAACATCTATTCCAATAGTACCTATGTGTAAAACGTAAACTGAACTGCCATCTAATATACTATCTAATACACTATATAAACTCATATTATCTCCCCACACTTTACATTCGGATCACCGAACACTATAACGTTACCTCTAAGATATACATCAGAAACGTCTATCGTATCTAATTCAATATCTCCACCACAATGTACGTTAATACCAGCTATTTTAGCCATCTTACCCAAACATTCTACTACTTTAACTTCCACAAGGTTGTATGATGGTAAATACAACCCGCTTTCAACCCACTGCTGGCGACTCCAAGCTATAGGATCGGTCCACTCAGGATCAACAGATCCTACCTTATCAAACGGACCGTCCTCATCAAAGTAAATAATCCCAACATAAGGGATATCATTGAACACCTGCAATCTATCATTATCTTTCCTACGCAGAGACAGAAAAAGTCTATATTCCTCAAGAACAGATATTACGTTATACTTTTCAAGGAATGGAATTACACGTCTATCTTTTTTTCTCATAATAATCTCCTAGCACAACAGCAGACCGCATGGCAACCCTCCTGTCGCATTGTTAGTATAAATGTAGGTTAAAACCTATTCTCCAGCTATACATTCTGTAGGCCACGAATATCCAAAATCTCGGCGTTTTATCTTTGCCATATCCCCGTTGTCCCTGTGCCACACAATACCTTCACCCTCAAAAGTCTCGAGGTATCGTTTAAGACCTTCATAAGTCGTAGGAACATTTTCAAGTACCCATGATCCGTGTCTCCAGAGCTCGTGGTGATCAAGGTTATAAGGATTAACCCCTATTTTTGGCCCCACTAACTCATACGTACCATCAGCTATACTAGGGTCGTTTTTGAAGCCTTCAATATGGTACTTGTCCTGAACTTTTGATATATCTACCTCAACCCAACCAGGCCAATGCCCTGTATGGATATTTGGGTATTTTTCCGCCCTTTCCCAACCCAAAGGGGCGTCTTTAAAATCACTTATACTCACTACATAGCCTCTCTGAATACTCCTACGCTTTCCCGCTCTTGTTAGTTTGCGATCGTAGCGCCTAAAAAGTGCAAGGCTTCTCACCATGCAACATGTCCCATCAAATTTAACTGTTGGGGTACCCTCTTCGGCAACCCAACCAGTTCCCGGCACATACTCAGCAATAACTAAACGGTCTCCTCCGTAATTCCTCTTAAATAAACTTGGTATTTTTTTCATGATGATTACATCCTCCTACTAACTATACGTTCTATAAAAACCTCGAAAGGGTCAGCCCCTCGAAATCTGTACCAATTCTTAGTAAACTCAACAAATTTGATACCAGTTGCCTTGGCAACTCGATGCGAGTCTTTAGCTGTATCAACAATTAGCTTTTTACACAAATCTACGAATTGGTCTATGTCAACATACCACCAACACTTTGCACTTTCCGGATCTACATGGTACTTTTGCGCTTGATAATTCGGCTCCATGACGGTCCACAAGCTACCATAATGACAGAATACTCTTGGTCTGGGCAAAATCATACATACAAGCTTTTGCGTTTTTGGATGCACCTCTACAAAAATCTTACCATGAGACGGGGCGCTAACAACAGATTTACCGTAGGTAACACATCTATCCCACGCAATTAGCTCTTCAAAATCAGGATGATCCTCATCTACAATCCTACGATTTTTATCGCGCATATATACCTTCTTTCCTCCTAACCATGGTAAATTATGATCTCCAGATAGGAAAAAGTGGTCCATAAAGGGATATGCAAATGCATATATACCCCTCCGAGCCGGTGCGCTGTGCCCAACTTGCTTTACAGGAGACAAACCCCCGTATCTAATAAACTTTAAATTATCGTAATTTAAAAGCAGCAATTATTTTACTCCTATCTTGTGTAAGGTCTACCCCATGTTTGGGGACACAGGGCAGGCCATCCACAGCTCTAGTTACCAGAGCTAACACGCTTTCTTCTGCAGGACTCACATACAAGCGTACACTTGCACATTTCTACAATAACTCTGTCCCATTTATTCAGTAATATCCTACTGATGTTGTAGCCGTCAACTCTGTCAAGGGGATCTATGTAGATAATGCGTAGATTACTTTTCGATCCACAATCTACACACTCTCCCCCAAGCCACTCATGAACTTGGGTTTTTCGCTTTGCATAGTATTCTCTACTATGTTTGCGCTTGGCTTTGCAATCTGAATACGGCATTTTATCTCAGTTTCCTTTGATCTAACTATTTAACAAATACTACTGATATATATCATATTTTTTACCAAATAAACTAAGAGAACTAACCTCCTTATCTACTACTCCAACGACAGTTAATGATCTCACTTCCTCATCTAAATATAGCTCACTCTTATAAGCATAGAGGATGTTGTCCATACCATCGAAAGGATCAGCAGGAGCTACCCAAAAAAGTTCTCCAACTTTTACATCTGGAGCTTCCCCCTTTTCTGCGACCCTGACAAGCCAGGATTGCACTAACTGAACATAGTGCTTGTCATACCGATCGTTTAACTTAGGTTCCCTTGTTACAACACCAAGAGGGCCATATATCTCACCTACCCCAACAAAATTGTATTTAAACTTGGCAAGTAGCGGCTCTTTGTAATAAATATCTACATGCCCTTTATACAAAACATTATCCGTGCTCGGTTGCATCCGTTCGACAAAAGTATTTGCCTCAACAATATTTAAAGTAATAGTTTCTTTCATAATTATGATCTCACTTAACCTTTTAATCCTATTAACTCGTTATAGCATTCTAATGCTGTTGATAAATCCTCTTTAGAATCGAAATGAGTTACCATAAACATGTGCTTCCTCATAGTTTCTAACAATAGGTCATTTCGTGATCCAATAACACGGCTTACTCCTCCGTAGGAAATAACCTGTTTATTTTACCACAGAAATATTCTCTGAACTCAATGCTAAATTTCCTCATATCAGGCATATATAGCATAGCTTCACTTGTAGTTAATATTCCTCTATCGAACAGGTTCTGCATTACCTCAAGTAGAATCTCCCCGCAAATAACGAGACTTGTTCCATCGTAGTACCTTAGTTCAGATGGACCGTCTTTATTAAACCTTATCCTGTACCTTTCTCCAGGCAGCAACAGCTTCTCTACAAGCTCATTGGCTCTCCTTACAAGAGATCCGTCCCTTACAGCGTGCAAGATATCTTGCACGCTTCTAAGAGCATTAACAGTACCGATTATATTACCGGCTTCACCAAATATTACATTACCAGTTATACTCATATTAAATTAACCTCTCTTCAGTAAATGCTGCATAAACAGCGTTTTTTGTCACTTCTCTAACATTTAAACATTTTGCACTCATAATATTACTCCTTTTCTATAACTACCCTAAACCCAAGGGTTGCCTTTTTAAAACTTTGTGTATACTGAACAGGACGTTTCAATTCCCACATATTACTACAATAGCAACCACCCGCAGCGAATTTAAGCCATCCCATGCTTGGATGGTTCTTCCCTTTATTGCCGCACCATTCGTAAACATTACCATACATATCATATAGACCTATCTTGTTTGGATTCTTCTCACCTACTATGTGCGGTATTCCATTAGAGTTGCCTTTATACCAAACGTGTTTATCTATAACATCTCTATCAAGATTTGATATATGAGGCCTGTTTGTAATACTCTTACAGGCGAATTCCCACTCCTCCAACTCAGGAAGCCGTACACAAAAACCTATTACTGTAGATAATGTAGAACAGAACTTTCTCGCACCATCCCAGGATACATTAGTAATAGGAAAATTATCTTTCCTGTCTACAGACAGAAGCGTCTTGTTTACCTCAGCCCACTGCATCTGAGTAACTGGATACTTCCCCATAAGTATCATAGAATTCGGAACCTCTATGAGATCCATAGTAATACCATCACCTATACGAATAACCATAAGCTATTCCTCCATAAGTACACGTAACCCTGTATTACGGTCGAAACCGATAGTGCCAGGTACATTAGAAGTCATTATATGTACTGAATAACATTGGCAGGATCCACCCTTACTGACCGGTTTACTACACCACTCCCAAATATTCCCAAACATGTCGTACAGTCCCCAATTGTTTGGTTTTAGCTTCCCGACTGGGTGTACTTTCTGCCTTGAATTCTCTCTGAACCACGCGTACTCGCGTGAAAGCTTACTATCACGTATACCCTTACACTCTTCTTTACCAAATAGAGACGCGACTGCCCACTCCATTTCACTTGGTAGGTAAAACTTAAGTCCAGTCTTATCCGATAGCTTTTTACAAAAGGCTAAGGCATTATCATGAGTTATGTAAATAATCGGAAAATTTGCATCCTGGTTAAAGAAAACGCGCCTATCTTTCACAACAGACTTCCACTGTTCTTCTGTAACGGCGTACTTTCCCATAAAAACACGCCTGTCCGCAAATACCTCGACACTTGGGAGCTCAACAAGGGGAAGGGTAACCCCTTCCCCTAAACACACAATTTTAGTGTCCATCATTAACGAAATCCAAGATTACTCTCGGCAGAGTATTCCACTCGATTTCTGGTATTCCATATTCATAGCATTCTTTAGTCACAGAACACTCCCCCTTTGGAACTCCATGTAACTGTTTCCAAGTTAAGTTGCAGTAGCTGGATAGAGCCAAATCATAGTATACACTACCAGTTGCTCGCCGCTCAGCCCAAGTTTTGCTTCTAGCCTTTTTCCAGTTAACATACTTCTCAAAAAGAAGCTCTAGACACTCAGGTTGAGGCTCACCGGTATGCCCAATTAGCCACCGATTATAATCATCTACTGGATAGATGTGACATGTCACACACCCATCGTACCTAAGATCATAAGTGCTGACAGTAACAGCCCCACTTAGTATGTCTAGGGCAGCAATATCGTTTTCTTGCATATCTTCAGTAGAACGAAGATGTAAGTAACAGGTCGGTGGCTCAATTACAAGCTCATGACAATAAACCTCATGTACTTTATGACTTATATGTTTAACAGCATCTAATGATCCGCGTATCTCTACACATAAGCCGTTATAATCAATACCATCTGTGTTACTCTTAACAACTGCTGACAGCAGCTGACTTTTTGGTACTACAATATATTGTTCCATAGTTCACCTTAATTTATCTTCTATTATTACTTATTAGACGACGACACCACGACCCGAAACCCGAGGTAGTAGGCCCGGCTGTCTGGCTCGTTCCTGCTACGAGTGGCGCAGCGCACGAACCACGGATTGTTGTACCAGGAACCGCCGCGCACTATGTTACTACTATCATCACAGTATTCCCACACATTACCTAGTATATCATATAGACCAAATCTATTAGGTAACAACTCGCCGACTGGGTGAGTCTTTCCACCCGAATTATTATGACACCAGGCATACCGGACAAGTTCGTCTTCATCATCGCCAAAAAAGTATTCAGAATCTGAACCAGCGCGGCAGGCATATTCCCACTCGATCTCCGACGGCAATCTGCAAGTAAGATTAGTTACGAGTGATAATTTCTTGCAGAAACTAACACACTTGTTCCTATATACAGACTCGACTGGTAAATCGAGCCCTTTAAAATGTGATGGATTGTTATCCATCACAGCTACCCACTGTCTTTGAGTAATAAGGTATTTACCAATCCAAAACGAATCAACTTTCTTTTCTTCGTCAGTAGGTAACTTACCACCAGGAATTTTCACCAGCTTAATTATACAACCATTACCTATGTTAACATACATAATATAACGAATAAAATAGCCCCTAGAAGCCATTTTATCTCTAAAGGTATACCTACCTATGCTAAAAGATTCTCAAGACATTATAGGGGCTATTATATTACTAATTTAGAAGTAGTATTTTAACTCAGACAGAATTTTCTTCGCCTGATCGCTTCCTTCAGAAATATCACCATGTAAAGCAAAATCCCGTATACGTACATACTGAATAAGCTAAATTTAATAACTACTCACCATACCACCGTTCATCGCCGAACACAACAACAGGCTCTTCTGTGCACCAATCGTAGGACAGCTGCCAACCAGTAGTAAACCGAAGACTATCACACTCACATTTTTCATGAGCCACAATCGCATGTTTTATGAGATTGTCTAAACCGTCGGAGACATCTTTAGAAGCCCACGGTTCCGTCCAGTTCTCATCAAAAATAAAGTAATTACGCACAAACGCTGCTCCTTCGTCTGCCTCGTTTATGCACACATACGTAGGGGGTTTCACATTATGATTCAGTTTTTCTATAAGCCAACCTAACTCTGGTAAATCCGCATTCTCCTTTAATGCAGTAGTAAGATTATCCCAGCTTTTAATATCGTACTCTCGTATTGACTTGGGCTCTATATTATGAACCCAAAGTTGTCCTGTTTCCTCATCCGGATCATATTCTGTACCTTCGAATACAAACTTTTTGACGGAATCTATAGGTTCTAATGCCTGCAAAACTTTTCCCATAGCATACGCATATGCCATAAGAAGTAAATCTTCATCCGATTTACCGGGCCGCTCCTCACATACATTAAACCCCAAAGGCTTGCCGGTATCTAACCACAATTTCCCTTTAGCGTATACTCCAAGGGATCCAAACGATGGAAATAAAGGCTTAAGAGATTCAAACTTTTCATGATGTACAATCCTACTCATATTAATATACCTCTCTAAGTACTCGTAGTAAAAAAATAGAATCCTGTATATGACATACACATACAGGGTTATCAAAATTAATCTTCGTAGTCTACACTGCTGAGCTCTAAGCAAACAAGTTTCTCTCTATGTGCAGTCATTTTGCTGTGAGGACTATGCCAGAAAACTAATATCTGGTTGAACAACAAAGTAAAGTAGCTTACATTGTACACACAAATTAGATCTACTTTGTTCTGCAACGCCACGCTAACACTTCCAAGAGTCGGAAGTTCATTCTGCAACTCGATAATAATCGAGCGTAAGTCTTCTACTGTCATTAGAAGACAGTAGTGATTATCAACTAAATCAGCAGTAGATCTGTAATACATATCCAACTCCGGTACAATTTTCTCAAGAAGACGAACTTCTTCCTTAGGAAAATAGACCCTCGCGCACGGCCCTACGTCTTTTGAGTTCTCTTTATTAACATATACATGCGTATGTTCCATATTAGTTTTTCTCTGTATAGCAGCCAACCCAATCATCATTATTTATATCATGGTACTTACAACCTACCACGCAGTTTCTCTCTGTTTCTGTATGCGAAAACAGCTTACCGTCTTCATCCTTATAGATGATTTTTTGATCATAGACGCGGCCATCGCACTGGGGATTAAGACAATTTCCAACCCATTCCCGTTCCTCTTTCTCAAAGACTGTTAACATGCCTGTAACCAGGTTATTTTCATCTGCTAACCACAAAGGTGTAACTTTATCTAAATCCATATTTATCTCCTATTAGTAAATGTTTACTTCTATCTGCCTATTCTCAGCAGATTCTATGCACCGGTCTATACCTGGTGTTGTACTGTTATTGTCTGTAAACACAAATAGTTCATCACCGTATAACGAACTTGAGCCTACATATTTCTCATGAGCAAAAGCTTTTCTTTTTGCCCAACCGTACGCTGCTTTACTAAACTCGCTAACAATTAGTAAATAGCTGTTCCCATCTACAGGTTCAACAACAGCATCTAGAACATCTCTAACACGCTCAAGCTTTGCTCGCGGATGTTCTATAACTACAATTCTGCGGACAGGCTTTAATTTATCACTAAAAGCCCTTTCCCTTAAAAACATAAACAAACTCTTCATAAGTTCACGTTTCTTAAATCTGTCCCCAAAAGCTTCGGAGTACACATAAGGAAACATAGAGAAGATATTTCTTCTTTCTACTATTCCATCATGCATTTTCATCCAGAATGGACCGTTAATTCCAGATTCTTTAGGCAATAGCTCTAAAATTCCTGGAGTTCTAATCAATTGTTCCATGTATCTAAACTCTGGGCATGATACATGCTTATCGAAATGATAAACAACAACTGTAAGATCTTTCATTCCTTTAAGGCGCGTTCGCATACATTTAAGAACTTCCTTTTTATCCAAACCACCGTTAGCAGTTCCCATTAGCGTCAAAGCTATGCTATTCAAGCCGTGGTCTCTAAAAGTTCTTTTTAACTCTCTCAAACAGCTCTCAACCCATTCTATTTTTGATGGGTCTCGCCAGTGATCTTTGATAGTAAATTTAACGTGAGTCTTACCTCCCATATTGTAATAGTAAACCCCACCAGGATTAAGAAGCCCATTCTTACAATCCGCTTTATACTCCTCAAATACTATAGGATAGCGAACATGGTGCTCAAGGGCAATTCCAGCTCCAGCTACACCAACACAGTTGTTAGTATCACCAACAGCATCGCAGTGCGTATTGAAAATATTCCCAGTTACTTCATAGTATGGCATAATATCCTCTAAAAGATAATAAATAACCCCACCTTAAATCATGTATCCTATACAAAAACAGGATTACTGTTATACTTTTCCGTTAGTCTGCAACAATGTTCTCTTTCAAAACGGCGCTTCCAAATTTCCCGTACTGAGAAATGTTTAGGTGAGAATGCCGCCCCATCTTCGACTAAACGGCGCTCAAAGTCTTCGTAACCAGGGCCGTTTACAAAATCTTCGCAATACAGATAAATCTCCGCAGAGACTTCATAAACCGTATCTGAACAGTGACAAGTTATATAATGACCGTTCTTATTTTTAGCATGGGGGGCTACTAAGCCCTCATGTATTAAAGACTTGAGTGTTCTATCAGAAATACTAATTCTATGGAACAAGCGTTCAATCATAATTTTACCTCTTTTTGGTTGGTGATTTTCTCCAACTAGCTACGACTCTGAGCCCCAAGTCATAGTCTTCACAGGTAGATTTTCTGCGACTTCTAATTTCTATATACGGTTCCTCAAAGGAACTACCTCTAACTTCTCTCAACTCACATTCGTAAGTAATTGGAGTATCCCCTAAATAAGAGGTCCTCGGAACTGTTGTTGTATCGGAGCACCATTCCCAAACGTTACCCAACATATCGTACAGGCTCCAGCTATTTGGCTCTAATTCCCCAACCGGGTGAGTGCGCCCGTCGGAATTAGATTTGCACCAAGCTATCCTTTCTACTTTTCTATCATCCTGAACTACGCAATTGGGAGAACTTAATCCGCATGACCACGCATATTCCCACTGCTGTGTAGTAGGTAATCTAAATCGCCGCCCAGCCATCTTGCCAAGCTTTTCACAAAATTCGACTGCCTCACAGTAAGGAACCATAGTGGTTGGGCGGTTATAGAACGATTTTGATATCTCTGTTCCCATAACAACCGCCCACTGTTGTTCTGTAACGGGGTACTTTCCTATATAAAAGGAAGATATACCATCAACCTTTTTCTTGGCCCTTATGGGAACAAGTTGTAGTATGCAGGATTCACTTATTCTAATATTTAATTCCATAAATATCTCCAGTAATTAGATAGGGTGTATAACCCTAAATCCAGTGTCATTTTCTACATGAACCTCTTCCATATGTTTTATACCACCCATTACACTTCTATTAGTTTTAAAGGAACCGCCTATAGTAGCACGAACATACATTTTACCCAATCCACTAATCACTACTTCTCTATGCCCTCCATCTGTGCACCATTCCCAGATATTACCTAACATATCATACAATCCGTAATTATTGGGTAGAAGTTCGCCTACTTTATGTAACTTACCGTTAGAATTTTGCGGGGTCCAAGCATGTTTTTTCAGTTCAATAGTATCCCATTCTCCTAACGCATATTTCCATTGCGAAACACTTGGCAAGAAGAAATGTTTCTCAGTTAACTCGCTAAGCCTTTGGCAAAATTCAATAGCGTCCCTGTAGGAAACACCAATAACTGGTATTTCACTAGGTTCATAGCAAGTGGATAGGCCAGAATTGAACAATTCTCGCCATTGTGCCCAAGTAACAGGGTACTTTCCAATGTAAAATGGACGAATATTTGACCCGGCAAGTGCCTTACCTTGTATCAAAACAAGTTTGAGAATACAGTTTTCTGATAATACAATATCCATAATCAAAAATAGAGGTGAGGGCATAAACCCTCACCCATAGATACTAACAGTTATTGATTACTACGCTTTCTAGCATAGCAGTAACCACATCGCCCACACTCAGTTCCATAATTGCCTAAATCTCTTGTATAACAACAATTACAGTTTTTCCTAGAACCAGTTACAAGAAACCCCTGCAACTCGGGTTTTAGTAATTTTGCCCAACTCGGGTCTGAGCAGGCCGGAGGTAGCAATCCTTTTACGTACTTCCAGTCACTTACAGCGTCTACCGGCCTAACAAGAAAAGCTGTTTCTGCACACGCTGCCACTCCAAGACCTTTTGCTTTAAGAGCATCAACCACCTTTTGCACAAGTTCCTTCTTTTGCTTATAAGACTGGTTAAGACACACCTTAACTCCAAGTCTTATAAGGCGATCACCAACCTTCTCTCCGTTGATTCTGTAATAAGGTTGAAGAAGATTGATTGTAACTCTATTTGAACCTAACTTAACAGCAATATCAGCTAAGTTAGCTATATGATGAATACAGGTAAATCCTGGGATTACAGGATCCCCGCGAAATCTGACATATTCTCCCCCGCCAAGTAGAGTTACTAAAGATTCAGGATCAGTCCACTCCGGTTTAATTCCCGGTTCTACGACGGTTCGGCCAAGCTTCAAAACTTCTGGATGGTCTGGCACATCCACTGTAGAATATCCATTATAGGAAACCTGGGCAAGAACAAGAACACCTGCTCTTTTAAGTTCCTCAATTCTTCCGCCGTACAACTCGACAAAGTAGGCTGGAGCTTTCGTCCATATACACAAAACTTCTGGATATACAACTGTCTGGTCCGAAAAGAATATTCTATCGAACACAGGTAAGTACCGCGGATCTGCACATTCACCACGCCTTGTGAAATCCCACCATTCGTGAGATAAATCTATCTTATTCATAATACACCTCTTCTGGCCCTATAACCGATAAACGATTATCATAAATTTTAAGGCACTCAGCATGCCTTCTAATAACAGGAGAAAGCGCAGTTAAATCTTCTCCCGGATAAACCATAAAAATATCCCTGCTTGCTCTGTCAGGTTTTAATCCTACCCTGATAAATGCACATGTATCGCGGATACAAGTTGCTATGTATATGGGATCAAAAGACCCAAACAAGCCGTGTGCAAATCCAAACAGGAACTTTTCATAGGTGGTTTTAATTTCCTTCATGTTCAGCATAGCATCAAATACTACATGGTACCCACCAGCCGTTTCATACACGTAAGGTACATTTAAGTACTCCATTATTTGACACGCTTCTAAGGCATCATCTACTACCTTACGCTTACTCTTCTCAGCAGAGTTCATAAAGACCGGAGACAAACCCCAGTCTTTTGTAGTTAATGCACTCCTACTTGGTCCCAGCAAAACTGTTGCCTGGTGGTAATAAATACTCATATCCATTAGGAACTACCCCCATACTTTCTCATATGTTGTCTGATTATATCAGATTTCATAAAGTGTTTACAAGATTCTCTTAGTTTCCCGAGAACTGTTTTAGTTATATCAAAAGAACCCATAGCTTTCGTCACTCTTGCGGACGAAGACTTAGGCCAATTTATGTTCCTTTCACTGTGACAAAGAAAGCGTATGTCCTTTCTGATAGCTTCTAAAACACGAAGTTCTATCTTTAAAAAGGACAATTCCCGCTTACCCCCAACACGTTGGTGTATTTTCTTGTGCCTGTACTGTATCTCCCTTAAAATAACATCCTTATAACGTATGAGAATACGTCTAACAAGGAACCACTTGTTTACTCCACGGGCCTTAAGTATAAACCTAAGGCCCTCACACTGCTCCTCTGACAACTCGAGAAATCTCCTTGCGTCCTCAACTATAAGTTCAGGATTGTTTTGCTGGAAATGCCATATAAGACTATCCTCGATTTCCTCAGAGTTGCCGGGTTGGTCTATTACTTCAGCGTACCCGCTATCATATAAAATCCTAGGAATTTTCATAATGAAATTGTATACTCCATAGAATGACCACCATCTATCGTGACCAAACCCGCACACTCGTATAAATTCCTCTCGAAATTTGATGGAAAAGCTGTTCCTATAGTCGGAGTAGGTTTTTCACGCCAACCGTTATATCATCCATATGAGCAGATATAGTCAAACTTGCCCACGGACAATCCGATGACCATTTATATTTTATGTGATATTCATCACACACTCCTTAGTAAAAGCTCAAGCACTCACAATCTTTTTCCGGGTCGTCCCAGTCATTACATTTCATTGTAACTGTACCGTACTCATTAGTCACAATCCAATTGAACCATGTGATGTAACCACACCTGGGGCAAACCATAATTCCGGCTATTTGATTATTTTCAGGATCAGTGTTTCCTTTCCAAACTCTAATAAGTTCTTCTATTAAAGAGGCGTAAACCTCTATCTTAGATGGAAATAACTTGGAGTCATCTATAGCTCTCCTCAAGCGGGCTTTAAATGAGTAAGTATAGGACTTTCCAACTCTCAGCTCAACCTCTTTAAGAATTTCATCTATAGTATCTTTCATAATTTCTCCTTAAAGAGGACCTGCAGTGCCCACCACAGGTCCCGTTTAAATTACTGTAAAAATTAATCAATAAATGATTATCTGGTTTAATCTAACCATCTAAACCGTAATCTTCGTCGTGTTGTATAACCAGGCTCATCGCAATACCTAAGTCTACGAACTCCTTCTCAGCTAATTCATACTCACGGAATCGTCCTAGTTCTTCCCAGGACATAGGATCTATACCCCTTTCCTGAGAAAATGAGACCCACGAGCCTCTTCTAAGTAACTCATCAAGCGTTATAGTAATTTTCATAAATAAATACCTACTCCTTTTTACTACCACGGTATGCCGTCATCTTCTGGTGGTATGAGCCCAAGGTCTACAGCTTGCTCCAAGCTGAGTTCATACTCGTGATCATCAGTCAGAGCCTCTGCGGCATAGTACTCTATACCACGAATATCGCAAAATTCCGTCCATACGTGCTTATCAAATAACTCTCGAACTGTTATCAATATTTTCATGTCCTTATCTCCTTTTAGCGCTTAAACGCTTTTTATTTTCCTTAATCTCTCTCCAGGTAGGGGCATCCCCGCCCATTACTACAACACGAGGAAACATCCTCGCAATTGGTTTTACAAGCTCACTTTGTAGGGACATCACCCTCTCGATGTCCTTATAAGCAAACAAGGTTTCACACTTCGCTACACCGTGCCTAAGAATGTTGTGTTTAGCATAATGTGCCTCTACACGCTTAGCATCGTAATTCTCGATCACTTTGCTAGGGGCCGAAACTCTTCCAGCACCGTGAGAAGAGGAGTTAAGATACTCTTCATTACCAAAACCTTCTACAAGGTAAGCAGCAGTACCAGAAGATCCTGGGATAATACCCATTCTACCTTTTTCTGCTGGAGTAGCACCCTTCCTATGTAAAACTCTACCATCAGGAAGTTCCCAAGCAAAGTTATGGTGATTCTCAAAATGGACAAGCTCCTCGAACCCGCTTATACGGAGAAAGAACTGGTGAATAAGTTCATGATTCGCTGCAGCATAACGTCCCATAAGATTCATTGCAGCTAAGTACTCCTGCCCAGCCTCCGAATCTGTGTATAACCACTCATAGAATGGGGGTATTTTCTTAGCATAGTTTTTTGACTCCCTAACTGCAACATCCGAGTAGTGATCCCCGATTTGTTTACCAGTGCCGCGCGACCCGCTGTGGGTCATCAAAGCAACAAATTCATCACCAACGCGAAGTGGTAAATTACTATTTTCGGCTACTACCACGCCAACAACAACTTCTACAAAATGATTTGAAGATCCGCTAGTCCCGAGCTGCTTTGCAGCTTTAGCTCTCAAACGCCCCAGTGCCTTGATCTCTTTCCATACGAGGTCTTCCATTACTTCATGGTCTCTAATATAACCATCACCGAAGACAGGATCACTACTACCAAAATGGGAAACGTTGAGAATCATGTCAAGCACAGCTTTTTGCAAACTGCCAATTATTTCCCCCGGCTTCAGGTGCTTGAGTATAGTTAACCTCATTCTACAAGCTATATCTGCTCCAACAAACCTTGGAGATACGGCTTCGTCCAGTACTACTACCCCACCAATTGGAATACCCCAACCGGGCTGACCATCAGGCATTAACATACCATCACTGTAGACAGGCATCCTTGAACAAGTTTCCATCTGAGCGATTGCGCCATGTTGGAAGTCTTTACCTTCCTCGCCAAGCATCTTAAAAGGTTGAGGAATCCTTCGCATTTCAAGAACATCCGGCGGCATTCCGAACAACGGTACAGCTATATCCAAAACTTCTTCTACTGTAGTTGGTTTTGGTCTAACTTTCTTTGCCACGTACTGACATACTTTACCAAAATGATCAGTGCGGCGGTAACCCGCTTCTGCGACTAATTGATCTATCTTTTTTGCCATAATATTTTTGTTATCACCCAAGTGTATTTATCACACTTGGGTGATGTCCTTTTTTTTTGATTAGGTTATAACAATACCCAGCCCAGATAAAACATTCATTGGAATATTACCTATAGATGGATAATTTGCATGCGCTTCGGCAAAACCAGCGCATATGTTCTGATATTCACCAAGTGCAGTTAACAGCCTCCAAAAACTTAGTTGCATTGGAGCATCAACCATACACTCAGACAAATCGAGTCTGCCATAATACAACGTTTTTACAAGCAACCCCGCCCATTCAGAGAGAAGCATATCGTGACTTCCCATTCTCGAGGCTCCGCCGTAGAATACCGGGCGTACGTCTCCTATTTCGTCACCATATAATATTCCCGACTTACAGGCATTACCTCTCGTTTTGACGGCTTCCTCAACCATTTTATATGGACCAGCAGTTGCCCCCTCTACAGTCTTACCGACTGTATCTGGGCTATATGAGAAAACCTCAGAATTTCTCCAGGCTTCCGAGCTAGGAGAAGCTAACCATGACTCGAGGAGTTTGACTTCCTTAAAACAGGATGTTTCCACCCATCCTTCCCATAAGTTGTACTGGGTGATCTCACAGGTAGAATCCACATCACGTAACATATTCGCAACAGCGTAGAATATGTTTCCCGAAGTCCTAAACTTCGGAATGTTATATCCATGATATTTACGCTGAGATATGTCTCCTCCACAAGCAACTGCGTGACGGAACTTGCTTACAGGATTTATTGATATAACACCAAGCTTTTCCATACAAGAGGGGTACCGGAATCCAACAGGTAAAATCAGATATTCCTTTTCAAATTCTGTTAGTGGAACTTTACCCTTATCCAATAGCGCCAAAACTAGTTCATCTAAATCTTTAAAGGCTCTATCAAACGTAAACAAACTAAAATACATGTTAGACATAATAGTCTCCTTTTAATTATAAAGCCTATCCACAGTACATTTATAAACGACGCGGATAGGCCCTGCTACTTTACCTAAACCATTTCGCAATAAATAAAAACAAAACAAGCTCCCAACTTACTTGTACACAAGTAAGATCGTCTGGAGCACCTTTTTCACACAGTTTATCAGCGGACGGTTTATCTATTAACGCCGCTCTGCTCACGTCTCCGAAGAACGGCTCGTCCTCAGGAGTATCAGACTCGAATATAGCGTCTGTAAGAAAGCCATGTTCAGTATAAACAAATACATGTTTAACAACCTTCTCAGGATCTACCTCAACAATTTTTGCAGAAAAGGTACTCAATCCAGCAACCATCGGAAGAACACTTTTTGCTAAAGCCACATCATCTGTAAGAAATACAGTCTCCGGGACAAAGTCAATCCTTTCATAAATAAGATTACAGCCTATAACAAATTGATTAACAGCAGTCCCATCTTTAATAACGATAAGTTGCCACATATTAGGAAAATCAAATTCTATAAAGAACTCATCTCCAACTTCGTCTTTTGCTACTATTGTATACAATCTACTCATCTTAGTCACGTTTTATGCCTCTCCACTTCGTATCGAATTATCTCGACAACTGTTTCAGTACCTACACCGTTGAAATCGGCAATAGTTTGAACTACAGAAGCCGCATCTGCAGATTTCTCAACTAACTCCCGTAATAAACGGGATTGATCGGTGTACTCATTCACAGCCTCAAACTCAAGATCGCAGGCTATACAAGTCTTCTTATTAGGTTGGCCAGGCTCTAAACTAGGCCACGCATCGATATAAGTTTTACAAACTGGACAATTAGTACAAATTTTATCCAGTTGCAGAAAATGAGACTTACCATTGTACACATATACAATATTCATGATTTACCTCACTAGTTTAATTTATTAAAGCAGCCCTGGCTATTTTTCTCCGTCTACTTGTGATATGTGCAGTCTGCGTTGATATAGCCAGCTCTTTTGGAATCTCCATATCACAAACAACCCCAAAAAGGCGAAAATACACCTCTGAAATCAGGTCAATCAATCTTATATCAGTTATTGCTTGAAAGGCAATATAATCCGATATAACTATTGAATATTCGAACTCCTTACATTTGCTAACAAGGGAAGCTCTACCATCCCTATAAACTATAGCTTCGAAGACCGTTCTCAATTTAGCTGTTACATCTATATCTACCTCTCCAACAAGATAGTTTTTTGGTACTTTCAAAGCTTTTGCTTCAAAGTTTTTGCCTTTCCATAAATGAGTAACGAAATCCTGTTCAACAGGATACATTAATACATCCGCACTCCACTGCAAACCACCACTATCCTGCACCGTAGACTCTACAAGCTTATCTATATAAGTGTCTGTAATCTTAAGGCAAATTTCCTCATATAACTCCTGGGCAACATTGGTAATAATCAACGTTTTGTAGCTGATACTTATATTAGGAACTAGCCCTTCCCGACTTTCTATAGCATGTAGCATGTTCTTCTCCCAAGATTGATTACTCCCTACTAATGTAAACTAGTAGGGAGTAATGTTCATATGATACTATGCACGCTGCTTTAGATAGGGATCACATTCATTTGGTAATTTAATCCCATGACCTAAACCCTTTACGCTAAAGGAATAGGTGTACTCGACTACCTTAGTGACAACAAATCTCCTTTTGAAATTCCAGGTATCTGGGTCGATTTCGTAATCAATGACTTCAATATAACGAAGATTTTCATTTTCGACTTCTTCACCTACATCGTGCACAAGGACCTTTGCGTATATAGGCACTCTACTTCTAGGATCTTCGTGCGGAAAGATACCCACAGTCTCATCGTTTCTTATGGCTTCTATGTACCTCTTAAATGCAGGTTCATAGACACTGACAATTGGAACAGCCACAACGGTGGAACTCCACTCATGTTTTTTCTGCAGATAGCTATAAATAATACCTTCGGCAATGGTCTGGCGTATAACATTGCACAATGGAATCCCGAACTCTATACCTTTTACACTACCATTTATAGTTACTAAACCATCTCTATGAGTAGCACCTACAACCATACTAGAACCATCTTCGAAAACTAAGAAGTACAGTTGGTTCTCTTGCTCGTTAACGAGACTGAAAATCCTAGACGGCTCTTTCCTGAACTCGGCCCGGCAATACGCCAGGATCTCTATTTCGATCAAACATCTTTCCATATTAGTTTTTCTCTTTTGCATCTTCCGGCCAAAAAAGCTGGAAGAGTTGTACCTGTTTGTCTAAATTCAACAAAGCTGGTAATACACCAGCGGACAGTAAGTTAGGTAAATCAGACTTCTCAAGCTGCCTGATTTCAGACTCAGCCCCACCTTCTTTAGAATAACCGACAGTTACATAGCCAATACCGCACTTCTTAGGATTATCGTCAAAGTTAAATATCAATTGCATAGTTTTATCAAATCCACTCACACTAAACCATAACCTAATATTTCTACCATCCGACACCAGTGGTTCTATAAAACTTTCCAAACGACTTGGGACATTTGATTCCAAAATACTGGAAACTCTCAAACGGAGAGAATCATTCCATGCCAAGTTCCACACATCAAAAATATCTAACTTGCCCTTTAAGGAAATGTTTTTCAATGTACTGACTGGGATAAATTTATGAGAAGGTAAAGAACTTTCATCTGCTAAAGTAGCGACTGGAGTAACTTTGATTATAGTACGCTTAGTTCTTTTAACGAACTCTTGGAGATCATCAAAGCTATCCGACCCTATTGTAGCCCTGAGATTATCAAGGGCAAAAAATCGCAGGCTCGAATCGATGGGGTATAACTTTATATCTTCATCTAAATACCTCAACTGGCAACCCATATACGCAAAAGTTTTACGATCTAAGCGTAAGCCCAACCATACTGGTGTATAAGTGCCATCTCGAGTTAAGATCTCAAGCAGATCATAAGTATATCCATTCGGCTCCTCAACGCCGTAGTAGTAGGACAGATCCTCTACAGGGAAGTGTACTACATTTGACTCAAATACCCTACGTTCTTTGGTATAAGCAACTACATTCTTAAAATCTGAAAAGCATACCTCTTCCCAGCCAATAGTTTCTATCTTCTTAATTGCTTCACTAAGCTGACTTCCATCAACATCGTTTCTAACTTTTTTGGACATAACGTTCCGTTCCTTAGTTAAATGTTAGTTATACTACTGCCCCACATACGGGGTATTTATACTTCTCTCATTTCAAAATGAGGTACTTCTCCATTTGTATATAAATACAAATCTAACTCCTCATCTGAGAAATCTTCGAAGGGCGGATATTCCATAGCTTCCTCCCAGGTAAAGATACACTCAACACCTATAGGTGATATATGGCTAAGATCCACCACTTTACTCATACGGCACACATACGCTAACATAGTTTTTTATAACGCAACCATGTAGAAGCAAGTTCCGACCCTACAACTGCATGTTCAGAATTCATAGTTATCTCCTATAATATTATAGAAATGGGGAGGAACACCTCCCTTATGAAAATTATTGTGAATTGGGGGTAAGGTACTCTTCACACAGTAAACGAATAGCTAGCGTGTGACTAGCATATTCATCAGGAAAAGTATCTGCGAGAATGTAAATGTCTTCACAAATCATTGGTATTAGATCAAGAATCTGTTTCCGCTTTTCCGGTTTCAGTGTAGAAAATATAATAGGAGCTCCCTTCAAATCCTTATACTTTCCGTCATACTTAAACATTCCCTTTAACCACAACCAGTTATACATCAAAGCATCCCTAACACAAGGAACAGTATAGGAATCCCCCTTACTTACTGATGTAGAGAACTCGTTCTTAAGTTCCTCAGTAGTGCAATCTAATATACTATTTTTAAGATGATCTGTAAACTTAGGGCTCACCTTTGACCTGTTAACAAAATAAGGAATACCTATCATGTCGTCTGGATAGAGCTGAAATTCAGCTCTCTCGATAATACTTCTCATATCAAGCAGATTGTGAGCCTTTCTCAACAGATAAAGAGCAGATAACGCACTATCTGGGTCAAAGATAGGAAAATACTTCCCCTCGTTTCCATTATCTATACCAAACTCACCGTAAGCTTTGTCAGTAGGTTTACCAACCGATAGCCATTCCTTAGAAAACTCTCGGCGACTTTTACGACTTCTGATAGCTGCATCTGACAATATGTGTTTATACACACCTTTTTGAGACATTAATTTACTATTCATACTACAAAAAGAAAAAGCCCAACTAAACAATGACTACTGCAAAGTTGGGCTAATCCAGTTCCTATTAGATGTTTATAATACAATGAGATCGTTACCGATCTCTTCTACCCACCGTTCTACAACGATTTCCGCAAATCTGGACGCCCAGGTTGCAATAATGAGTTCTCGATAATGGTTTACCCCAAACTCCTGGCAGACTTTTTGGTTTTTACTCTCTACAGGGTGTTTGTAATGAATAGCTATGCGCCCCCCAAGAGGCTTAGCATCCTGTATTGAGCACCTTTTCTGTCTACCAGTATAGCTTTGGAACGGTTCGGTGACAAAAGAGCACCACCCACTACTAAGTGAGCGCAGCTTACTTGAATCAGCGATCCATCGTATCGACAAACCAGTATATGCCGGTCTAATTATCAACATATCTGAACCAACTAACATAAGCTGCCTCGCGTAACCCAGGTTGATAATGTTCATAATATCATGTGGGGTTCCTATACAAGGTGTCTTACATAAATAATAACACTCAGCACAATCACAACTCGTTTCCTCCATGAGTGTTAACGCTTCATATGCGGTCATGTAATCGACTACATCTTCCACTCTTAATGGTCTGGTGAAGTCCTTTACCATATTGCTTCTCCTATCTAATACCCCAAGTAATCACATACCCGAGATCATTAACTTTACCAAGAGTACGGTGACACTTTCTCCATTCTGCGTTATTTTTAGCAGGCTTAGCCCACGAGCTTTGCGCCCAACTTTCTATATACTGTGTCATAATGGTGCAGACCGTCCTGTCTGTTCTAAGTAATATGTTCTTACCAGGTAAACTATTAATTATATACTCAAGTACTGACGTACAAGCCATAGGCTTGACTCTTTCACTTGTTCCATTCCCAAAATCAAATGACAGATCCTCATCAACCTCTCCAGTTAAAGACACCCAACTCCTCATAATCCCACTAGAACAAGAGGTGTTAAGTATTATGGTTACATTATAATCTATCTCACTTTCCTTTTGATCTCTAACAGAAACAAGTTTATAATTTTTGAGAGCATTATTAGCTAATCCATCGCAAATAATATTTGTTGGATCAACATGACCCTTAACCTTAAAAGGAGTTACCTCCACTAATCTAAGGACAGATAATATACGTATCCACAAGTCCTTGTTTGCGACTGGTTTACGATTGTACGTAAGCCATCCGTTAGCCACCCACCTGTCAAGGTAACTCCCTATTCCTTTAAATACATAGTCAGAGTCTGTATACACAATAACTCTTTCTCCTCTACAAGAAGCCCATGCCAAAGCATTTATAACTGCAAGTTGCTCAGCTCGCTGGCTTGTGCCTTCCCCAAACACAGCGGACTTTTCCTCAATTACTAAGTTTCCAGCTACAAATGTTTCCATCACGCAACCAAAAGCCATAACGCCTTCTTGACATGCCCCATCAGCATGTACACGAACATCATAACTTTTTGGAATATGTGAAAATGACGGTCTCACATTGGGATACGACTCTATTAAATCCATATCCCCAGTCCAATCAACAATGTGATACATTGCTTCTGGATGTTGTTGTATTTCATCAACTAACAGTACCACTCCAGATGTAGTTGATGGAAAAGTTACTGCTCCGGGCTCACCGGACTGCACTCCATCCACACTTTTGTAAACATACCTATCAGTTAAACGATAACTCATATTTTATTTCCCTTTATCCCCGACTCAAATACGCCGGACTAACTAGTTTAAGAACAACTCTGCCTATAGATAAATCTGTACGCTCTTTAACTGGTTTTATAACAAAACCTTCTCTTATATGGTCATCAAGAACTGATTTACCATCAACAATGCTTCTTAGATGATCAAGATCGTACTTCACTAACTCAACAAATGGTACTAATGGTAACCCCTCGTACTTTCCAGAAAGAAACAATTCTTGAGAATCAATATAGTGATCCCCTACTAAAATGTCAAAGACTCTGACTCGTCTTTGCCCACTAGGAACACCATATGGAAATTTCCTAACTCCGCCGATAGATTCTCCATATACCACAGAGTTAACATTATTTTGACAAAACTTCTTAATTTCAGGTGTTAGGTGTAACGCCTTCCACCACAAATTTTTACCCTCTCTTTTCCACTTAGTATGAGATCCTACGTGGAAATCCTCTCCATCAAAAACACATCTCCAGTTCTCCCCGTGCAGCTTTTCAGTAACAACTACTAATTCTGTTGGCGAGAAAACGGTTACATACCGTAATAGAGCATCCACATCGTAGTTTGGAGCATAGACTCCTATTGGAGGTTTCTTATCCTCCCCACCTGCCGAAGCTATATAAGGTTCATACCTCATAGTTCCATAATCCTCTGACAAATCATCCCCTATTTCTTCATTACCATGTAAAGGGATCGGAACGCCTATAGACATTATACCTCTAAATCTCTTTGCAGTTACGCGATAATAATAACCGCCCTTCTTATTCCGACTAAAGGTACCATCCGGATTCAAATCATACCTACTACTATTAGTAAACAAAAACTTAAACGGTTCCTCATATGGAACCATAGTATCCGGCGGTAAGTATGCAGCTTTTTGCGTCTTGCTATACTCCTCAGTTGAAACTACACAAGTATATCCGAACACCTTGATAAGACTAAGTCTATCAGCATTCGGGTGTCTCTCTAACTTTACAGGAACAACTTCTACAACACTTGTAGACTTCTTTCTATCTTTTTCCATACTATCCTCCAAAAGATAATGTAGTTGTTACACCTACATCCTTAATATTATAGTCAATACCAGCATCCTTTAACATATCAACTATTAGCTTGACAATTATATTGCAAGATACGCCACCATCCGGATCTTTACAGACTAAAAGATCGTAAGTGGTTTTAACAATTCTAACAGAATTAAGGTAACCTGCTTCAGAAGTTACAGTGACTAGTAGGCCGTTAAAAGAAGTCGGTAGTTTAAGCATATAAACTAACCATCCTACATTTTCAACACTGTTTAGTGGGGTGCTATATGCATTCCCATCAGTTACTATAACAGCTTTTGATTTAGAATATCCTAAATCGCTAAATGTCACAACACATTTTTTCATAAATCTAACCCCTTTAAATAAGCATCCAAGTTAACAACTTGGCAAAGTGGAAATGTTTGATTTTCATATGAAAAATCAAAGCCATTGAACACATCTCCGAATACATTCATGTAAAAATCTCCGCACCAAAGTTCCTCTCCATTAGGAGTAATATATACAACCTTTCTTGTAATTGACATAGAGTATCTTTTTTTATAGGATAAGCCGTTCCCAATAGCTCTTCCCTGATCCACAATATAAATCCGACTAAGGTACCCGCCGTCATTAGACACCGCTTTATAATCACGCCGTAGTATTTCAACGACTTTTTTATTAACGTTGTGGTATTGATCACTGGAATACACTATTTCGTAACTTCCCACTAACGAAAACAAGCGGTTCAATGCCTTTCCAATTCGTGAGTTATAAATCTCTGCGTTTGTACATATCCAAACGTTATTAATAACTGTGTTACCATTTTCTATGGCTGATGAGACGGCATTGATCCCATCAATATTCAACAGAGGTTCTCCGCCAGATAAGCTGAGAATTTCTATAAACGATACTTGCGAGAATAAGCTCCTGACGTGACTTGGATCAATATCTACATCTTGCGCATTCCCACGTAAGCAATGTTTACATTTGCGTGTACATTTACGTGTCATTTCTAAGCAAAAAGTGTTGAATTTTAACATATACTCCCTAAGTTATGTGCATAATAACACGAAATCCAGTGAGTTCGTTCGTGATGAAACCCCTACCACGAACACAACTACCTATGTGAGAAGCAGCTATGTTGCGAGATCCGCCACGGGCCACGTTCTGCAGTACAAAATCGTTTCTCCAAGCAACACTGTTATCAGGAGCCCCTTCGTAATTCGGGTGCCATTCATCTAAGCATGACTCCCAGACATTACCAAGCATATCATACAACCCGTATTTATTTGGTCTTAACTGCCCTACAGGATGGTTGCATCCGTCCGAGTTTTCATAACTCCAAAGATACTGACATGAGTTTTCAGAATCATTTCCAAAGTAATACTTACTGACGGTTCCAGCTCGACAGGCATATTCCCACTCAGCCTCACTCGGCAGATTGAAGCCTCTACCAGTGAACTGGGACATCTTATGGCAAAAGTCTAACATATCTTCATAAGAAACATCTACAATCGGGCAGTCTGGGTTTATCTCTTCTGTACGCATATCCTCAGCTACAACAGCATTCCATTGTTCATTTGTCACAGTATACTTTGACATGTAGAACGAAGAAACGGATACTTCGTGCTCAGGGCTTGCCCCTTTAATAGAGTTATTCCCCATTATGAACTTACCATCCGGTATAAAAACCATTTGTAAAAGACAGCCGCTACCTAAGTTTAAATACATTACTTCTTCTCCTCATCAATGTTAACTACTACACGAAAACCAATAATATCAATTTCAAGATCATCTCTATAGCACTCACGATAAGCAGATCGCAAAGATCCTTCATCATTATACCACGAACCGCCGCGCACCACCCGCATTCGGCTATATTTGGTACTAGTTTCCCAAGCTTCACCATTAGTCGGTGCGCCGCTGTAACTTTCGTGCCACAAATCTTTAACCCACTCCCAAACATTACCATGCATATCGTACAAACCGAAGGCATTTGGCAGTTTACAACCCACTGAGTGAGTACGCTGGGAGGAATTGTCACAGTACCAGGCGTAATTCGCTAAACAATCTACACTATCCCCGAAACTATAGACGCTTGTGGTACCAGCTCTGCAGGCATATTCCCACTCAGCTTCGCTTGGAAGAGTGCACCAAACTCCCGCAGTACGAGAAATTTTTCGACAAAAATTCAATGAACCGTAGTACGAAACATTGTAAACCGGACAATCTGAGTCCACAGTAACTACTTGATCATAGACAGTACCCCATTGTGCCTGTGTTATGGTGTACTTCGATATATAAAATGGGGGAATACGCACTTTGTGTTTGCAGCGTTCCTCGCTGAAAGAATTATCCCCCATAACAAACTCCCCTCCTGGTATACGCACTAAGGGCAATATGCAACCGTCACCAATATAAAGATTATTCAACACAGCTTTCCTCCCCATTCTCCAAAAATGTTAATAACAGAGATAACTCACCTGGAAAAGCATGAAATACAGCACCAGGATAACCCTTACTCCTACTATCTTTAGGAGGTACTGACGCTTCCAAAGCTGTTGCCGCTAAACATGTTAACGGATACCCAAGACCTACAGCTAATTTCCTCTGCTCTTCTGCCCAGGTTCTTAGGTTCTCTACAACCTTACCTACAACTTCACTGACTTTCCTGTCATACCATTCATCAGCTATTTCATAAGCTTCCCTACGCAGACGCTTTTCTATCTTTTTAGTGACTGTGACAGAACATATTTTCGCCATTCTTTCAAACTCTACGTTTGCTATATAAGATCTACGACCGTAAAGCTCCTCAGATTTTTGCCCTATTCTACGATATGTTCCTCTAAATATTCGTCGGAATTCTTGTACCCAGGAAAACCTCTTTCTTTTGCCAGGATTATCGCCCCGCTCCTTGCCAAGAATTCTGTTTATTTCACTTGTTTTTGGGTATTTATCCCAAATGACATAATCCTTGAATACATCTGCACATTCCCTAAGAGTACACGAATTAAGTACTCCATCTAACTTTCGAGCATACTCATTAACAAGATCAATAATAACAGTAACACTGTTATCTTCCTGCCTTAACTTAAAAACGGGCTGATCGTTTTCAAACCCTAGCGGTATTTTAGTTTCAGTCGGTACCAGAAACAACTCTCCTTCGGAACTTATAGAATAAGCCGACTTGCTACCAAGATATTTTAGATAGTCAGGCATACCATAACGTTCCAAAACATCCAAAGCAAACGAATCGTCTATCTGACCAGACTGGTTTTTAGTAACTATCGTAACTACAAAATGATCCTTCTCATAAGCAGTCACCTCCGTCGGAACATCTCTCTTTAAGCTATCAAGACATACTTGCAGGAACCTCCGTAGTTTATGGAAATCAACAACGACTATATACTTCTCTGCTATTTCTGGATAGTCCACGCCATTGTATACATCACTTTCCATTAATCGTTGGAGTCCACTTATCTTCTCCATATGATATAAAGACATGAGCGACTCCAGAGCCACAGTATACAACCCTATCTTATCACTCATTACGGAAATCATAGATTCCGCTATACCTTCATTTGTAGCAGGCGACACCCTTCTTGCTCCCTGCTTATCCTTCGGGGAATCTACATCTACCCAGGTTCTACCTTCTTCTATAAGATTAGGAAATCTCTTAGAATCTATTCCAACAAAAGGATCCCCATCAAAATCATTGGCATCCTTTACTGCATCTTCTGGATTCACAGCAGCCCAAGGATAATGCAATAATTCTGGAATAGGTATGTTCTTATATACCTTCATTGGAGGTATCACTGGATACCGAAATCCAAACATATCTCCCCAGCACATGCTTGGAACACATACACGACCTCTCCTGAGAGAAGCAGATGGTATGAGATTAGCAGAAGGTAAGAAATCAATCCCACCGGACTTTGCAATGTCAGACAAAGTTGAACGGATAAGCATCTTCCAAATTCTATTACGGACATGCGGATGTCCATTCAGAATGCCTTTCCTGTCTGACGACAGTACCCTCAAAACAGATAAATAGCGTTCGTCAGTGTTACCGCCTTCTTCTTCCTCCTTAAGCATCTTAGAAAACCTCTCAGCGATCTTTTCTGGATCACCAATAAGATCTACAAGCTCTTCCAATGATTCCTTAGTAATTGGAAGTATATCCTTAATAACAGCTTCTTTACTGAAATGAAGTGTTACTAAAGTTGATGATCTCCACTTCCTTGGAATCATATGCTCCGTTATAGATACAATAGTATCTTTAAAAACCGAAGTACCCAAGCCCAGCTCACAACCTTTTAACATAGAATCGGGAGCGATCAAGCCTACGTTATCAAATCTTATAGGTATCGGTGCTGAATCAAGACTTCCAACAGACATTTTAAAGGACTCTGTTCCTTTCCAAATCACTTTCTTACCGTTATCAGTTAGCATCCTTACCTGAATAAATCCGTAATATCCGTGACTGCTTAACAGCATTGCTAACCTTGGGCCAACTATACCCATACCATCGCCCGTGCCGAATTCTCCATCTTTTACGATTTTGATGCATAATTCAGGAATTCTTAACTTCAGTCTTGTAGAGGACGTTGTTAAGGAGAAGTAGGCTGTACGATGAACCCCGTTTGGAAATACATTATCAAGAGCATTGTCATTGGGGTCCGTAGAAACGAACACGGTCCTTTTTGATTTTAAAGCGGCTGGAGCACCTACTATCTTCCTATCTCCAACAGCATTTAGTATATGGACCTTCATACCAATGGAGTGGTTCTGTAGATTAAACAAAATCTCATCCGGTATATGCATATACATATATTTCCCGCTACTAAGGTCTATAACCTCAGATAATAGGGATTTCCTGAGCGGTACGAAGGTTTCGTCTGGTTCCCAGCGCCTTGGAAACCATTCCGGTATCATGTACTCATCTTCAATAACCTCAGCAGGTAGAGGATCTTCAATAAAGGACTTGATAACTTCCTCTACAGAACTTTCAAGCACAGTACCTCTAAGGAATTTAACACTTTTCTTTCTCTCACGCTTTAACATAGCTGCTAAACGCAAATTTGTCTTATGTACTACTCTCATCAGAACATAAGACATAAAGTTACAGTGTTCTTCAATAAATTCTGGATAATGTGTCTCAATGAAATCTTCAATGAGATTGATATCCTTATAGGAAAACCACAACATATCATTTCTCCCCTTCTACAATAATTCGGAATCCGATACTAGTACTGAATCTTGTATTCATACTATACGCATTTCGATTAGCACAACGCAAATTCCATGAACTGCTACTCCAAGAACCCCCACGGACAGCAAACAATGGATTGTTATCTAATATAGTCACATAGGATATTTCATATGTGTAATTAGCTCGCCACAATTCAATACACCATTCCCAAACATTTCCAAGCATATCATATAGACCAAGCTCGTTTGGGTATTTTTCGCCAACAGGGTGTGTTTTGTTACCACAGTTGTGATAGTGCCAGGCATATAAGTCTACCTGCATAGGATCTTTACAACAAGCGTGTCTCCATTCCCAAATACTATGTAACCGGAAATTCCTTCTTGATTGGGCAGATAGTTTACAGCAGAAATCTTTAGCTGTCCTCGGGTGAAAACATTCAACTGGTAATGTATCACCACGAAAGTGCGATGGATTGATACCCATAACAGTTTTCCACTGTAGCTGGGTAACCGGATATTTTCCCATATAAAACGGTTTGATAAGAATCGTCTTTGGGGGATCCCCGTCTATATCAGTCTGCCCTATACCATCAAATGTTAGGTGCACACCCCCTGGAATAAGAACCAGCTCTATAACCACCCCGTCATCTATTTTTATATACATAATACAAATACAGTACTCCTACAATTTCAATGTTACCTGAACTTTCAAGGCAGACCTGTTGATAACTTCAACCGGATTGCCAGTTGTTATGATATACACATCGCGGAATCCTGTTAAATCCACGACTTCGTTGAACAGGTACCCATCTGTTATAATAACAGTAGGATTCCTTCTCTCCGACGTTGGGATCTCCTGCAAACCGGGATTTATGGCAGTACCACCACCACCAGACAGTGTAACATTCAACAACTGTTTACCCCTAACATTTTCGGCTTCTACTTCAGCAGAATTATGAGTACTAACAACTAAATAAGTCAGGCTACTATCTACTACAAGTCCTAGCAACTTGCCAACAATATTATAGATGCTGCCTGAGGTATCAGCTATTATATTTACTTTACTAGCAATCTTCTTTCTACCAGCTCTCAACTTATAATTCTTATGAAATCTAGTAAGAGTAGTAACTGCTTTACTTTTGGTTCTCCTTTTGATATCACTTAATAAAGCATAATAGGGATCCCACGTATCTCTCTGTATTATGCGATTACTGTCATTATCAGGAACTGCCTTAGAGACACATTTATCAGGTTTTAAACACCTTACAAAAGATTCAAGGTCATCCGGTAAATCGTCTATCTCAACTATATCAAAAGAGCTGCCTGGTATTTCTGACACGAGATCTGGATTATCCTTATAATATTTCAGGACTGCTTCATAATACAAGAATCCTGTAAACCCTTTCGGGGGCGGGTACATGATTTTAACCCCATTTTCCTCAGGCATCTTTGACAACCCCTTTGTAGTAAATATACTTTCCTCAATCCAAGAATCTATACACATGTCTTGAATAATATTGTCTAACATATGACTGACTCCTGGGGGAGTTCTGTAAGGCTCAAAGTCTTTGAATACATAACGTAAAATGTGCCCGGCTTCATGAATTAGTAAACATGTCCTCGATTCCTTACAAAAGGATAGTGTTTTATCGTCATAAGTAAGGTATATACCCCTCTTATTTCCAGAAACCATGCACAAACAGCCTTTCGGCAGTGTTTCATATCGAAACGTCATTTTATCTAGTATAGACCAGATGTACGACGAAACGGAAGCTATATCTACTGCTGAATCTTCAAAACAACGTGGTATCATATTATTCTCCTATATTTCTATTACAATCCTAAAACCAAAATCATAGCAGGCGGTACTTTCCAAACTATAAAACCTAGAAGAGCAGTGTAGACTCTCCTTAGACGAACTGAACGAACCCCCACGTAATACACGTGTTGTTTCAGAACCATCTTCACACCGCCAAGCATATCGTACAGCCCAAATACGTTAGGCTTGAATCGCCCAACATTCCGATTCGGTGCGTCATTAAACGGGCCGCAATCACACCAGGCGTACTCTTCTATACTAAGATAACTGGAGCCATCAATATAATCCCAATGATCACCGCAAGCATACTCCCACTCAGCTTCACTCGGCAACCGAACTGTCCGTTTCAATCTCTCCGTAAGCTTTCGGCAGAAGTGGATAGCCATTTTCCAGCTTATACTCCTCGCAAATACATCCGCATCGTAAATACCCGGGGAGGCAAACCCTGTAACAGCAAAAAATTGCCCCTCTGTAATTGGATACTTACCAATCCAAAACGGTAGTACATCGACCTCATGCTCTGGTATTGAACAGGCACTTTCACTCACAATAACCTCGTGAGATCCCATTATGAATGTACCGCCTGGTATGTATACTATGCGAATAATAGTGTTATCATCTATTGTTACACTCTTCTCTACCATATTATCATATCTCCTTATCTATAACAATTCTAAATCCTACATCTTCCAAAGGTATATTCGAGTTGGCACCGTTTCTACGAGTACACGAACAATCTGTATGCGGCACCTTATACGAGCCACCACGTATTACTTGAGACACCATACTCTTTTCTACCCAAGCACTGCCGTCATTCGGAATACCACCATAATTAACATGGTACCCATCCGCACACCAATCGTACAGGTTTCCAAACACATCGTAGATACCGTGAGTACTAGGTCGTAGCTGCCCAACTGGGTGCAGAATCTGCGCGGAATTGCCGCGATGCCACATATTCTGGTCAGCCCACATTCTTGCGGGCTCGGAAGCGGGTACATTTTGGGCCAAACCAGTTCGTGCTGCGTATTCCCACTCAGCCTCACTAGGTAATCGGCAGGAAACCCCAACTATTTCTGACAGCCGCTCACAGAATTTAGTTGCCGATTGCCAGGTTACCCAGTTCATAGGAAACTCCGTATTACCGCTATTAGGGGCGTGATAGCGATTCATAATCATTTCCCACTGTCTCCGAGTAGTTTGGTACACGGCCATATAAAATCCTTCAACGTGTATTTTACGTATCGGCATAGATATTATGGATCTATGTGATCCCATAGCACATGATCCGCCAGGAATGTATACTAACTGTAGTACACAATCATCCCCCAAAACTATGTTTTTCATACATCCTCCATTACAACACGGAAACCTACATCTATTTTACTTATAGCTGCTGATCCCCAAGTTCTACTTGCAGAACGTATACAATCTGCTTGTCCCTTAAAGCTTCCTCCACGCAAAACCCGCCTTTCTTTGTCTACGCTAATGTAAGTGGACAGCCGCGGTTTACCGTCAGTCGGGGAACAGCTATGTCCCCCGTGCCAAGTATCCTGACACCACTCAGCTACATTTCCATGCATATCATAAAAACCCCAAGTATTAGGTCTCAGCATACCCACCGGCATCGTAAAATCCCCAGAATTTTCTTTGTACCAGCAGTATTGTTTGAGGTAAGTTACATCATTACCAAAACAATAATCTCCGCACGAACCGGCCCTACAGGCGTATTCCCATTCTGCCTCAGACGGTAATCTAAATGTACGACCTGTATAGTTAGATATACTCTTACAAAAATCCACAGCTGTTAGAATACTAACAATACTAACTGGAGCGTTAGGGTGAATTGTATTTTTAGACGGATTTTCTCCCATAACGCTCATCCATTGTTCTTGTGTAACTGGAAACTGCCCAATTAGAAACGACTTTGCAGTTACTTCGTGGGGCGGACTTTCAGTGAAAAAACACGATCCCATCCGGTATATACCGGATGGGATCTCTACCATTTTTATTATAACACTATTTATCCTAATAGCGTATACTTTCATTACTATTCCCAAAAACAAGGAATAGTATTTATTTCACAAATAGTGCGCACCTGTTCCAAATGTGCACCAAATATACTCTGGAATACGGTAGTATCTACATATTTAGATACTGACCTTTGAATCTCATCTAACAGTTGCTTAATAATTGCCGCTCGCATGTCTGCATAACATTTAGCATATATGGCAATCAGAGCTGCAATAATCTGATTGTCAGATTCGTCTAAGGATGATCCAACAATTTCACACCCTTCTAATTTCCACTTGCTGAACTCCGGTATGACAAGCTTAGTAGTATAAGCTACTATTTCAGACATACCTGACTCCAGTTTAATTTGATCCATACCATCTAATATAGTAGGATCCTTAATTATCTCCTCCATTGAGAAGTTGGCAATCTTCTTTACAAACTCTAAGAAAGAGAGACCAACCTCTCCGTTAAGAAGACCTATTGCAACATGTTCTAGTTGCGGCACTATCCGCTCCTCACCGTAGAAATGAAGAATGTTGCTAAGGTCAGTCCAACGTCGGGCATTTAACCCGCTTTTATTGCTATCTTTACTTCCACTACCACCGTCATCAAAGTGATTCGGATGCCTCCTCAAATACGCCAAAACGTATTTATGAACGTTGTTATTTGGGACGTAGTTTGCTAACCAGTCATTATACCTGGTAACGAAATAAATTGGTAGTATCCTACCTTTATGTGAGTTATCAAGGAACTCGACAATATTTCCGTCTTCGTCCCCTAAATTACCTGTTAATCCAAAATACACTGTATCCGGGATTTCGTAATGATGGAACTGGTAATTTCGAAATGCTCCAGAAAGAGAATCCCTAACTTCTTTATCTAATCGATTGTACTCATCTATAAGGATAAACGTTGCTTCCCCCTTAGCATCGTTGACCATAGCTGCGTCCAACCAAGGCGGCATACTATGTACAGCCACCTTATACGGTTTTCCTGCTTTCGCATCTTCGAGGTACATAAGACCCCCAACATCACCAGGATCCTGCTGATTCATGTCGATAAGAATGACATTGACATTCATTCCTACCTCTTTAGCCAAGAACGGCCCAATATCCTTAAGAATAGTAGTTTTTCCACTACCATTAGGTCCCTGTAAAAATACTACGGGCTTCTTACAAGCAATCTGAACCGCCAATACTGACGGTGGTACATACTTTAATATGATAGACATTATTTAATGCTCCTATATTAATGTTAATAGGTACAAACCTATTCAAAAAGCGGATCAATGAATTCCGCTACAAATTTAGTGGGTGATTTGTGATTTATAACTATACTACCAAAACTGCCAAATCTGGCCGACCACCTTTCCTTAAACAAGCGCAATCTTCTCCAAATCTGGCGGTAACTACCCCAATTGCGCGTCTGAACAGGGATAAATAAAATCCTGTTTGCGGATACGGAATAAGATTTTCCGGCTTAAGCATAAGAGCTTCCAAATCCTCCAACTCCGCGTACGTGAACGAAAACTCGTTTGGAGCCGTATCTGGTTCGAGGAAAGCTCCCACACTCTCTAAAAAAGATACATCTGTATCTGTCAGAAAGAAAACAGCTTCCCTTTCGATCGTTTTCCTGCCCTTAACCGAACGGGTGCGGGTGACAGAATAAATGCCGTATTTATCATTCTCTACTTCCTCAAGGCTACAAACAAATCGGAAGTGTGGGTTGGTACAGGTGATAAGCTGTACCTGTTCTAAAACCATTTCGCGATCTCTGCACGTATAGTGCTTGCAGTTAATACAATCATTCATAATAAGTTTCTCCAAATAGTAAATAATAAAATGGTTTCTACAGCGACGACGCCACCACGCGAAAGCCGATGCTGTCGTCCCGGAAAACCGCAACGTCCCTGAGGCGGACGGCACTGCGCACGATGGGAGGATCATCGACCCACGACCCACCACGCAGCAAACGACTAGCAGTACCCTCACCTTTCCATGTGCTACCGTCGACTGGCGCTCCTTCATAGTTGTCATGCCAAGCATCTGCACACCATTCCCAAACATTTCCTAGCATATCACACAATCCCCAAGCGTTTGGCTTTAGCTGCCCTACGGGGTGTGAATGAGAAACTGAATTTTCGGCATACCAAGCACAGTCCCCTAGCTGATACTCACTATCAGCATGATTCACTGTTCCAGCTCGGCAGGCATATTCCCACTCAGATTCAGACGGTAGACGGAAGTCAATATCGGAAAAGCTCGACAACACTTTACAGAACCTTACTGCGTCAGTCCAACTCACCCTATCCACAGGGTAATTTCCAGTCCTTACCGGACGACGTTCCATAATGATGTCATACTGCTGCTGAGTTACTTGATACTTTCCGATATAGAAAGAACCGACACTAACTTCGTGAACTGGAGATTCTTCGTCCACTTCAGACCCCATCATAAACGATCCAGAAGGAACCTGAATAAGTCTCAACACAACCCCATTATAAATTGCTATGCTTTTTACCATCATATTCATTATGATAGTAGGAGAGATCCAAACAGTTTAATGTAAGAATCTCCCTACTACTACCATCAGACTACTTTAACAAATACATCATCTTAGGCGAAGGTGTTTTATGCAACTCCGCCACTTCTATCCCTCTGACTACCAACTCTGATCCCAATTTATACGGCACACCCCCAACTTCCGTAACTACAGGGATCTTAAATTTAGCCTTTCTCCAAGGCCCATTACGAGGTATAGCCTCGTTTAGCTCCTCAACGAATTTTTCAACCCATTCTAGAGGCTCTTCGTTGATCTTCGCAGTCTGTATAGCTGCAACTAAAAAGGAGAGCCATTGCTCCCCTTTTATACGCTCCTCTGATTTGAAGCTTCTTTTGAAGGTCTTCCCCCTATAAGACCTCTGAAAGCATATCCTATCACTATTTTTCATTTTTCATTAACTCCGAAACTCTTACTGTTACCGAATAAAATTCGGAAAACCTGGTTATCCTTACTTGGATACCAGAAATTTCTACCATCACCTTTTACCTGAAAAACGGTATGGACTTTCAAATGCTTTTTGTAATTTCCTAAAAGGTAATACATCACAGCTTCTTGAAAGTTGCACCTATTTTCTGGGTGATGTTCCTCACCGTCATAATAAGGTATAATAACCTCATTAATGACCCCGTTGGGTTTGAGCTGTTCCCTAACAACCCATCTCCTCTGGCTTGGTTGCCGGGAAAACTCAACACCAATAATAGTATCTGGCGATACATTACGTTGTATTGATTTTTTCTTTCTTGCTACGTACTTCTTGGGCTTGATTTTTTCAAGCCTCTCCATATACTCCGGGTCGCTCGAGGGTGAACACATCACGTCAATACCCCTATACAGAAATCTTGCCACACCTGTAGAGGCGTTTTTAGTAGGGGAAATTCCACCTATAAATATTATACTTGAACCGACAAAATTTACCTTTTTTGAGTCAAGTAGCCTGTCCAGTAGATAAACAGCTACCTCAATGTGACTAAGGCCGCTACAATGCGTCTTGCCAGTTCCTACGTAAACGTAGTTATCCGCGTGTATACTGAACTCTATGAAACCGATTCTCCTCTTCGTTTTCGGATCGAAGAAGTTCTTTTTCTGCATAACTATAATCACGTTATCCAGTACATCTTTTTCCGCAGAACCGCCCCGCGTTATATAAAAGATGGACTTTAACAGCGATATACGCTGATTACCAATACCACCTACAAGACTCTTCAAACTATCAAAATTTTCGAAGGGCCTCTTGTTAGCAATCTGCTGCTGAATTTCTTTCGAAGCCCAACTGTGCAACGAAAGAACTGCAAATAGATCGCCTTCACTAATACAATTCAAATCAAGTTTCTTCATAATTACCTCCCTAACTCAGCGGCTGGGACTATAACATCCAAAATCCACTGATTTAAGCTTTTACCAGCAGAAGTTGCATAGCCCGTTATCAGTCTATGCAGTTCTGGATCAATTCGCAGGACAAACTTTCCAGAGAAGGCTTTTTCCGGATCACTCCCAGATTCGTCACAAGCAGAAATATGCTTGTCAACAGCTGCTTGAAAAGCTGGTTCTATTTTCCCAGTAGAATTCGAGAAAAACTCCACCGGCATCGACGCGTTCAAAACCTTTCCTTTCAAAACCAGGTCTTTATTGTCAAACCAAACTTTGCCGACAAAACCTTTATAAATTAAACTCATAGATTACCCTATAAAAAAGGCGGTACATAGTATAAACTACATACCGCCCGTTGATAAAAGCTACTAACTATTGAAAAATCTACGCTAAAAGTATCCTATCTACCACAACACTTTTTAAATTTCTGCCCGCTACCACACGAGCAGGATTCGTTACGACCAACTTTCCTACTAGTACGCTTCCTAGGCGTGTTGGTAGTAGTTTTCTTCCCGATATCCTTAATTGTCACACCATTAAGGTGATCGAGCTCGTGACAAAAACATACAGAATACCGCCCAGATGCTTTAAGTGGAACATTCAAATTATCTGCCTCTACTACAACATAACTCGGTCTCTCGACGATATACATACCGTCGATGGACTTGCAGGACTCTATCCCGCTATATAAGTGCGGGCTCCTCTTAGTAATCCTGGGATTTATAAAAACAACAAGCTTTTCTTCAATAGCCATGACAAAAGCTCTGTGATTTCCTCCGATCTGGTTATGGGCCAAACCAGCTGTATTGGGTAGGTTAGAAATAGCGTTGTGTAACTCATCAGCTATCTTTCCCCATAACCTATTATCTTTTGGAACCTCAATGCAAGGTTTACTAAGGAACTCTAAATCCCTTATAACTTTAACTTCATTTTGTCTCATATTTTTTTCTCCTATAATACAGTTGACATACAGGGGTTTTCATAGTAAATTGTCCGTAGGTCAACCGAAAAAAAGGCACAATCCTAATATAGTAGGACTGTGCCCTCTTGAAATTGGTAAGATTATATCTTTTTAGCAAAGCGCAATACTTTGGCTACATATGCCCTGTCACGGTTGTAAGCCATCAACATGCCCTTTACACTCTTACCCTTTCTGTAAAAACTCCTACTGCAGTAATAAGCTGCAGTAGCTAAACTGTCCAGTGGGTTCATTGGGTCTTTTATGCCGTCCCCATCTCCATCTTGAGCATAGACAAAGAATGTAGCTGGCATTATCTGCATAACACCCATAGCCCCGCTGGACGAGCACCGCGTATCCAGATTAAGGTGCGGTGCCCAAGTATTTCTTATCTTATTGAAATACTTCCTCTGGGTGGAATTTTCACCCAAAACATCGCCTATGCGATATTTCCCGAGAAGTTTTCCATTACTACTTTCAACAAAATACAATGCTTCTAAGATATGAGGGTATTTCCCAATCCCATATCTTTTTGCCGCTCTTTTAAAGTCGTCTGAAGACAGTTCGTAACTTACTTCGCTTTTTTTATACTCCTCTACACTAACAAACGAATAAGTACTTGCCGGCTTCGAACAAACAGCCATAACAAACAGCGGTATTACAAAAAACATTGTTTTGAGTCTGTTTATCATATAAAACTACCTCCGTGAGCCTGGGTAGTAGTATACTAACCAAGCTCACAATAGTCAATAAAAACAGCCTAATGACCTTAAGCTGCTTTCTTAGCTCCATTAATCAATGAAGCCCTTTTTTAGCTGAGATAGTGCACTTTGCCGTCAGCCACGGCCAATCTTGATTCTATATTACTGGGTAGGCTCCTTTTCGGAGTGAAACCTAACCCTGTAACTTCGCGGTACTTCTTAATAATTGGTTCCCACAAATCCTTGTCTGCTTTCCTACAACCAAGTAGCCAGAAAAACTGACTCCCTTTAGCATTAAGACCTTCAAAAACAGCGGGATTACTACCAATAACCCGCATATCGCTGAGGAGCTCATCCATAAACTCAGGCGTAGCCCCAAGTGATAAATTCCCGCAATCAAGTTTAGCAGGACTTGGTATCCCCCTTTTATACCAAGTATCCTGCCTCTCGTAATTCCTCCACTCGCCCTTGACGTAAAAGTCAAAGGGCATAATTTCTGTAAACTCCGCCAATTCGCACTTCTGGGAAAAGTCAACTTCGGTTTTCCCATTCAAGGAGAAGACCCCCTTCTTCGCGTAGTATACCCTAGGCTCTCCCCCACTGAGTAGGCACTCAGTAAACTTCTTAAATAGAGTCTCCGAAGATCCCTTAACGTTTATTCCGTTATTAGATCCCCTAACATACACAGTTCCTACTGTATCCCCAATATGGGTTTTGTATCTACCTACCATTTGGACTCTAATACAAGAATCCTCGTCGTATCTACTACCAGCGGCAGAGAACGTACCGTGGTAATCGCTCGACACCTGATCCCAGGAATACCTGATAAATAGGCTATCGAGTTTATATTCTTGTACTACAGCTGATAATAGCAGCCTTTCAACCTGTTCACAAACTATTTGTGTACTCATATTTTCCTCCAAAAAGGGGAGATAGTAATAACCACCTCCCCTATAATTATTATAATTCGAGTATAGTTAATGCGCCTGCTACACAAGAATTATCCTTAACGTAAGGAACCACCCTACGCAATATATCTTCGCACTTTCTATAAGGCTGTTCCAGCTCGTCCCACTCACTTTCGAATCGAGCTGCCTGGGCCTCTTCCAGCGCAATTTGGGCCTCATAACTTTTACGAACAGAAGAAACCTGTTCCTCATGTATCTGAGGAGCTTCCTCTTCCAAGAAGTTGCTAATGACCTCTCCAATCTTGGCAGCACCAACCACCAGCTGGTCATTTATGCTGCAAGAAAACAGAGGCATACCTACGGCCTCTCTCTTCTCGTCTTTTTGTACCTCTCTTGGAATCTTTTCCAATATTAAATAAAGAGAATCTACATAATCCGCGTTCTCCGCTTCCAGCTCGGCTAAACGCAGCCCCATACTAGTTTTCAAGGAATTGGCTTTTTTCCGAGATGCTTCCGAATTTCGTAGAAGAGCCGAGCTCTTTACTTCCTTCTGACTATGCAAAAAGAACTTCACTACGCTACTTAAAGATGACTTCAAGTCATCTTTATCAAGCAGGGATGCCCTACTTTCCAGGACTTCTTCCACAAGCTCCTGGTATAGTTCATCCACATCTCCGTACTTTACTATCCCTTCTAGTAAAGCAGATTCCTGTTTTGAGCTGGCATCTAATTCATCAAGGTATCCCTTGAGATTATCAACATCAGACTGGTTAAAAACCAGAGCGGTAGGTTCTACAGCAACTTGTGTAGATTTCTTTCGAGATTGGCCAACATCTTGAGTAGCAGCCCACAGATCAATCTTCTGTCTACTCGAGGAAACTCCGCCTGGAATAAAGAAAACTACTTTCTTACTGCCGTAAACAACTATTGTCCCACTGTACTCACCAGGGGACATCATCCTATCGCAATACTGCTTGTGGGGATACACAGTAACTGTATGCCCCGAAGAAACTTCCATCCTGTGATAAACAGGACTTTCGCCGCCTCCGGTATTTTTAACAAATGTAAGGGTACGTCGAGTATTGTTAAGCTCCTCTACAGCTTTGCGTCTCGATATAGCCTTTACATTCGTTGGAGCTTTACTACTTCTATTAGTAGCAACTCCCTTACTACTGATTTCCCCCTTACTGTAGTAAAACAACTCATTGACCAGAGCAACGTTACCGCCAACACTGGAAATAACTCCAGAAATATTCACGGAGTTAACGACATCATCAATTTGTTTTGGGGTCAGTACGTGATCCCTGCCGATAGACCTTAAAAAGTCTCCAACTTGCAGACTATCGGGTCGAATGTTTAAGTCCAACTTATTCATTCTATATGCCTCTTATACCTATATGGTATAGATGAAAAGTGTAGTATCCATATCAATAGAGTATTCCACCATACGAACACTACACACTGTTAATGAAACACGGACAGTTTTAGGCCGTATCCAGGGCTAAGTGGCAGTACTTCACTCAAAAAAATAGCCCAAAGACTGCTTTACTTTCCCAACCTATACCTAAGTATTAGTTGAAAAATTCAACGCGTTCTAAGGACTGTTTTGTGAGTCATAGTGTACTGCGAAATTTCACGCACATACCGGAACCGTTTGAACTTTCTTATTACACATTATTTTCTCCTTGTTCCTGCGGCTTGTGCCACTCTTTGCCTGTACCGTTACACCAACTACACTCAGTAGCAGCATAACGGCCAGAACCACTGCAACAACTACAATTCTCTAATTTCCACCCGTAAATCCACTTAAAAAAGAACTCTTTTCTAGCAGCTTTCCTCTCATGGAAAGTGGAGTAACCATCCAATATTTCGTGAAGCCTGCAGTACGCTACTGCATATCCGGTAGGCCTCGCTGCTTTTTTCTGGTTGATCATATAATAAAGAGGTAGTCGTGTAAATCACGACTACCTCATCTCCTTTTTCATTTACCTCTTTTGGTTTACCAGAGAGGGCAAACTGGGGGGGGGTTCGTTGTGTACGAACAAACATCCTTAGCTTTCTACAAAGTAGTTTGATAGGAACTTATTGTAAGTTGCTAAAAAGTACCTCCTGTATTTATACGCACAGGTTGCGTAACCTTACACTAGATCAGTAAGGGTTTTTTAGGTAAATACAACAGTACCTATTTCAAGGTACTACCCTGCTTTTCCTAGATCCCATCCTAAGTACACTACTTGTCATGCGTTTTGCGCAACTTCGCATACTTAATAGAAGACATATCTTCCTAAAGAACGGCACGCAGCAGGCCGGGCCCAAACGGTGGAGCTCTTATATATAACACAAACAACACCTCCATATTACATGATATTAAAATCAGGCAGTTTAAGGCCGTACCCGGGGCCAAGAATTACCGACTCAACGGCAATACTTCGCAGGATATTATATCCCGCCTTTCTATTCCCCAGAATGCAGCCTGAATACTTTTCCTGAGACCGCTTTCAGAAAAGTAATCACTCTGGAGAGTCAGATCGAGACACCTATCCCAACTTTTGACTATTTCTTCCCTGTAGTTGGGATTTCTGTATGCCTCAACATATTCCTCCGAAAATGTCGTACCATCCCCAAATTTACTTGCGTGTTCTAACGCATCAGATTCATCAATGGGAAGGTACTGATTAGTATAAACATAAAACCAGCCTATACTGTCTACCAACAAGACTTCCTCTTCTTTTTTCCTTATAGTAAGAAGGGCATGTCTACTCCTACTACCAATGCCCCTTTCTTTTAATTCCTTTATGTGGGACCTGGTCCAGGTATACCGCATAGTACTCAATTGTCTCCTAATAGACGTAGTCCCGCCATACCTAAACCACCCAAACAGTGGGTATTTAGACTCACTACCTACGCCAATTTTACTTATCATCTTTGCAGACAACCATTGATAAGCAATGCAAATCTGCTCGCTGTTCTCCTCGAGAATACCAGACTTTTTAGGGTCACAGGTATACCCACCCCTACATGCAACCGACGGTTGTATAGTTTTTATTATCATTATTTTTATATAAAGTGCAGATGAAAGCTATTATAGTTATTCAATAAAGTACAACACACAGCATAACATTTGCACTTTATATTACCTTTACTACATAGAAGTTTCTTTTGTTAGTAGCTTACAATACTAAAGGAGCCGCCGTATGTAGTGATCTACTCTCAGCAATAAGCTGCCATATCACTAAAACTTGCGTTTAGTATCATAAACTACCTCCTACATCAAATAGGCAGTTTAAGGACATACCTAGGTCCTCCTGTCTTGTTTACTATATCAAAGCTGATAGCGGCGCTACCAACTCATCTGTAGTTTCCAAATGTGGGT
The DNA here is from genome assembly GCA_024206195.1 of bacterium. Next base: position 11,461 of record JAAGZO010000966.1, on the reverse strand, counting down.
ACACCACACTGAAAACTCTTTTGTAAGCTACGAGCTCTCTCTCGAGCTTTTCCCCTTCCTCTTGGAATCGGGTTGCTTGGAGTTCGATCTTACCAATCGCCTCAATTGCCTTTAAAGACAACTTCCGGAGACTATCTTCCACATTATTCGGAAGTGCTTCCAAAGCTTCTTCCAGTGCGGTTCGGTAGTTTTCAGCTCCGACAATGCTCCTTCCCCCAACGGATCTTGTCAGAGACGGCATTCCTAACCGCTGCCGGATTTCATCCTTTTTAACTTCTTTGTCACAGTTTCCTAACTCCTGTAACAGAGTAGCCTTTTTCAATCCGTTTGCATCTCTAACAGATTTCAAATTCTCTCTAAGTTGGGCGTGCAGCGCCACCGATTTCTCAAAGAGCTTTCCGGCGTTACCGGAATAATCTGCTCGGCGGATTCTCTCCACAAGATTAGTGGAATACTCCACACAGCCCTTCAGTACCGAACGAAATCGATTCTCGCCCAGCAGCACTGTTCTCATATCGAGAATTTCCGTTGCTAATTCGTCGTAGAGAGAATCACTCCCGTTTTGAGTAATTTCCTCTACTAACTTATTTTCATAAATTTCGGTTTCAGAAATCTTTCCAGTTACTTCTAACAGGAAAGACATATCTTTTTCCGATAATTTCTTCGCCGGCGCCTTTGTTATAGGCTTTACGACGCCCCGTACAGGCTTCTGGGAACGCGTTCCTGTACCGCCCAGCTTCTTGGCGACATTTCTTGTCAGCACGGCTGAGGTTGCACTTTCGCGCTTCCGGTCCTGTCTCTGCCGATTCTGGTCGGCTTTCGACTCAGCTTTGCGCGGCTTCGCCAGTGTTTCCTCTTTCAGGTGGAACCACCCTATTTTCTTATTTTGGGTATTCTCCACCCATCCGGTGTACGTACCGGGTTCCGCCATTTCCACGTTGTACCTGTTGTCGGGGTACACCAGATAATCGTGCTTCGTGGGGAGCTTAACCACACAGACAACGTGGCTTTGCCCCTCCCCGTCATTCTTAACGAACTCAAGGGTCATCTTCTTACCGTTGAGGGCTCTAACAGCCTTCTTCCTCGGGGAAGTTGCCACTGTCCCTGCACCAGCTGAAGGTGTAGTCTCCTTCTGTGTCCTCCGATTCCGGCTATTGGCAGGCTTAGACCCGCCTTTCGAATCATTTCCACTAAAGTAGAAAAGACTCTCTGCAATAGCCTTATCACCTACAGCTAAGATAACCTCAGCTATATTTTTGGCAACTATTGCCCTATCAATTTGACCAGGCGTTAATACATACGCCTGATCGTTTTGTGCGAGGAAGTCCATAACTTCTAATCTTCCCCACTCTCTCGACGACAAGTTCATTCTGTTTTGCATAATGGTATTAAAGAGCTACTGCTGCAGCACGGATGACTACATCTGCATACTACAGCAGCAACTCCGTTAAGGTTAGTTAAACGATCTCTAACATTTCGCAGAGACCGGTAAATTTATCGAATTCCTCGTTAAACGAGTCAACTTCGACTTTCACGACTGTGGAGACAAACTCCACATAAGAAACCTCTTTGTCCAGTTCTGCTACCTGGACTTTTTTAGCGTTTATTTCCTCGCCGACGGCTACAACCACCGACTTCCAGTTGGCCAGTTCATTAGCCTTTTTGAGGGCGATTTCCTTTAAGAAATCCTTCGCTAAATCTAAGTCACCCTCGAAAGCGGTTCGCAATGCCGCTTCCTTTGCTGACAGTTCGTCGTAATAAATACGAACTCTTTCGAGTCTGGCTTCCTCCGTCCGAACCGGAGCTCCACTACCTGCGGCTTCGAGAATCCCGGCAGCTTTCTCTACCTCGGATTTGAGCAAGTCGCGCTTGGCAGCAGCATCCGAATCAGCCAGTCTATTGATTTCTACGTCTGCCTTTGCAAGCAGATCGTTGACTTTTTCCATAGCCAACTCAGCGGCATCCGCGAACTTTACCGCGAACTCTTTCACAAACGGGGCGACTCGCGCGTCTTCATTTGACGCTACGAGCTTTTCCATTCTTTTAGTACCGAGAACAACCTCGGCTTTTGCTGTGCTGATAGTAGCTACAGCTGTTTCATTTACCTGAATACCAGCGTACTTCAGCTGGCGTTTTTCATCATCAGTGGCAAGATCCAACTTGCCGCCGACAACGATGCAATTGAAAATGTACTGGCCATCTCCTGCTGTCCGAAGCAACTCCTGCGTTGCTGGCACTATGTGCCACTTTTTCGAACCTACATCACCATCAACGGTGATAACACCGTTGTTTACGACGAAGGACTTTATAAAAGTCTTTGGTTCCGTCGCTTTCTTTGGGGCCTTCTTTATTACCTGCCCCTTCTCCGCGCGCAGCTCATCAAACCTCTTCCGAGCATCCCCAGCAGTCCGCACGGAATTTCCAGCTGACGCCAGCTCCAGGACAACATCAGATCCCACGGCCTTGTCCTGGCCTAGGTACGCTACTAAACCGGGGATATCCCCGTCGGATACACGGCAATTCCCAGATGGGATTGCTATATCATGCAATTCGACCTCTATGGCCGATTTTTTCGTGTGGCTCTTAGAACCACCGTTTTTATCGTTGTTACCAGTTTTTGTTCTGGATTTTCCTTTTTGGCTGTCATTTTTAGCCATAATATGTAAGTAAACCCTACTATATACTACCATCAATACAACAGTAGCATACAGCAGGGTTTTTAGTTTGAGTTAATTAAATTCCGAGAAACTTCCGTACGGCGTCCTCGTTAACCGTTTCAATATTCGCCTCGGCATCCGCAACTGATGCTTTGGCTTGTGTTAGCTGCTGCTTAGCAATAACTAAATCAGCAACTACCATGTGCCTGGCGTAAACCAGGACCAACCCATGTGACATCTTTTTCGCATGTCTCCTTATAGTCACCTCAGAGGGTGACTTTTTACCGTTCAAACGGTGGTAATGCTTTAAGACGCCAACGAGCATATTTTCGGCTGTTGCGAGAGGATCATATGAATCTTTACTCCTCAGAAGTATAATATCCCCCTCTGCGCTGCATCGCCCCTGTAAGCGGGCGAATGTGAAATTCAGATCTCCAGATCTGACACACCTGTCTATGTAGGGGTTGTTTTTAACCCTGAACATGTCTATCATAGACAGAAACATGACGTGAAGATCTATCTGATTCTGCTTCTGCTTCATATTAAAATAACCCTATAAATAAAAAAAGCGTGTACACCGGGCCGTTAGATGTACACGCTTACTAGAAAGTCTACATAGAATAGATTTCCCAGAGTTCTTCCCCTGACAGGTACTCCGCCAAGTCCATCAGCGTCATACCTGTTTCTAACATGTCTCTTTCAAGGAGCAGTTTTTCTACATACCAGCTCCCCAAGAGAACTCTTTTCTTACTGCTACTACCGCGGCGGCGATCTCTTCTTAACTTTGGTTGCGTCCCCGAGCGCCGATCGCCTACGGCGTATTCCAATTCCACAGACGCTTCCCGCCGGCGCCTGGACCTTTCCATTCCTGGCGTAGATGGTCTGCGGAACTTATGTACTGCGCGCACACGGTACGCAATTCCCCACATATGCTTTATCGGCTTGTGGGTATGAATAAAAACGTTATTTGTAGTTTTCATAACTCTATACCTCTCCCTCTCCCGACGGTCCGCACTTTCGGATAACCGAAAACACATCTACCAGGAGATCCATTAATTTAATATGGTCCGGATCACTGTCTGACTTTGCTGACAACCGGACTTTGTCAGCAACTTTGTACTTCTTTCCAAATCTGGCCGACACGTCTTGTACTACCGACCAGTTGCCGTACCGCGTACCGACGGCACAACAATAATACTTTTCATCGATCACGCCCGCTTCATTAAGGGCGTGGTACACTTCTTTTGCCGCTTCCCTCTCCAAAAGAGAAGAGGTGACAACATGGTATCCTTTTGTAGTTTTATATACTACAGGACCGTATTCAGATACCATTGCCAGGGCCTTTTCCAAAACCCCTCCGTCTACTTGATCTACATCGATGCAGACTGGAACGTGTTCTCCAAGAAAGCTCATTACCCAGAATCTGGACCATTCATATCCAGTCTCCTCGTCCTTCAGATATCTAGACTGCCTAAGCGATACCTGAAGTTTCGGATTAGAGTTCATATTCTCCATTAAGGAAAATATACCCATTACCGCGCTAAGTGCAGTTCTGAGTAATTTGTTTTCCTTCTTCAACTCCGTTACCTCACCATCCTGCTGATGCTGGTGTGCTACGCTATCAAAAAGCATAGCTTGTATGTTAGCAGCAGTGAGATCTTCTAAAGATCTGTGTTGTCCTTTGACTGTACTTGTTTTCATCAAATTTCCTCTTCTGTGAAATTGTTAGTAAGTAGAGCAACCCCGCCACAAGACTCCAGCACTTGCTCCCAACGCGGGGTAATGTTGAGACGTGCCAGTGTGTACACACTAACAATGTTTCCAGAGAATAGGATCATATCCTATCCCCCTTCCACATGTTGTGCATAAACACCTCCTTTCTTCGGCCTTCGACGCCACTGCCGTATACACGGTTAGGGTGGCGACAAGAACAAGACAACAAAAGAGTGACCGATACTCTGTTGCTGCCAAGAGCTGGTGGCGAATTCCACCAAAGTTGCCCGTCTACTAAACAAGACAGGCGGCGACACCTACGCCAACAAATCGCACACTCTACAACACTACAAAGTATAAACTCTGTGGTACTATAGAGACCTGGGGGATCTGCCGGACATAGGATTTTCCTAGCGCTCTGCTCTGGGCAGACGCTAGTTTCTGACGAAACGCTCTCACTACCTATAGGACTACCTTTCAAAGTACTCCTTCGGTATGCACTTGATATCAACCCATCCTTACGGGGCGTAAACTGTATAAACAGCCTACGTGTCGGGTACCAACCAACAATGAGCTTTGGCGCATTCGGCCTTCTCCCGTAGCTAGAAAGATTCGCTCCGTAACGCCGCGCTGCACAGGTCTTTGTGGTGCAACGACAGTCAACTGAACCACCACCCTCCAGATAAACCTTTGAATGGCCCGCCTTTTCAGGCATCTACAAACAGGCGTAATCTGACGCCTTCGCTATTTAAAGCAGTTCTAAACTTTCTACACTACATCGAGGTATGTGCTTGACCGTATGCTAAAAGCCCCGCCATCGGGATCAATCCTCCTTGATACACAAGAATTCTCGAACACAGCCTTTAGGTGACGGACCCTGGCGCAAACCGCTTGTTGGGTATACAAGCAGTCCTGCCTACATTTGCGCCCTCGTCACGTAGACAGATTCGCTCCGCGTAGCACTAAAAAGTAGTGGCACGAAACTATCTTCAGCGGAGCCTATCCGCTGCGAATTACAGATAGATTTTGTTTATAGGTTTTGTGGCTTTTTTATACTCGGCCCACCTTTCCGAGTCAGGATTTTTTTACACCTCCCCTCTTCTCGCAGAGCGAAACTAATCGCCAAATCTATTTTTGCTTTGGTGTTACTAGTTTAGATATGGCCATACCTATATTCATCAAATGAATGTAAAATGGATCAGAAATTCTCCATTTTGTAGTTTTTTCCATATCCATTGTTTCTCTCGACGGAGTTATTCTAAATCCAGGATGAAATGTACCATCCTCATTTATTGGGCTACTATATCCGCCCATAAAAGACATAAAATCCGGGCATGCCCCCGCTTCTGCAAGTTTTTTGGATAACATAGTAACAGCATCGTTGCGGTATCTTCTCCTTGTAGCTATGTGAACACCGCGCCTAGTATTACAGGCCCAGTCTTCCATTTTTTCCCCATCCTGCTTTTCGCACATATAATTCTCATCTATTTTAAACTTTGCTAATAGTTCACATACCCTATCTATAACATACTGATCGTGAGTATCAATATCTACCCATACGTACCGATACTCTGTTGGTTTTTGTTGAATAGTCAAAAAACTCCGCGTCTTTCCCGTGATGTAATTTGGCTTTACGATCTCTATGTATACATTAGAAGGCAGTAGTATTAAGTTTGTTACTTTCACAAACATTTTAGCAATTATAGTAGAAAAACCCATCTTCTCCTCTCCTTTTATAAGTTGTTGTTATCCAGACAACAAATTTTTTATGTAAGAACCAAGTGACTGCCGAACAATCACTCCATTAATATTTTCTACCGCTAACTCTATTGCAGCATCCACGTTTATAAACAAAGATCCTACTCTCATAGAACCCTCAACTACCCCAACAAACTCGTCTTGCTTTCTTTTATTTCTGTACGGTCTGTAGGAATATATAACATCATAATCCCCATAATCATATTCTACAACACTGCCTTTGATAAAGGTACACTTCTCCCCGAAAAGTGTCTGAGCAAGGTTAAATGTTCTATCATCCAACTCAAGACCATGGGAAACATATCCAAGGTAACTCGCCATAAGATTAACTATTCCGATTCCACAACCAGCATCTATAAATCTTTTACCACCGGTTCTGTGCTTAACTACTGTAGATAAGACATTATAAACAAACGCACTATCCGACGGAATATATCCGTACATCTCGGGGTCCGCCTCTTTAATAGCGGACATCCACATCCGGCTTATATCGTCTAACATCCATAAACATACTTGATCCTGTTCATTTCTCAAATCTTCTTCAGTGATAAACTTTGGTAAATACCTGGCCAAGGGCTCATCTACTTTTTTGTGAGCCTCCAAAATCTCTCTGACTAAATCCTCAATCTTATACATCTTTTCACGTAGAAGCTGCCTCTTTTACACTACCAGCTAAGGTTTTGTACAAGAAGCAGCCCCATCCTTTTGTTACTGATCCTAAGAATTAAAAACTCGGCCCCACCATTCAAAATTGAATTGGTGCAACTCGATTATCCCGTCTTCATCAGCCTCACTAACTGGGATGTTAAACAGTTCCAAATTCCTGTCGGCCAATGCTGAATCGATGCCTATTGGATCTACGAGATGCAGACTCGCATTTTTTTCATTTATCCAAATATCAATACGATAACCGTACCCGAAACCAAATGTAAGTTCCAGGTGCGCGGCTTTACTTTCCAGTGACAAAACATTTACTCGTACTTGCTCAAGCCCCGTGAGGCCGAGCCTCGCAACTTCGTTCACAACAAAATTGCAAGCCCTAATTTCAACTACAGTCATTTCATGCCCAGAGGACATAGTTTCTAAAGAGTACAAATATGCAATACATAAGAGTACTCTTACTAAATATGTGAGCTGCAGAGCCTACATACAGCTCACTTCTGAACAGGTATATAGGTACCTAAAAAACTACGCAGCGATTCCCCAGTGCTCAAAAACATCAGAAAGTTCTTTAAAACTTACCGGCTCTAAGCTCGCTACCTTAGCGATGCACAAAACAACAAAGTGCTCTTCCATCTTAGGATCAAGAGGTTTTGGTTGAGGACCTGGCTTGTATGAGAGTATTTCGCAAACTCTTTCACTACTAAACCCAGACCCTTCTAATATTTCATGTAGTAAGCGGGCATCTTCCTCAGTGTCGCTAAAGCAAGTTAGCTCGCTTGCTACTGTCATAACCGATTTTTCCATGATGCACAGCCAGCAGCAACTATCAGAAACGCATAGAAGTACACGCTCGAGGCTATCCACCCTACATTAGCACGCCCCTGACTCATTGACTTTGCAGGGCTTTGTTTATTAGGTAGAATTACCTATTCAACAGGGTGTTTCTGATAGCTACTACCCAGCTCTCTTCTATCTAACTGTCACTAACGTAAGCTCAGTTAAACGATATGCAACTTTCGGGTATTTTTCTTCGCGCTTCCTCTGGATCTTAACAGCATCTTCCCTTTCAGTGTACACCTTTGACCCTATAATAACCCACCTGCCTTTGCGCTTGGAGCCTTCTTTTTCCCACTTCTCCAACACCCCGCAAGATTTATATATTCTTCCTTCCACAAGCAATCACCTCCTTTATATAGTACTTTCTATATACTTCTACATACTATATTTTGTTATTGTTATTTATACCCACAGAAGCTCCTAAATTTTTAAGTTAATACCCAGATATGGGTTTGTCGAGAAAACCTCTCTAAAGTCAAATTTGGAGCTCTGAAAGGTAATCAATTATGCCAATTCAAGTGTTAAGTATTGATAAACATTACCGGGTTTGAGGGTAATGTTTACTACCTCTACTTCACCTAAAGGATTCTGATAAGTAACTGTTTCAAGTACTTCTCCCAGAAACGCACGGTTCTCCTCACCTGCACCATCCAGTTTCAGGCAATCACAGAGCGCAACGTAATCGCCCCAAACAACAACATTGTCCCGAATAGACTTACCACACAAAGGGCAGTCTACTCGGTTCTCGACAAACACCCATCTTGTGTAGATAGGGGGATAAAAGAGATCATAATTCTTCTTTATCCAGTCGAGAGTCTCGTTGGACGGAGCCCGATGGATATTGTCTACCCAAAACCACGATTGGTGCCAAAGCTCTTTCGACCAGTGAGATAAACCGAAAAAGTTAGTAGCATAATAAACATATGGGCCGACAAATTTGCCCAATTGGCCCACTATATACTCTCTTTTGGCAATAGGCACAGTTAGTTCACACAATCCTACAGCATCCAGTGCTTTTTCCGCTTGTTCTATGAATTGATCTTTTCTATAAAACATATTATTAGGCACCCTATTAACTAAAAAGAGACACGACTGCGGGTGCTCTAACAGCCGTGCCTCTGTAAAAAATTATAAAGTTAACTGGAAGTCCTCGAACGGCACTTTCACACCGGAGCCGTCTGGTACCGCCCCCTTCAGGGATACATACACACGTCGGTCCTTCAATAACCATTTTGTGTCATCTTCTCTGATCATCCCATTTAAACGGTTACTATCAATCCGCTTCCAATCTTTCCAAACCTGTAGAAGCTTTCGGCGAACTTCTGCTTTGACATGTGTTTTCACACCAGGAAGCACCCCTTCCTCGTATATACGTGGGTATAACAGTTGGAAAATAGTATTGATGTCACGGACAACGATTGTTACAGTTTTTCCAGTCAGTCCGCCAACAGAGAATCCTTCGAATATTTCCTCCAGCTCCGCTACCCTGATAGGATAAAGATCGGAAATATTGTCAGTATCTCTCGCGAACTCTATCCTATTTCTCCTGACAGCCAAGGATATATGCGTTAGTTCCGTATTCTCATCACCCCGCACAACCCTCCATGTTCTAAATTGAACACGCTTTTTTCCATCCATACGATATCGCATGTACTTAAGGGCGAACTTTTTACTACCCTTTGCCTTAGCTCTACTAACAAAGGTAACCCCAGTGTTTGACACATTTCTACGCCGGTTCCTTGTAGTTTTCTTTACTTCTAAGTAATCGTTATATCCGTAACGCAAATACTGTGCATTGCGAAAGTCAAGAGCTGCTTGGCAGGCCACTTGCCAACTGCCGTATAACTCAAAATTAAAGCAGAGATTTTTTATATTTCCAACTGGAACTCTAACTTTAATAGACTCACTACTCGCGACGCTTATATGTTTGTAAACATCGCAAAAAGCATAAGCGTCTTTGTAATAAGTTAAGTCTGTACTCATAAAATCCTCCATTAGTAGAAAAGGTGTATAGGTATACATTCCCGCACCTACACGCCTTATTATAGTTAATTGATTAGTCTACTGTACCCTTATTTAAGAACTCTCGTTACATTTCCCTGATTTGTTAGCCTCTTGGCTTATTGACAACGCAAGACCTTTTTATCTTCAGTACTATGTAATTTACCCGTTCCTTTGCATAAAGATATGTAAATTTGGTTTATTTAATTCTGATCCTCAGTTACTTATATAATATTAATAGTACGTACATCCCCTACCCATTCACCGAAAACCTTTAAAACCGGTCCGTGAAGATTACAAGTTACTACAAGAGCGTTATCGTCATCCCGACACATTACCCTAACATATGTAAGCAACCTACTGTATTTTTTCCCATCCCGCAGTTCTATATAATGCTTGTCTGGAAACCCTTTCCTATACAAAATCACATTATCAAGGTTAACTTTGTATACAAGGCCCAGGTTCCTTGCAGCGCGCTCCTCTGTCTCTCCAGTACACCACATATAGGAAAGGAATTCCTCACCTCCTACATATGGAGAACAAAAAATACCCGGATAAGCACTAGCGGATCGTCCGTTCATACGATTTTTGCCTGGTTTTGGGGATTCTGTATCCGGATCAAAGTCTCCATTAGTAACCCGTGTAATCACTAAGATGTACACGATCTCGTTAACAATAGTTGCCAAGACGCCATCTGTATATTTTTGTAATATGCATTCCAACAGCTTCGCCTCCTTTTATTGCTAAAATTAAACATTATTTGTGGACACAACACGACTTATCTGCTATACTTCCCAAAAGTACTAATAACATTTAACTAAGAGGAGACGTATATGGGAAGACCAAAAAAAACCGCAGCAGATAATAAAGTCAAAACGATTGGGGAACTTCAACTAAAAGTTATTACAGAAACTATCAAACTTTTAGAGAAGATACCAAAAATTCCATCCCAAGTTAAGGAGATTAAGGAGCAGGTTAAAGAGATAGAGGATTCCTTTGCTTACGAAATCCAGGAAAAGGAGGTAGTAACAGAGGAAAAGAAGAAAGCTCTTGATGAGGAATTAATTCAGTACCAATCCGCAATCGAGGAAAAAAAAGATGTCCTCGACGAAGAACTTGCAGAAAAAGATAAGCAATATGCCAGACTTTTTGAGCAAGCTAAGTACAACCACACCATCACTATCAGAGATGAAGACCTTAATACTTCAAAGATAGTAGCCAGCAAATACAATATGTGTATTGTCGGTAATGGTGAGTGGTCCGAAGTCAATAAACTTGCAGAGACGAACGAAGAGAAAATTTCATCTATAGTTGAATCCGCAAAGCAGGAAACAGAGAGAAGCATCAAATCCACTAAAGATGCAGAGATACGCAACCTCAAGCACAGCTATGAGCTTAAGACGGCCTTAGCTTCGAAAGATGTAGAAAACTTACAGAGGGAGGTTGAGGCTCTGCGTGGGGAAAATGCTCGACTCCGTGCAACAATTGACAGGCAAAACGAAAACATTGTTCGTGTGGCAGAAGCTGCTACTAGACCGGCAAATGTATTAGAAGGGAAAAATAAGTAGCAGACGGCGATTACATAGTCGCTAATGCCACTAAATTTTTTTTATGAGGGACGGCAGCATTAGCCACCGTCCCTTAACTTGTTTAATGGTATTTACCTGTATTTACGGTCTTTTATCACTAAACTACCTTTTATTACATTTCCACACTCTTCACAAACACTCGATGTCAAAGTTGTTTCTTCATCGACCGGAGTGTAAGTAGTAACGTGGGGGGGGGTTCCCTTACGACAAACTTTACAATGGATCTTTAGTTTTATATTATCA
>JAAGZO010000965.1 GCA_024206195.1 bacterium | reverse complement strand
GATTGTTCAAACCAAGGGGCCAAATGCTCGAGAATGCCATTTGGAATTTCTCCGGAATTTGAAATAATAAAGCTGAAATGGGCTTTATTAGGTTCCAGGGATTCACATCTGCATCCCTGAACAGATAGTGTATCGTTAAGTTTCTCATATAATTGGGTAACAGGGAAAGAATTACGTCGATTCGATTCAACAGAATTACCCTGTCTAAATTTAACTGATTTAGAGTTTCCGAATAAACTTCTTGGTCTTGATGACTTGGACCCAGATGATTTACATCGACGGGACCATTCAAGTCTTCGGATGTCTTCTTTGTTAATGTCAACCTTTTATTTCGACTAGCATTTTTGATTTGACAAGTTATAAAGTTTCTAATTTGTTGGTTCCAGAAACTGTCATAGTCCCTGAAGTAACAATGTCTTCGCTTTCTGTCTTCCATTTCATAGCAACTGAATCCTTTTCTATGAACTCGGTTGACTTCTCTTTTTGTTTGTTCCATAGTTATTACTTCTTTCGTAACCTCTAAGCCATTTGGGATAACGGCTGAGGCATCCTTTACATTATTATAGCAGTTCAAGTGTCCAATTATTGGTATTCGATCTCGACCACTTGTAACATTCGTTCTACTATTGGATTTGCCATTGTGGCTATTTCTTCTGTAAATTCGTTCTCTTTTTCTTCTC
>JAAGZO010000964.1 GCA_024206195.1 bacterium | reverse complement strand
GACGTCAACACATACCAGTTAAGCCTTCGTCCGGTCAGGTCTGTTTGAATCTTTTGTAAAATACGTATCTCAAATTTGAGGTCAAATTTTTCTGGGCCGATAGAGAAAAGGTGGAATAGGAATAGGATTTGCATTTCGTAATTGAACCAAATTGCTTTAGGAATAGGATTGCAGTGAAAAGACAGAAAGAAATTGAGAATTGAAGCTTTTCATACTTGAACCAAATTGCTTAAGAACCAGAATAGGACTGCTATTTAAACTATTATAACTTGATAATTGTAAGTCCCAGATGAGAATAAGCGACCAAACTGCGCACTATAAACTATAAACTGGAAATATTTATTTCTGAATGTTTCGGGCCAAGAGAGATCAATTAAACAGAGTCAGAGCAATACAAGCAGCACGTAGAGATGATCGTGCTAACAATAGGGATTGGTTAAGAGGACATCCATTACTGGTAGTTGATGCTCCCAATGAAATTCTCGAACAGGAACCTGAGGATAATGTCATAGTCGATGAGCCAGAAGAGGAAGTTGCAGAACAAGAAATAGTGTTAGTACCTGAGGAAGAATTAGAAGAGAATCCTGT
>JAAGZO010000963.1 GCA_024206195.1 bacterium | reverse complement strand
GAACATTGTCAAACTTTAGTGGAATCTCTAGAAGGAAAAGAAGATCCGAAGAATACTGCAGTTTGGCGATTATTAACTATGCAGTCGGGGTGTAATTTCTTTAATCCTGATAACATTTTTGTTGAATATGTTAAAACTGAAGAAGCCTTAGATCGAATGGTGAAAGAAATTAAAGAAAAAGGTGCTGGACCCTCAGGGTATCAGACCTTTCCTGCTGATACTGATGTGCCATCTGGTACTACTGGTATTATCTATCTTGGTCAGGATCAAGAATTCTGGACTTTTGGTCATCAAATCTGTCAAGGTTTAGATCTTAAGTCCAGACATTGTGACTTTCTGACTATGTCTGAAGAATTAAGGGATTTCCTTTGTTGGATCCCGCATAATAAGACTGGTCATCAATTTTCTCCTATTGTTATTCTTGCTACTTGGTTTGGAGTGGCATATGTCATTAACTTTATTCATATTGCTAGAGACATTGCCAAAAAGGGCAATCTCCAACCTCTCAGTGAAAGATATCCTACTTCAGAAGATTTGAACAAAGCTGAAAGTTGTCCTAAAGGGCCTATGATGCAACG
>JAAGZO010000962.1 GCA_024206195.1 bacterium | reverse complement strand
TCAAATTGTAACTACAACTGTAGTAGAATGTTTTGTCAAATGAAAATAGCAAAACTATAACAGAGACAAATCATCCTATAGGGGGCTAAATATGATACGGGATAACTATCCAAAACGTGAGGGAGATATTCTGAATGGAAAATGGGGTTATCGCATTATTGACGAGTTATCCTCAAGCGGCAAGTATGCTCAACTATATAAGGTATCTCCTATAACTAAACCCTCTGACACTTGCTTAGCTAAGTTTTTTAAAATATCAGACATTCGAGAATACCCTAGAAACCAAGAAGGCTTATTGGGTACAGAAGACCAGCGAGCATTCAAGAGATTCAAAAAGGAGCCTAAGTTTCTGAAAAAGTTTAACCATTCAAATATTGTTGGTTACATCGATGAATATTCTAAAATGGAGAGTGGTGATTCAAATCAGTGTTTTTACGTTATGGAGTATCTTTCTGGAAGATCATTGTATCGTCATGTTGAACAGCATGCGATTCCAGGTGACCCGATCAAAATTGCAATTGGTGTTGCTTCCGCACTTGTCGAGCTACATAGAAAAAAGGTTGTTCATAGGGACATTCACCTGGGGAACATTTTCCTGAGCAACGGCAGTCCTAAACTCATAGACTTTGGATGTGCGGTTGGCGGAGGTATTACAAGACCCTATCCATATTACGATGGCAAGCTTACACGTCTTGCAGGTGAATTCCATCGGGCACCAGAATCAATTAACCCAACTGAAGCAACACCTAAATCGGATATATTTTCTTTCGGCATAACTCTTCTTGAACTCCTCAACACCAAAATACCCTCACCTTATGAACGTGAAAACCGCAAGTTATGGATCGACCGCAGCCTTAATAAGCTCTCAAGGAGTCAGCCAAGATTCGAGATCTTGATCAGACAAATGCTACGCCCTGACCCATCAGAACGTCTTAGTAGCACTGAAGTTCTAAGATATCTCCGTCAAGACAGATCCATTTTGCCGTGGATAATCTTAGGAGGGGCCGCTGTGGCTACGACAGCAGCAATTTTGTGGAGCACAAAGTCCGAGAAGAAAAAGAAAAAGTTAACAAGTTCGAAATCAGCACGGCCAATCAAAAAGAGAATCAGAGCTGTTTTCCTGGATATAGACAATACTATAGCCCACAAAACCAAGTTTAGCGAGAACTTTATTACATTGCCACCTGGAGACAGTTACATCAGCAATCGAACCCTTAAATTACTA
>JAAGZO010000961.1 GCA_024206195.1 bacterium | reverse complement strand
TCCGTAACTTTTTACCCGGCAAGTGCAACGATTACTCTAAGCCAGGTTGCAGCAGCAGACGCAACAGGATTGGGTACGTTAAGCACATCACAATCATAGGAGATTTAAAATGCGTTATGTAAAAGTGAAAGTCTTTAATAAAGACAGAAAGAGAGGGGACAGTACCCGCCAGATTTCATTTTTGGACTATGACGGAGTTACAAGAGTAATTAAAGATGGGGCAGAGGTTGATATCAGCGAGTACGGTTATCACTCTCTTCTCGATGCGAAGTATATTGATACTTTGTTAATTAAAGACGATCCTGATCTGCCTGCAAGGAAAGAATTTGTAACTTCTCAAAGAATCGAGATTACCAAGCTTGGCGATTTCTACGAGAAGGGCGAAGGAGTTATAGCTGAAGAAACTATAGCAACCGAAGAGGCAGTAGCATGACGTTTGAAGAAATCCTCAATGAAACGTGTCGGATAGCATGGGGGGACTCACCTCCCCCCGTATCCGTTTTAACTTCTTACAGGGGTTCTTCCGGTGTTATCGCACGGTGCAGGCGAAGGATTCAGCAGGAGTTTAATTACTGGTTCATGGAAGCAACTAACCAGACATCTATCATAAGTAATGTTTCAGACTACGACCTTCCTACTAACTTCAAGGAAGAGATTGCAGTATTCACAAGGGACGCTGATAACGACACTTACAATGAATTGAAAAAGTTAGGTTCTGACAGTTACACGGATTACAT
>JAAGZO010000960.1 GCA_024206195.1 bacterium | reverse complement strand
CGGCATTGATTGGGCAGAGTACATTAAGGGGAATGGGATTCTTAGTGGATCCTGACAAAAAGGCGAAATGAGAGCAGCTGTTATAAGCGAGGGAAGTGTTAGCTCGCTCTGGACAATTGAAGCATTGAAGAAATACTTCACGCACGTTGATGATCTTAGAATCAAGAATATTGACATAATGGTCGATGGAAAGACCTTGGAGGTCTTGTATTCAAACAAGCCAATGGGAGACTATGATTGCATTTATGCAAAGGGTTCTTTCAGGTATGCATCTGTATTGAGATCACTGGCAACAGCATTGCACAAGGAATCATACATGCCTGTAAAGCCAGCAACATTCACACTTGGCCATGACAAGCTTCTGACGCATCTTGCAATGCAGCAGAGAAACATACCTATGCCAAGGACATATCTTTCACTCTATTCTGAATCACTTAAAGCTTTACTGAAAAAGGTTCATTATCCTGTTGTTTTCAAGTTCCCACAGGGAACACAAGGCAAGGGAGTTATGTTTGCTGATTCGTTCGGCTCAGCAAGCTCTATGCTTGACGCTTTGATGTCTCTAAAGCAGCCGTTTATTCTGCAGGAATTCATAGAAACAGACGGTGTTGACATAAGGGCAATTGTTGTTGGTGACAGGGTTGTCGCTGCAATGAAGAGAAAAGCAGTTGCAGGAGAGCAGAGAGCAAACATCCATGCAGGCGGAAAAGGAGAGCCATTCGAGCTAACACCTGAGATGGAAAAAGTGGCTGTTGACACAGCAAATGTCATGGGTGCAGATATCTGCGCAGTTGACATTCTGGAAGGAATAAAAGGGCCATTTGTACTTGAGGTTAATCTTTCTCCAGGCTTGCAGGGCATAACAAAAGCAACAAAGATTGATGTTGCTGCTAAAATAGCAAAATATCTTTATGATCAAACAAAGGAATTCAAGAAATCAAGAACAGAAACAAGCACTGAGAAGATAATGACAGACCTTGGAATACAAAGAAGATCAAATGAAATCTTCTCAACACTGGATATTCGTTCAGGAAAAATAATACTTCCAGATATAGTAAATAAGATCACAAGATTTGACTCAAAAGAAGATGTGATTATAGAAGCAAGTGAGAAGAAGCTTGCTATAAGGAAATCGTGATAGTTCTCCTTTAAAGTGGTCAAAAAACTTTATATTACATATATGTTCTAAATCAAGCAATATTAGTTATAAGAGTAAAAAAATGCCAAAAGCTCAAAATAAAGTGATGAATCCCCTGGATCAGGAACCGCTTGGTTCTGAATCACAGAGCATCACTACTGCAGCAGACCTTCTTATATCCCTTCTTGAAGAGGTAAAAGAGATATCAATGGCTGATGCTTCAAAGAAACTAGGTGTTCCGCTTTCTACTGTTGAGGCATGGTCTACATTCCTTGAAGAAGAAAAGATACTGTCAGTCACCTACAAATTTACAACACCTTATCTTCAGTTTATTAGGCCAAAGGTTAAAAAAGAAGACCCTGCTGCACCAAACAGGCCAATGCCTATGAAACCAATGGCAAAAACACTTGCTGTTGATGAGGTTCAGAAAGAGATAGATGCTATTGAAGCAATGCTTTCAGAGGCAGAGAATGAGCTAAAGGATGGACAGTTTGACCGCGCAAAACAGACCCTACCGCAGCTTATGAAGAAAATAAAAGAGGTAAGAGCAGATGTATCTCAGGGAATTGATGGAGCGGATCCTGAAACAAAGAATATGTTTGATTCAAAGCTCAGGACAATTGAGGATACTCTTGACAGAGCACACAAGTTTGTTATCCAGGGCAAATACGAGATGGCAAGCAAGCTCTATGATTATACACATACTCAACTAAAACAACTTCTTATGCAGGTTAAAAGGCTCTACAGCCTGGTCCTGGTTAAAGCAGAGTCCTCTGCATTGTGCGGACCACGCGGACCAAATGAGATAGACGTCCTTTTTGAACAGGCATACAAAGCAATGAAAACAGGAGACCTTGACACTGTTCAGATGGTCTATGATAAGATCAGGCAGGCATATTATGATCTTCCAAAAATGTTTATGCAGAAAAAGGCAGAGCTTGAAACTGACCTGATAAAGCTGAACAAGGATCTGTCATCAAACCTTGACAACTACGCCAAAGCAGAGATGGCTGATGGAACAAGAAAAATAAATGAGTTCATTAGCTCAATAAACGGTTTAATCAAAAAAGAGCAGTTTGATACTGCAGAGCAAGTCTACTATGAGGTTAAGCAGATATTTGAGACACTACCTGGTGGATATGTTCAGGAAAAGAAGGCGCTGCAGCGTAAGATAATAAGAACCTACGAGCAGTTGGCTTTAAGGAGAAAGCAGATTATCTCAGGAAGAATGTCTGGTCAGAAAAAAATGCTTGATTCACTAATTCTTGATACAAAGAAACTGCTTGAGGCTAAAAAAATAAATGAGGCTGTTAAGAAATACAAAGAGGTCAAGAGAGTTTATGAAGAGATGCCCTCAGGTTTTATCACGGAAAAGACAACAATGCAAGACAGAATACTAGAACTTTATGATCAGCTATCCTCTATTTACAAAGATATATTTGTACAGGAGATGCAGCAAAAATCAAATGACCTAAACAGGCTCTTGTTGATTATGCAGCAACAGATAAAGCAGGGCCAGACAAATGCTGCAGAAAACACATACAAGGAGATCAATGAGGTTTACAAAAGCCTGCCAGAAGGATTCCTTGTTGAGAAAACAGAATTGCAGGATAGAATACTCAAGGCATACGAAACAATGCTTGGAATGTCTGGAGACATGTTTGCAACAGATACCAATTCAAAGATCACACAACTTAACAATGTTCTTGATGATGGATTTGAGCATGTACATAAAAAGAGATACGAGACTGCAGAAGAAAGCTACATGAAGGTTGTCAAAGGCTTTAACGAGCTTCCAAAAGGAGTTTTCCCTGAAAAAACAGCAGTCAGAGAAAAGATGTTCAAGCTTTACAGAGAACTCATGCTTGAAATGGACCTTCCATTCCTAAGAAAAATGGATGAAACAACCACAGAAGGATACCATCATCTGCTGAGGCTGCTTGTTGAGTCTCATCATAACATTCACCGCGGACAATTTGACCTGCTAGAAGTAGATTACAAAGAAATAAAAAGGATATTCAATGACCTTCCAATGGGCTTTGTAAAGGAAAAGGTAAGACTATCCAAGGATGTAGAACGCCTTTCAAAGGAGGTTAAGCTATACAAGCTGACAAAATCACTCGAAGGGCTCCATAAGGCAGGAGATCTTGTCGGGCTTAAGACCGCGCTTAATGACATTGAAAAAGACAAGAGTCTTGTTGAGAAAAACAGCCCTGAGGACAAGGAGCTAATAGATTTTTCAAACGGAATATATTCACAGTACATTGGACTGGTTGACAAGGTGCAAGTAAAAGATGATGTTCCTCTTCCGCCATGGAAAAGGGAACAGAAACCAGAAATGCATCGAATAGCACCGCAGCCAGTAATCTTAGGAGAGAAAAAGCAAACGACGCATACAAAAAAAGATGCGACAGAGATACTGAGAAAGATAAACGATTTGCATGCAGTAGCAAGGCCTGCAGTAAAGATGCCTGAACCTGCAACTTAAGATAATCGTAAAAAAAAGAGGTGAAGTACATTGGCAAATGAAGTGGCTATGCTTGATTCCTACAAGCTTAACGTTGGGGGCGTTGTTGTAGATGTAAGCATCTACAGAGACCGAGCAGAGGTCGTGCCGCTCTACAATATTTCCATTCTGAATATAAGCAGGACTACGCAGATAATACTAAACAAGCTTAGAGAGGAATTCGTATCACGAATCAACATCGGCGCAACACCTGAACAAGAGGGAGGCATGGTTGACATCAAGGAGAAATTCAAGAAAGAGATCATACTCCTGATCAACAAATATTTCCCAAACATAGACGAGAAAACATCAAATCTGCTTCTAACGCACGTCATACAGCAGAACATAGGAATGGGAAACATCGAGATACTTCTGAAGGATGCCCAGCTTGAAGAGATAGTATTGAACAATGCACATGAGGCCGTATGGGTATACCACAAAAAACACGGCTGGCTTAAGACAAACGTCACACTAGAAAGCGAGGCAAAGATCAGGCACTATGCAACAATGATTGGAAGGGACATAGGAAAAGAGATTACTATGCTGAAGCCATTGATGGACGCACATCTTCTGACAGGAGACAGAGTCAATGCAACACTTTCTCCAATATCCACCGGTGGAAACACAATAACCATCAGAAAGTTCGCAGAAAGGCCATGGTCAATAACAGACCTGATAGTAAGCAAGACCATGAATTATGAGGCAGCTGCATGGATCTGGCTTGCAATGCAGAACGAACTTTCAATGATTATATCCGGCGGAACAGGTTCAGGAAAAACATCTGCACTTAATGCAATCTCAAACTTTTTCCCGCCAAACCAGAGAATAATCTCAATTGAGGACACAAGAGAGCTAACACTACCGAATACACTGCACTGGGTACCTATGGAAACAAGATTGCCTAACCCAGAGGGTAAAGGAGAGATAACAAT
Source organism: bacterium (assembly GCA_024206195.1). Next base: position 3,495 of record JAAGZO010000960.1, on the reverse strand, counting down.
GCTTGACCTGGTTGTCAACTCATTAAGAATGAGACCTGACAGAATAATCATGGGCGAGATAAGAAGAAAGAGAGAAGCAGAGGTTTTGTTTGAAGCAATGCATACAGGTCACTCAGTATATGCAACACTGCACGCAAACAATGCAGAGGAGACAGTTACAAGACTAACACACCCCCCAATCGATGTACCAAAGATGATGCTTGGATCAATATCAATGATTCTTGTCCAGAACAGAAACAGAAGAACAGGAATGAGAAGGACACTCCAGATAGCAGAGGTAACTGAAAAGGGAGATGAGGTTGTGTTGATGCAACTAAATATCCAGAGAGACGAACTTATGAAGGTGCAGGAGTCAAGAAGAATCTTGGATACACTAAACCTTTACACTGGCCTGACTGCAGCAGAAGTTAGAAGGGATCTGGATGAAAAAGTAACAAACCTGAGATGGCTTGTTAAACAGAATATGATTGATGTTAACAAGATAGGGCGAGTTATTGCAGACTATTATATTCGAAGGTGATTATAAATCGTTATAGACATGATTACACGAAGGTACCCGTACCTTAAGAGAAGCTTAAGAAAAGCACACATAAATGCAACACCACGACAGTTTGTGAAGAGAAGTTTGATTTTTTCATTATACATCGCAGCTGCACTTACTGTTCTGGTATTTTTCTTTACTGCAAAAACAGCAGGATTTAAGCTTTTGTTAATAGTTCCCATTACATTTTTTGTATCTTTTATACTGGTACTAGTCTTTTTGATGCAGTCCCCTCAGGGAACAATGCGAAAAAGGGAGCGAGAGATAAATAAAGAGGTACTGTTCGCAGGAAGATACCTTCTTGTAAAGATGGAGTCAGGAACACCCTTGTTTAATGCTCTCATTGACGCATCAAAGGCATATGGTGTTTCTGCAAAACACTTCAAAGAAATAGTTGATGACATTAACACAGGAATGTCTATTGAAGATGCGCTTGATACTGCCAGAGAATATTCTACATCAACAAAATTCAGAAAAGTACTTGGGCAGCTTGTTATATCACTGAAAACAGGAACAGATGTTACAGGTGTTCTGAGGAGCACACTAAAGTCAATCAATGCAGAGCAGATAATAGAGATTAAGGCATATGCAAAGAAACTGAACTCAATCATGCTCTTCTACATGGTAACAGCATGTGTTGCTCCATCACTTGGAATGACATTCTTTGTAATCCTCTCAAGCTTCATGGACCTCAAGTTGGGATGGATGCACCTCGGTGCAGTTCTGTTCTTCCTTGCAGTTATTCAAGGTTTCTTTATAATAATCATTAAATCATCCAGACCAATGGTGAATCTATGAATCTGCAGATTATTTTCCTTGAGGAGTTTGGAAAAGCGTTTGTTCCAAAGAAGTTCAGGCCTGGCCTTAGAGCTTATTTTATGAAAGCAGGCATATCCACTGTGCCTTACAACCTCTTTGGAGGATTCTTTTATTCAAGCATGTTTCTAACATTTTTAGTATATTTCAATTATGTTTATCCATTGATGCATGGAAAATCACTTTTTGAGGTTTTCCTGTACACAGTAACAAGTTGGATATTCCTGCCGCTTTTACTTTCTCTTGCACTGGCACTTATCATGTACATCTATCTTGACCTTAGTATTTTCAACAGAACAAAGAAGATGGAAGCAGTGCTCTCAGAGTTCTTACGATTTGTAGCAGAAAACCTGAAGGGTGGAATGTCCTTTGAAAAGGCCCTGTGGAGCTCAATAAGGCCCGAGTTCGGTGTTTTATCCAGCGAGGTAAAACTGGCTGCAAAAAAAGTAATGACCGGACAGGATGTAGAGGAAGCACTAACTGAATTCACATCTAAATACGACTCTCCAATCATGAAGAGGTCATTTGACCTAATCGTAGAGGGTATGAAGGGCGGAGGACAGATATCTGAGATTATAGCTAGAGTAGTAGAAAACATAGAAGACACAAAAGAGCTTAAAGCAGAGATGAGCGCTACGAACCTTTCATATGTAATCTTCATCACAATAATTGTCATCTTTGTTACGCCATTATTGTTTACGCTGTCATTTCAGTTCCTGATCATATTAGAAGGATTTGGAACAAAGATTGGGCCTGCGCTAGAAGCAACATCAGGCTCGACTGGTGGCGGGCCATCAATAGGCATACCGCTAAAGTTCAGTGAGGTAAGCATACAACCCGAAACATTCAAGGCATTCTCAAGGTATGCACTTACAATTATCTCTATATTCTCAGCAATGATTGTCTCTATAATCAATACAGGCAATATCAAAGGAGGAGTTAAGTACATCCCATTCTTTATTATAGGATCACTGCTATTCCACATGCTGTTGATGTCTGTATTCGGAAACATATTCGGCGGATTGTTTGTTTAAGCAATCCTGAACCCGTTTTTTACATTTCTTTCAGGCTGCAGAAGAACAACCTCCTTATTTTCCAGCACTACACCAAGAACAAGGCATTCAGAAGTAAAGTTTGCTATCTGCTTTGGAGGAAAGTTCGTAACAGCGATTATTTGCTTGTTTAGAAGCTCTTCTTTGCTGTAAAGCTTGGTTATTTGAGCACTAGACTTCTTTATACCTATATCTCCAAAGTCAATCTTAAGCTTAAAGGAAGGATTGTTTGCCTCTGGGAAATCATCTGCTTCAATAATGGTTCCAACATGCATCTCAACCTTTTCAAACTCGTTCCAGGATAACATATAGCTGAGAATAGAGTTATTTTATAAAAAGTTAATGAATGAAAAGAAAGAGAAAAAAAATAAAATAAAAAAATCGAAGTTTTATGCTTCGATTTCTGCCATTAGTGATCCTTTCATGGTGTGTGTGTATGCATTTGATGAGTCGTCTGCATACCATGTTAGTTCAATGTCGAACTTTTTCTTGCCAATGTTTACCCATGAACTATCTAAGGCAACAGTACCTCCAGCAGCGGCATCAGTGGCACAGTCCAGTTCTATGCTGACCACACCAGCACCGCAAGCACCAGCACCCATAGCTGCGATTGCTGAGTCGCTGTCTTCTCCGCTGTTCATGTGCAATCCAGCTTTTCCTGGAACCCAGTCTCCGCAATCTGCTTCTAAATCAACATCGCATATTACTCCTGCCATGTCTCCTTTTCCTGTTGCAGTCATTGTTCTTATTAGTATTCCTTGTCCCATTCCGTTCTCAAGGTTCATGGTTACCCCACCATCAACAGCAGGATCTGCATCATCCCCATCTGTACCTGCGGCTTGGGATATAATGTAGTCTTTGCAGTTTAGTCCCATTTGGAGTTCGCATTTTTCTGGTAGAAGGTTTTGCGGGCTTAATACTCCGAAGTATGCTAGTGCTCCGATGACGACTAGTACGACTAGAATTGCCCAACCATAGGTCATTAAGAATTCCATGGCTGCTTGTGCTCTTTTATACATAATATCATCCTCCTTTTTTTATGTTTTAAAAATAAAATAAAAAAATCGAAGTTTTATGCTTCGATTT
>JAAGZO010000959.1 GCA_024206195.1 bacterium | reverse complement strand
CACTAGAGACAGACCCTTCTCATATAGCTTAGGGTTAGCCTCCTTAGCTACGTTCATCCATACGTGACCGAACTCATGGATAGGTGTGTTGTAGTTCTCAAGTGATGGGTTAAGATACAGCTTGCCTTGGTAGACAGCACCATATACCTTTTGCACTTTCGTTGTAAGCTGCTTAGCTCCCGTCTCCCTTAGTAGTGTATCAAACTCAGCCTGCGTAGTCACCACCTCTACAGATGGGAACGACCTCTTAAGGACAGACACAAACTTTTCATATCGTGAAGCTTCAGGTGAAGAAACTTCTTGAGCCCTAGATGCAGACATCTCAGCACTTCTCATAGCTTCTTTCCTAGCTGATGCTGATGTTGTGTTTACATATTTAGCAAATATATTTTGAGAGTCTTGAAAAACTTCCCTTATTTTTACGATAGAGGATTCATTTATAATTAAATCCATATTATCTTTTAAGACCTTACCTATAGGACCTCCTATATTTTTAGCATTAGTATCTCTTATAACCTTAGCTACTCTCTTTGCTTCTGTAATGGAATCTTTTCCTTTAAGTGCAACTCCATTCTTTAAATTGTCAACTGTGTTTTTTTCTTCCTGAGTCAAGTCCTCTCTAAAACCTTGTCTCCTTTGTATTATGCCCTCTATCTTTTGATTTATCTTCTCACCGACATCTTTAATCATATTCCAAAAAGGAGTGGTCTCTTTAAGTATGCCAACTGCCCTTCCTCGAATATACATAGGATAGTTAGGATGCTGAGGCAAGCCCTCTTCCTTCTGTTGCTCAGGAGTAATAAATGCTTCGCCCTTGGTTTCCTCTGTTATCTTGTTTCCTGCCTTGTCTGTTACCTCAAGAACCATTGTCATAGCACCTGTAGGTAGATTTGCTGCAAAATCTTCTGCATTAGCTTCAACCAATGCCTCTAAAGAAATATTATTTTCTATTAAAAATTTACCTACTTCTGTCTGAACAGTATCAACTTTTTTAGATGGAAGCAATTTAGTAATTACTGCAGCTCTAGTATCTACATCAAGGTCTTGAAGCTGCTTAAAAAAATCTTCTAAAGATTCAGAAACCTTCATTACCCCTTGTGCTTTTTTTAAGCTTTTGGATTTGCTTTGTAATATATTTTCTTTAATTAATTTAAATGCTTCATCTCTTTTTTCTGTAGGTATAAGTTCAATTAATGTCTCTCCCATAATACTGTTAGAGTATATACCGTCAGAAGACATATTGAATACTACGGTATAGTCTGACTTAATCGCACCATTAATTATACGTGAGGCGGCTCCCTTATCTATAGATGCCCAAGCCACCTTACCAAATAGCTTGTCAATCAGTGGGAAGAATGGTCCACCCATTCGCTTCTTATCGACCTTTAGTTGGTCAGCCATAACTAGATTTATCTTCTTACCTACTAGGTCACCTAGCCCCATCTTCTTAACCTTCTTGGCTAGCTCACTGTTCTCCTTTACCTCGATTGTTATTATCTCAGCTCCGGGAGCAGTCTGCTCTGCAGTGAATGGGTCCTCTGATATCTCACCGTTGTTCTCCTGAGTTACATCCTCAAGTAGCTTTACTGCCTCATCCTCTAGCTTCTGCTTTGTCTGCTCAGATGTGGTCTCAGCCTCAAGCTGAAACTGTGCACGCTTACCTTCCTTAAGCTCAGTGATGATGTTGTTATACTTCTTCTCAACCTGTCGTATCTCATCTCTTATCTCCTCCTTCTGCTCAAATCCTCTTGTCCTATCTAGCTTTGTTTTTAGCGGACCTACAATTGAATCTCTCGTGCCTTCAGCTCTCTTAATCTCTTTCTGTACCTCCTCAGATATCTTAGCCTCCTGCTTCTTAGGTTTTTTCTTTTTAGCTTGAAGTTTTTTTGCATCATCCCACTCAGTAACATATGGGGCTTCTTTTAGCTTGGGT
>JAAGZO010000958.1 GCA_024206195.1 bacterium | reverse complement strand
GACTGCCTCACCTGAGAATAGTTCGGCAAGACCAATGTCAACAAAGTCTTCAAGGCTTATGTCTTTGATGTCCTTAGTTTTGATATCAGCAAACCTAGTGAGCTTCTCCTTGATGTATTTAAAGAAGGCATTGAACCACTCGACAAACTGTGCCCGCTTCGATGCGTTTGCGATGGTCTCTCCTTTATTACCCATAAGCTCAACCAATGCTTCTTCACGAGCCAATGCGTTGTCTCCATACTTTTTTATCGCACTCTCTAATGCCTTGGTCCCTTCAACCAATTCAAGCCCCTTCTCTAGTAGCTTGGTTCCCTTTTCCTTAGAAGATTCTGAACGTAGGAAGTCAATCCATATGTGACCGAACTCGTGTATGGGTGTAGACAATGACTGTTTTGATGGGTTCAAGAATATCTTACCATCTTTGGTAAGACCAAGTATTGTATTACCATTTGCCTCTGCGGTTCTAATTCCCTCCTGCTTGAGCACTTCATCAAACTCCTGTTGTGACTGTGACACGCTTACTGATGGGAATGCGAACCTCATCTTTGCTGCAATGATATCAATATCTGATGGCTCAGTTTGAACCCTTGCACCTCTCATTGCTTTGTCACCAAAGAATGCTCCGGCAGTTTGACGAGCAACTTTTTCAGAGGTAGGCATCTCACCCCTAGCGTCTTCCTTAAATATCCTAGCAGCCTTAGCTCTCCACTCAGGGAAGATATCTAATCCATTCATTGGGTTTCTAATCAACGCAATCAATCTACCTTTGGGACCGAAGCCGTAGTTGTTGTGCTTAGCTTTCGTTACACCACCATTCTTACTGACATCGACACCCATGATGGCTACCGCATCACCTGACTCTACCTGCATCATCGATGGCTCAGCTATTTCAGATAAAATTGTGTCAGATAAAAACTCATAGCCATTTGAATCAGTTCCCTTAATTAATGCTTTTACAGGAGCTTTAGATGCTTTACCGACACCCTCAGGTGACACCATCATATTAAACAATAAAGTTCTAGTATTTAATGCTATAGTTGTTTTTGCGTTACCCTTCGCTCTTTTCTTTGCATCCTTTACAATAAAATCAAATAAAGAACCTATGTCTTCTATTTTATTTTTCTTTATAATAGACTCTAACTCTTGAGCAGACTTCACAGTATCTTTACCCGTCTTGCTTTTTTGAGATACATTCTTTTTAGCTTCTATTGATTCCATTAAAGATTCGAATGCCGCCTTCTGATTTGCCTCAGGATAAGACTTAGTCTTAGGTGACAAAAATCTAAAGACTGCCTCGTTAGAATTTATAGCGGGTCCACCCATACGCAATACCACCATAGGCACATGGTTCTTTGGTAGCTTACCTTCCTTCCATAACCTATCAAATAGTTCTTTGTTGGCACGATACATTGCTTTCGCTTCTTCAAACTGCACCGTTGCACCTGTCTCATTCACACCTGCCCATGCTAACGTCTTGTTTCTTCCAAGGACATTGTAAAGTAGACCCCCATCTACCTGCATATCATTACCCATTGAGTCTTTTACTGTACCTGCTGCCAATACATCTGACATAGCTACGACCATAGGTATACCATTGAACTCTTCGATGTTCTTAAGCATATCATCTACAGACTTGAAGCCTAACTTCTTGGCTTGTGCGTCTGTGATTTTCTTTAGAGACTTGCTTAATGCTATAGGGTCAACTTGTGTTTGCTTTTCTCCTACAGGAATCTTGAAGTTCGCTTCTGCAGAGCCAAGACCTTTCATCACTTCAACGATAGCGTCTTCAGTAATGAATCCTTCCTCGGTCTCAATACTAGCGTCATCACTCAATCTAAATCTAGTACGCTTACCTTCCTTAAGCTCAGTGATGATGTTGTTATACTTCTTCTCAACCTGTCGTATCTCATCTCTTATCTCCTCCTTCTGCTCAAATCCTCTTGTCCTATCTAGCTTTGTTTTTAGCGGACCTACAATTGAAACCCTCGTGCCTTCAGCTCTCTTAATCTCTTTCTGTACCTCCTCAGATATCTTAGCCTCCTGCTTCTTAGGTTTTTTCTTTTTAGCTTGAAGTTTTTTTGCATCATCCCACTCAGTAACATATGGGGCTTCTTTTAGCTTGGGT
>JAAGZO010000957.1 GCA_024206195.1 bacterium | reverse complement strand
ATACCAAAGATTTCATTCCACGTCACAACTTTGTCTTGCATGTACAGTACGTCTTCAAATGTAAAAGTTTTCAATTATTTCTCCTATTTTATTTTAAACTTGCTAATCCTTCTTCAAAGTATTCTTCTAAAGCTTCTTTTAGGTCATTACTGGTATTCAGTAAGTGCATAACCTCCTCTTGAATGTAAGCTGCTTGGCACAACCACACTTTATTTAATATTTCTTTGTTCATAGCATGAAACACAAGGTGTTTTATTGTATTAGGTGATTTAGCACCACAATTGTCACTATCCCACACAATCTTACCGAAAGTTTTAACAAAGAAAGTGTCATCTGACCAAATCAACTCGGCAGGAAGATAATGTTCACTACCGTAGAGCTTGTTGATTTCGTCGATGATAGGTGTAAATGTTTCATATGTCAACATATTTACCTCCTTTGGTTTGTTTAATCAATTATTCACATCAGTTTGTGAGTTTATTGTATATGTTATCGTCTTTCACTTAGCTCTTTAACTTTATTAGCAGAATATTGCACCTTGCTCATCTCGTAAGATACATCATTTCCGGCCTTACCTCCCCCCTGCTCAGTACCATAAGCACGTACACAAGATTTAAATATGTTGCTGTAGTCAAAGTCGTTACCAAACATTACTTCGCAACATTCTTCTGTTTTTACGTAAAACTTACCTTCTTCTGTGCGGCGCTCAAGAATACGGTCTATCAACCACTCAGGGAGTTCGATATTATAATAACTACTACTTCCACCATCAGATTTGATTGGTCTAGGTTCTTCCTCTGACTTAACCACAGATGTAACAAACACTTGTGTGATTTGTCCTTGTAGGTCTAAGACTGGGTGTTTTCCAGTGATGATGACATCCTCTCCTCGGTGATACAAGGGTTTCTTCGTTTTCCAGCAAAGTTCGATACCTTCATTGGAAAGTTGTACATCTGGGTTATCAAGGCGTAATTCAGTAATACAAACCTGCTCATTGACCATTGGCTTTGACATCCTTCTTCTCCTCTTTAAAACGTTTCTCAACAAAACTTTCGTCAACATACACACCTAGAGCTTCCATCTCATCTAAACAACGTAGACAGATACAACCTCTTTGTTGAACCATATTATTACAACCTTCAATCTGACATTCAAACATAATCTCTCCTTATTGTGTTTGTGTATTTCCGAGATAACTCCACTCAGCAACATCTCCATTATTTGATAGCGAGTACACTTCTAGGAAGTTTGGGCTGTCTTTATAGTAGAGTCCAATGTGCAGTGCTCCTGTGAACGGGTCTTGTTGCAACACTTTACACGAAGCATTTTTATTGTCAAGTGATTCTTTTAATTTATTTAAGAATTTGTTGTTCAAATCTTTGAATTCATTTTGGTTCATCTGTGTTTCCTCTCTATTTCTTATCTGGAAGTATCATCGCTAGTTCCTTACTCGACAAAAGGCAATACTTACTCTGCTCTCGGTAGCACTGATTGAGATACATCATCAACGCAGCATAATCATACTGTTCGTAAGGGAGTAAGCTCTCCATCTTCTTACGTAATGTACGTCTCTTACCGCCTCTACGCTTCACTGTGAAGAGTTTATCTTCAAGTAGTGTGATTGCCTCAAGAGTGTTAAACTTCCTGTTGTAGTGCGTCTCAGGGACGCTCATCACCTTTCCCGTCACCTCTGGTTGGTGATGTTCTCTTTTACAGAAGTAAGAAATCACTTTGTGAGTGTTATCATCACCTTCATCGTTAGTGCAGAGTGTTTTCCAAATTCCTTTACTTCGGTCTTCATAAGCTTGTGATGTCATTATTGCACACCTCACCAGTTGGTATTAACTTTGGCGTTCATCATAGTCCTTTCACCATCAATGTCAACACCTTCCCAACAAATAATCATCTCGTCAGTGTTAATCTGTGTGATCGAATGTATGATAACACCGAACAAAGGTTTAATCAACTTACCTCTTGAAATTTCATCAATGTCCAGTCCAGCATTTTCCATACGTTCAAACAATGCACTACTCAGAAAATTACTT
>JAAGZO010000956.1 GCA_024206195.1 bacterium | reverse complement strand
TTGAGCAGGATACACTCAAGAGTGTTCCAACACAAGGATTACATTCCTTGTTCTTGTAATCCGAGAGAATGGTCAACACATATTGCAGACCTCAAGAAGATATATGGAGAATACGAAAGTAAGTAAGCTACTTCTTGTATACCTATGGACTCAAGGTCATAAGATCAAGGAATACAAAGAGGCTGAAGGCATCACAACATTACACGGTAGAGACGAGTATAAGTTTGATGTTAGTGGCTCTTACGGAGGCTTTCGTGTAGAGTATACACATAACAGGTTCTCATTCTATGATGGGGACAAGAAACTAAAAGACACAGACCTTAATGAGTTCCGATAGCCTAAACACATATCTCAAGAAAGGATTGAATCAATCCGATGAAAGAACTGACCATTGCATCTCTATAGGTAAGGATGGTGAGGAGTTGTTTAAGGCTCTTACAGGAGCAGTCAAGTCCGAGATTGAAGATGACAAGAAGCACATTGATTTCTATTGGGGTGATAAGCTCGTAGATGTCAAGGGACTCAAGCCGATGCATAAGCACGGATTCATTCTTCTGGAGTTTCTTAATGTGTGGGGTTATCACGGATGGTGTGCTAAAGATTCTAAAGCAGAGTACATCGCCTTTCAGTTTCCCGATAGGTTCTATGTGATGGAGAAGGATAAGTTGAGGTTGAAGGCTATAGAGTTGTGTGATGAATTTACCCAAGAGAATGTCACGAGAAAGAATAGGGTGAAACCTTCACAGGGTTTGTACAAATGGATAGGCAGATTCGGTAAGCAGGATGTGTTTACATACTTGAGGATAGAGGATGTGCAAGACATAATCTTTCAAGAAATTTCTATCCCTATGTAGATTGTTAACTTATTTGTGTATATTAGCATTGTTAAACAAAAATTCAAACGCTATGCTTAATATCCAAGAACAACAGATGTTTCCTAAAGTTATGATTGCTATTCACTTCCCACAAGGCGCAGACAAAAGAGATGAATTTCTTGAATCTTATAGAATTGAGAAAACTATCAATAATAAGCGAGAACAAGCCGCTTACTACGAGAACCTTTGCCACGAGTCAAACATCAAACTAATGGTAAAGTTGCCTAATGGAGTGATTAAGT
>JAAGZO010000955.1 GCA_024206195.1 bacterium | reverse complement strand
TCTGAGGAATAAAGGATTGGTTTTGTTCGTACGCCAGTGTCCGGGTACGCCTCGTTCATTCGATCTCATATCCTGTCTTTGCTTCTCATTAGATCTCATTTCCAGTACGCAAGTCCACTGCACGCTCTTTTAAGATCAATGAAGAAGCGATCCTGAAACAAATGAAATTCTTTATCTTCATCAAATGACCACGACCTCAGAGAACACACATGAACAAACCACTCAGCGCGGGAGTTGGGTCCGACAACTGACGAAACATAAGATATTGAACGCGTATTATATAATGTATGAAATCACAACAATCATTCTTGAATGCGTCGCTGCTGCACTCGTCGCAACTGATTGTATTTCTTATTAAAATTACACGTCAAGGAAGTTTTCATTCTTGTTGCTGTCAGAGCTGGAGGCTGGTTGTCTTGTTGCTGCAACGATGGATAATGGTAAGCAAGGTTCCCTCAAAATCAAATGTGAACTTACCTATTGCACTTTAGAGACGCACAAGCACAGATCGTCAGGAGTCAATCGGGATTTCGCCAAGCATTTCTACGTGCTGACTTTTTCCGGACCTGCAGAACCTTCAGGTGAGAGGGATAAACATCGGAAAAGGAAAGCAAAGTCAATTCTTTACTTTCAGATGGAGACAAGGGGGCAGACAGGATGGTTCCGAACATGTTGTTTCCAGTCAACAAAAGCAGGGAAAAGGAAGATGCAGAGAGCAATGTGAGTAGTATATATAGGTCCCATTCACGTTAACGCTAAACATAGGTTGGTGTGAGCATGGACATCTAGTTTGTATGCATTAGTACTAGATGGACTGAAATATATATATTTTTGCTACTGGATGCATAAATATATTTCAGTCCATCTAGATTTACTGACACGCATTAGTACTGAAATATATTTTTTTGGTGCCACTCCATATGGAGTGGCAATGGAAAATGAGCATGGAAATTAGAGCAATGGACACAGAATTTTGGTGTCATTTCATATGGAATGGACACCGAATCATCAATACATGCAATTAATTACTCTTAATGCAACACAATTAGATCTTGAATGATAACTAAATTGTTTCTCGAAGGAAGAATGTTTATTTATTTAAATGTTACTATCCCACAATTATATCTCGAACGATAACTAAACCATTTCTTGAAGGAAGAATGTTTTTTCCCTTAAATGTTACCATTCGTTTGGATCACAAATTTCCTAAGGGACTGGTCACAGACCGGACATATAATTTTGGTGTCAGTCCATATGGACTGGACGCAGAATGATAACCAAACTATAGAATTTTTGGTGTCAGTCCATATGGACTGGACACAGAATCATCAATATACACAATTACATTTTAATACAATATAATCATATCTTGAATGATAACTAAACTGTTTCTCGAAGGAAGAATGTTTATTTATTTAAACGTTACCATTTGTTTGGATCACAAATTTCCTAAGGGGACTGGACACTACACAATTACCATTTCTCGAAGGAAGAATGTTACCATTCCCTCGGATCACAAATTGCTGACACGCGTGTCTCTCGAAGGAAGGACCACACACAGAATCATCGCAAGACTCTAGTTATAATCGTTTCTCGAAGGAACAATGT
>JAAGZO010000954.1 GCA_024206195.1 bacterium | reverse complement strand
TTTTGAGGATATACCTAGTTATTTAGCTTTGCGTTGTACCTGATTACTTATTTGCTAAGACGTTCTTATTATTTAAGTTTGTATCTTTTATTAAGTTCTCAAATTTGAATTTGAAATATTTGAAATGGCGCTATACCAGATTTAGTATGCACCTTTGTTCAATGAAACGGTGCCAGAATATTCATGTGAGTTGGACCGGCTGACAGACATGATGTGGCGTGTACAACAACGACATGTGATGCAACACTATCATACCTGTGATGAGAAGACCCGGTTGGAGTTGTATCATGATATGGAGGATTATCACTATGAGTTGACCCAAATGCCCTATTTAGACACTTTGACGGTGCCTTCTTAAGAGTAATTAGCTTACGAGTGGTAGCCTTCATAGTATCCTACCATTATGAATGTCAATTTCACCATCCTTGCAGACTAGGGTTTCAAAGGAACAGATATTGAAGGTCTGTTATCCATTCCGTAATGTATAGCTATGAAATCGTATTTGAAAGAAGTTATGGAACTGCCATTCGTTAGTTTACGTGTATAAGTTTTTCATGGGAATGGTAAGAGCTGTAGGGGACGTATTCGAATCCATTTGCATGTCACTAGTACTTCTAAGGATCTTCTTATATTGAAGAATGTACGAATTTTTCTGAGTTCCGCTCTGAGTTTGCATTACACTGCTCATGATCGGG
>JAAGZO010000953.1 GCA_024206195.1 bacterium | reverse complement strand
TGAGCAGGAGGCTAAGGACCTTGAGGCTAAATTAAAAGAGGAAGAGAGTGGGAAAGGACCGAAGGTAGATTTCAGATTGAAAACTGTAGAAGAAACAGACCAAGAGTTTGGTCCTTCTGCAGAAGAAACACAGGATATTACTCGACAAATAAACGAGCAAGAATCTCCTAATATATCTACTGAAATAACATCAGGTGTGACTCAGAAGATAGATGTGGATGAGCTTAACACAAGAACCGATAGACCTCTTAAGGTTACCACTATGGAAGTGATTAAAGGTATCCCAACCGTATTTACTATATCAGACCAACTAACAACAGGTAATGTAGTTAACCCTGAGACAGGTAATATGATAGAGTTTCTGATGGGTGGTTTAGGGTTCACCGGAACAAAGGGCAACGAAGAAGCTGCGTGGGCAAACACAACAAGGAAAGAAGCGGAAGACCTATACTTAAAAGCTAAGAAGGTTTACAATGATAATAAGGAAGTGTTTGAGTCTTGGTGGAAAGCTAATCCTGAGCATAAAGGTTTAGTACCTATGAATGTAGTCAAGATGGGAGAGGGTTCGATACTATCAAATGAAGCTACGTTCAGAGTGTTGGCAGATAACTTAACTAAGATACCGGCAAAGAATAAAAAGAATGCACTGAAGATATTAAGAAAAAATCTAAATAATAAAATTACAAACCTTACAAAAGTAATTAATGAAGGCGAGAAAAAGAAAAGTACACTAGACCAATATAAAAAAACAGTTGACAATTCAAAACAAACACTTGAGCTAATAAAAGATGCAACATCAATAGAGGATGTCATAGCTATAGAGAAGATTAAAGAACTTACTTTACCTGCAAGAAGAGAGCTTATAGAATTGATAGCTTATAGTCAACCTAATAGACATAACGAAACTAAGGGAGTGTCTGCTCCGGGTTCTGATGTATCTAAAGCTTTGATTGAAGGTATGGGTGCTGATGCTAGGAGATTAATTAATCTTGGAGTCATCACTGACCTGATTACCGACAATCAAATGGCTAAAGTTCCTCAGAGAAGTATCGTAGCTATTCAAGGTATTGATGTATTAGGGGACCCTAGCAAGGCAGTTATAGAAGGAACTACTCACCCTAATTATGATTACGGTGTTAGAGGTAGAACCATTGGTATACTAGAGGAATCGGTTGCTATACAGGATGCGTACGGAACAGCATACAATGCTGCTTTAAAGGGATTGGTTAAGGCTGATGCTAAACCTAAGAAGGTAACTGAGAAGCAAGCAGAAGAAAATCAAGCTGCTTTTGATAAGGGT
>JAAGZO010000952.1 GCA_024206195.1 bacterium | reverse complement strand
TAAAGACTATGATCAAAGGAAAGAAGCCAGAAGACATGAATCTAAAGTGCTTCCACACTATACTAAATCTGATATTGTCACTGTTTGTGTAGCTGGAAAATATAAGTGTGCCAGAGCTTTTATGGATTCAGGAGCTCAGGTTTGCTTTATCACTGAAAGATTCGCAAAGTTGCTAGAACCTACAGTGAAAGGAGCTAAGTACAAGTTCATATGCATTGGACATAAGAAACAGTGAATTGAAGCTTATGAAAGAGAACATTGTCCATTGCCTGTCACTTTAGCTGATCATTCAGTGTCTATGTTTAATGAATATCTGTCGAATGTTTTAGTTAGTTACCAGGGTCGAGAAATTGCAGTTGATATGTGGATTTGTCCAAACTCCGCTGGAGAGGATATTTCCCTAAGCAAATCTGCAATGCATGGCCTAGGTTTCCAATTGATTACAGCATCAGATCAAAATGTTGGGATGCTAATGGAAATCCAACAGCAGAAGTTGAAGTAGACGATTATGAAGACACAAGTTCTGAAAGTGAAGATGAAGAATCCATCGAAGAATATTTGAAAATTCATAACTGGAGAAAGCCCGTATCTTGGAATCGAACTCCAGAACTTTATGTTCGACGAGTCGATATAACCAAGCATCATTCTATCCCAGGATGGCATGCGGCTATTCTTCAGTTTCCTATTGAAGATTTGAAAATCAAAAAAGGGAATACTTATGCTTTAGAACCAAATGAAGCTTTTGAAAAAG
>JAAGZO010000100.1 GCA_024206195.1 bacterium | reverse complement strand
TATGCGGTGCGTGTAAAAAATCTTCTCAACGTCACTTCGAAAAAAACTTACTATGTGAGAAATGTTCAATAAAACTCAATTAACGCAGCTTGCTATATTCTAAACAGTCATTTCAAATAAACCCACTTAATCTCATTACTCTTTTTCTTACTCTCTCTATTTCGTACTCTTTCTCTATTTCGTTCTTTCTCTCTATTTTGTTCTTTCTCTTTATTCTGCTCCACGTTCTCGTTAGCGTGAAGCGCATCATCAATAGCCTACTTGTACCGTATGCATTACTCGGGATTGCTACTGCGGCGACGAGCTTAGCAATTTCCATCAAGTCGAAAGGTCGCGCCTGTATCTTTGTTGGTGGCATCGGCGTTATCAAATGGTGTGTCAGCGCAATTAGACTACTGTCACAATACTCAGCCCCATCCTGTCCCGAATAGATTACTCTGTTATCGTCATCAATTTTGATATAGTTTTTATGCTATGGAATGGAATCTGGCATGGTTTGTAGCCTTTTAGGAAAGAATTCCATCAATTCAGGAATTCTTCCCAACAT
>JAAGZO010000099.1 GCA_024206195.1 bacterium | reverse complement strand
TATCTCAGGCAGATTTTTGAAAATACATCGGGAGCCCTACTCTAAGGTTGACACTAATAATTCAATTCAGAGCTTATTTTGGGAGAATTTTCGTCACCTTCCCTCACATATCCACTTCCTCCTCCCCAACGGGTAACCCGATCCAACTGGCCACGCTTATAACACTATTGGGCAGAATATGTTACCTACCTGCCAAACGGCGTCTCTCTATGTTGCTTCCTCGCGACGGCCAACTTAAAAAATACTGAAGTTGCAATTATACAATGATTTTTGAAGTCAATGCGATATATTTTAATTTTCTTACATTTCAGAACCAATTATTAGGTCAAATCATCCCAATGTTTACCCAGGCGTACAGTTGAAACATAATGCACTCACTGATCGTTGTACCTATGTTATGTATGATTAGATGGTCAACAAGGTAACCGACATGGAGCTACAAGTTATCATCACGATCAGTTCGGTCAGTTACTACTATGTCTTCTTCTATTTTTCTGTTTCATCCAACGCATTTTGTAAATACGAGAAAGCAATTCCACAACCTCTCCACGCTGCCATTTATGGACTGGATATGT
>JAAGZO010000951.1 GCA_024206195.1 bacterium | reverse complement strand
GATTCAATTTGAGTTTGGTGGTGAAATTGAAAGATTTATTATTGTTTCAAGTTTAGTGTTACGGTTTGGGCGGCTCAGCCAAAACGTTAGCCCCTACAGAACTAAATAATTACTTTAGAACTGTTTCTAAAATAGAGCCCACTAATCTTTTCTTCTTATCCTCCAAAAAACGATCGGATAAAAAGAAAAGATTAGTTAGTTCATCGTAAATCCGAAAGAAGGGTATTGTGCGCTGTTTAAATAAACAAGGTTTTTCTTTTTTTAAATTGCGCTTTAAAGAGAAGCGAAGAAGAGAAATGTAAGCGCAAATAAAAAAAAGAAATCTTTGTATGGCTGCATTGGCTCACGTCTGATTGAATAAGGATGCTAAATTTTCCTTAAACAAGCGCAAAAAGCGCGCATATTTAAGAAATATTTAGCTTTCAGGTAACCTGGCAATGGCATATTGCCAAGTGGGTGCGACTCCCACCGGAACAAGGATTAGTCATCCATTCCGTAGTATTTCATTCCTTTTTTTTTGTGTGAAAGAAATACAATAAGTACGAGGTGAAGGGTGTAGCCCTGAATCTGACACAAAGCCCCGAAAATAAATATAATAGTTGGGAGAAAATACAGCAGATACAGTTGAGAGTGTCGCATGCGATAGTGATCGCCTTTACAGACTTGGGCGATAATACCTCCCCGGGGTCAAAGACAGCATCGAGTACCAAATCGTGGCATAATGTTAACCAGGCTTATTGCAGGCTCTTAAGGACATAATCCACGTTTTTGAGTATGGATGAAAATCTTAATAGATTCATAATCCAAATGGCACTGCAATACTGCGAAGAACGGCGGTTTAACGTTGAAGCCGGGTAACTCTGGCCGAGTGAAGCTGTTCTCGCGATTCGTTTGTCGTGTAAGAAGAACCATTGACCTTATTCAATGAAGGAGAATCAATGACACCAGGCATTGCACGAATAAGATGCAAAGCCGAAGAAAATCCGAAACAAGTATACACATCGCTTTATCATCATGTGTATAACCAGGATCTACTTCGGCAATGCTACGACAGTATAGATGGTCGCCGAGCTGTCGGTATAGATGGAGTAACCAAAGCTGCTTATGGCAAAGACCTTGCAACCAATCTTCCCAATCTAAGCAGACGTCTTGGGAATATGAGCTATTATCATAAACCATCACGCCGTAGCTATATAGACAAAGCAGGCAGCACCAAGAAACGTCCATTAGGTATATCCTGCTTTGAAGATAAGATTGTGGAAAAGGCTGTTAAGGAAGTGCTTGAAGTGATCTATGAACAGAAATTCAGAAGATCAAGTTATGGTTATCGTCCTGATCTGAGTTGTCACGATGCATTGCGTGCTCTTGGGCGCTGCATTCAGAAAGGGAAGATAAGTTACTTAGTTGAAGCCGATATTAAAGGCTTCTTCAATCATGTTCATCATAAAATTTTATTGAAACTATTGAATTATCGAATAAAGGACAAGCGAATTCTTCGATTGATTCGCAAGATGCTCAAGAGTGGAATAATGGAAGATGGACTGGTAACAGCCAGCGAAGAAGGCACTCCACAGGGCAGCATACTCTCACCGTTGCTTTCAAATATCTACCTGCACTACTGTCTTGATGGCTGGTTTGACCAGAAATTCAAGGCAATGTGTCGGGGAGAAGCACATTTCTTCCGTTTTGCAGATGACTTCGTGGCTTGTTTTCAATATAAAAGCGACGCTGTCCTTTATCTTGCAGAATTGGTAAAGCGACTAGCAACATTTCATCTTGAAATCGAACCAAGTAAGACGAAACTTCTTGCTTTTGGTCGTTTCGCAACAGAGAACGCCAGAAAACAGGGTCGGAAACCAGAGACGTTTGATTTTCTCGGTTTCACCCACTACTGTGGAAAGACTCGTGATGGCTACTTTAAAGTGAAGCGTCGAACTTCACGTAAGAAGTTCACCTATAAGTTAAAGGAATTCAATGTTTGGTTAAAGAAGAATAGGAGCTTTTTAAAGAAAAGAGAGTTGTTAAGAACTGCCAAACGCAAATGGCAGGGACATCTTAATTACTACGCTATTACCGATAATTTTGAGCGTTGTAACGCCTTTGGATACCAGATGGAGCGTTTGCTTTTCAAGTGGCTGAACCGACAAAGCCAAAGACGAAGCTATACGTGGGAGCAGTTTCATGACGTGCTCCGCTGGATAGGCTGGACGCCAGTAAAAGTTAAAGTAGACCTCTGTCCATGTCGTTAGTCGGATCGAGAATCGCGAAGAGCCGTATGTTAGAAAGTGGCTTGTCCAGTTCTGTGGGGACTTGGGTTGCGACTGAAAATCTTTGGATGAGTAGGGAGCGCCCATTCTACCCGAGTTCTAGGATTTTTTATTTCACTTATTTATCGATTTACATATATAAAGGTTATGTTTATTCTTCTTCTTCTAAGGTAATAATGTTGGTGGTTATTACGATGGTTACATCCAGCTTTATCATGATTATTGGCAACAACCTCGCGCGTGCATTTGGACTGGTCGGGGCGAGGTCAATTATTCAATTTTGAACAGTGGTAAAAGATACAAAAGATATTGCATTTGTGTTTTTTGCGCTAGCCGGAGGCATGGCTGCCGGAGCCGAAAATCATGCGTTTGGCATTATTGGTTGTTTAATTGTTGGATTGATTATTGTG
>JAAGZO010000950.1 GCA_024206195.1 bacterium | reverse complement strand
TTTGAAAGCAACCAACTATTTTATTTACGCACTCTTTTACCACGCTCCCAGTATTCTACTGTACCATCAACAAATTTTATAGCAGGACCCTCTAGACGATGAAGTTTGTTTTCTTGGTACCATGCTATGTAACCATCAGCATGTTCAACAGCAGGACCATCTACTCTATGCAACTCACCATATCGGTACCACTGTTTCGTTTCATCAACGTATTTAATAGCAGGACCATCTACACGGTGGAGTAGTCCATTTATCCAGTATTCAGTTGACCCATCTTCAAACTTAACAGCAGGACCGTCTACCCTATGAAGCTTGCCCTTTACCCAGTACTCTACTGTTCCATCAGCACTCACAATAGCTGGACCATCTATCCTATGACGGTAACCATCCACCCACCATTCCTTTATTCCATTAGCACGTTCAACAGCTGGACCGTCGTCACAGTGGAATTGACCTTTATCATTATATTTTTTTATAATTTTCATGCTCTTCTCCAATTACGCTACTCCAGAGTTGTTCCCTATTTCTATTCCATTTTCCCAGTATTCTACTTTTTCATCATATTTTTTACTCGTAAGTCTCAAGACTTTATTTTATGCCTGAAACTTATCCCATACCACACGTTGAGCCCGGTAGATCTCCTCAACATTAATAAAAGTGTTGGTAGTATGGTTCATGCGACCACTGCCTGAACGCAATTCAATAGCAACAGACACTTCAGGGTGTCGTCTTTCCAGTTCTTGTTTAAGTTCTTGACAATACTGTTTAGGTGCTCCTTTTTGTCCTCCAACGTCTCCCATGCTGTCTGCCAGTGTTTCTTTATAGATGTCAATGTAAAGAATGTTAGTTTTCATGGTTTTCTCCAATCTTGTGTCTGTGTTGTTGTCTTCAGTAAGTTTAATATAAGTCTGATATTTTGAAAAACAAGACCCACGAAGAAACTTTTATACAGTTTTTATGAGTATACTCCTACTTATTTTATTTGAGTAGGCTTTTAACTCTGGCTGTGCAAGGAACATGAGTCGCACTCCATGAATTTCTATAATGCAGTACTAGAAAGCATAATTCGCTGCGTGAGTCTTGAAGATAAATTGCATCGTATAGATTATCTTTGGCTTGGGTAACATTATCTGTACAGCCAGTGAATATAACGCTTATCCAAACCATGGCAAATACGGTGCATATTGTTAAGAATATTTCTTTCATGACTTTTTCCTCTTTACTTGAGGTTGTACTCGTTTCCAGTCGCAGTAATAGCAATTATCTCCAGCACAGACACACCTGTAAACCCATAGTTTTTTATGGTTGCTACAGCGTAGCTCTAAAAGTCTGTTCGTAACTTGCGTGGACACCTTAGCTCCTTGGCAACCTTCAGCTCTTGCTATTGAGAGACAAGCACGCTTCCTTCTCTTTTGTTGCTTTTGTTTGGAGGATACACAGCCTAGTCCAAACAAAATATAAATCATTATTAGTATAGCTTTTTTCACTTTTCACCTATAAGATCAATTAGCCGCTGGACCGTCTACCCTATGATGTAGTCTACTTCATTAGTTCTTTGTTCTTTCATTTTTCATAGCATCAGCAAGTTTAGCTTGTCGTAGACGATTAAGCCGT
>JAAGZO010000949.1 GCA_024206195.1 bacterium | reverse complement strand
TGATGTGAATTACTCTCAAAAAGGTTTGTCAAAAGTTATGGTCCAAACTTATATCATTTAGTTTTAGATATAAATGTACTAAAAAGTTAGACTCAAATTCTAAGGAATAAAACTTTATAATTGTCGAGATTTAAATTTAACCTATCTTTGGAAGTGTGTATAATGGAAAAGGGAGCCAGTTCTTGCCCAGGATTGATCTAATCCAGTCATGAGCATGACACCACTGTGTGGGCCTTTGAAACAGCTACTTCCCAGTAACCTGGAAACTCTGGAAGACTTGGACTGTTAGCGGTGTTAGGCATTATATCGGCTTGCCTGACCAAGTCCACAGTCGATTATCATCCATGCCTCGTCCAAGGAGTTGAAAGGGGAACATTTGCATCTGGGTCGGATATATTGAGTCATGGTTGGTATATCTGATCATAAATGTCCATTTTACTTTGGTATTCTTCTCTAGGAGATCACTTCTGGTGTGTTCCTCGCTTGTAATCTTTCCATGTCCCGCTATCAGTTTTTATTTCCCGACGAACTCTGATAAGCTAGAACAGAACTCTGGACCGACCTGGCAAAATGACTTGAGTCTGTTACGCTCAGATCCAACAGTAAAGTCATTGAGGGTCGGATGGAAACCTGTCGTCTGATAAACGACATTCCCTACATATGCACACATGATTGGACCTAACCGGAGACCTGTTATTATTACTACGGAGTCTTGCCCTCTCCTTGAGGGAAGTGGTGCTATCCTTTCTCTCACAAGAGGCCAGTGCACTGGCTTTATGCTGAAAGATTGCATCTTAAGTAGCGTGTGCTGCTTAAGTTAAGGCTAAGTTTTGGTCCTACGAATTAAGGCAAATGGGAACTCATATGAGTGGAGGCCTCGTCCGTAGCACCTGAGATCATTTGACAAGGTTTAATATCTTCCATGTGT
>JAAGZO010000948.1 GCA_024206195.1 bacterium | reverse complement strand
TTTTGTTGCAAATGCAGACGATGGGGATCTTCAACTCCCTGCGGTTGCAGCAGGGATGAATTTCACAATTATTACGATAGGCGCAATAGAAATTGTAGTTGAACCGAATGCAAGTGATAGTATCCTTTTAGATGGAGTACAACTTGATGATGCAGATAGTGCAACCAACTTATCAACAGCAGGAGATGTAATTGTTTTTCAGTATTATAGTGCAGCGGGTTGGATAGGAACAT
Organism: bacterium; assembly: GCA_024206195.1. The sequence goes on along the minus strand of JAAGZO010000948.1, from coordinate 2,194 downwards.
CTAATAGTTGGACTGATGAGGATTAAATAATGAAAAAACTAATACTTCTTTTGGCACTTTTAATACCTTCTCTGCTTTTCGCCGGGCCTTTGCAGGATAAGCACAAGGCTGTAATAGCGATGATGAATGTTGCGGATGGTGGAGGTGATTGCATGTCAGGCACCTATATGGGCGCATGGGATGGTGACTATACCGCCGATACTGACAAACTTTGTGTTAATTCTGGAGCATCGAACAAAGACGGTACTCAGTCAGGGGGAACACTAATAACAGGCTCTTTTACTGTTGTGACAAAAGACACATACTTGAGGTGGACTAACACTGCAAATGACATAATAGATGAAGACGAGGGCACAATATGGATAGAAGTAAATTTTGATTCTGGTAATGATGCTGACATTATTTTCTTTGAAGCGTATGCAGACGGGTCAAATAAGCTTACTTTAAATTATAGTGATTCGGGTGAGACTGTTACGTTTGGAAGGCTCGGTGGCGGCGAAGGAGATAGTGTTGTAAGCGGGACTGTTTCAAAAGGGAGCACAGTAACGATAGGTGCTACGTGGAGCGTAGGCAGGGGGTCCTCAGATTTCGAAATTACAGTAAATAAGGGAGCAGCATGGACATCCGACGGTGTTGATGGGATTGCTACAATGACGGACATAACATTGATGAATCTAAACAATGAGCTATCATCGACTAACGCCGGACAAACGATAACATTTACAAGGTTGGCAGTACAGGCAGGGTGGGAAACAGCATGTCCGTGGTAAAACGTATAATAATATTATTGGTATTACTGACAACGCACAGCACGTTTGCGGCTGATTTACATGTCGGGAGTGGGCAAACATATAGCACTATTGCCTCGGCTATCACTGCATCGAGCAGCGGCGATACGATATATGTACATGAAGGTACTTATAATGAGAGCGCCTTAACACCTAAGAGTGGTATTGACGCAGACAACAGAACAACAATTACGGGCGTGGATGGTGAAGCAAGACCAGTAATCGACGCTCAACAAGGCGCAGATACAAGAGTCTCAACATTTCATCTGACAAATGTTTCATATCTTATGTTCTATAGATTGGATATTCGTGGTGGCGGGGGACATGAAAGAGGATCAATAACTATCGGGGTCGAAGGGAGTGGTGTTTCTTATGTAACAATTGACCATTGTAAAATTTCAGAAACAAATGTGGGTGGGAGTCATATGAGTTATAATCCGGGCCACATTAGGATTTGCTACCAGGAATCTGTAGACCACGTAATAGTTAGCAACTGTGAGTTAACTGGGGAAGATGCTTCAGGATTTAAAATAGATTCAATTTATTCAAGTGATATAACTATTGAAAACAATTATATTCACGACACCATTACAGGGGTCACATTTAAATGGGGTAATACATCAGACAAAAATTGTATCGTTAGAAATAACATTATAAGAGATGTTGAACACAGGCTTTTATATATAGATCAATCATATGTCACAATTGAAAACAATGTTCTTGATACGAGCGATACCGATGGAGCTGTGTTCTGTGATAATTGGGGTGGGAGTAATTGCGTTATTTCTCATAACACTTTTTACGGTACAGCGGACAGGGCCATATATTTTAAGGTAAGTGCAAGTAATAACACCATGATTGATAATATTATATACTCTTCTAATACAATCGTGGATTATGGTTCAGGTAATGACGGTGCGTCTGGTAATTTTACAACTGATCCTAATTTTACAAACGCAGGCGCACATGATTTTAGTTTACAGCCTGGTAGCGGTGCAATCGGTACAGCTTCAGACTCAGAGGATTATGGCGCTGATTTGGATTTAGTTGGTATCGATGGCGAGGGTGCAGAAGAGGAATCAACGCCAGCAATCTCAGGAGCAACGATAATGGGTGGGTGTATTAATTATCCGTAAGGAGCTTATATGGCTGAAGATTTTATAGAGTTAGAGGAAAGTTCAGACCTTTTAGAAAAAGAGGAAGATACAGATAATATTTTACTGGAAGGGGGTGTGGTTAGCACTCCAGCTATTTTTAGCACAATTACTCAACAAATATTTAAGCAAATATTTTTATCAATATAGGTAAAATATGCCAACAATTCTATTAACTCAAGCTTTAGCAAACAACACTTATGTTGTTAGTGCTGCTTTCACGGATGAAGACGGAAGTGAAGTAACGCCTAA
>JAAGZO010000947.1 GCA_024206195.1 bacterium | reverse complement strand
TTCTTTATTATCAAAATTTAATTGTTCTACTGTTAAATCGATTCTATTTACAAGCAAATCGTTATAGCTTAGCTTAATATCATTAATACCGTCACCATCCAAATCAATATCTTTTATCTCTCCCACTGCCAACTCTACTATCCTTGATTCTGATTTTATTTCTACTATAATTTTTTTAGTTAACGTATTTAAGTTTAATATTTTTAGATCATGGTTTTGAATTGTTAATGTTTTACTTACTTGAGCACTAAATCCTGCGTTTGATTTAATATGCATCAAAATATTAGTCCCGGCTGGTTTAATAGCACCAATTGGTTTTGATTCATGCATTGGAATCGACATATCAATTTGACCTACTCCAATTGAATTGGGTGAAACATTTGCTGATCCATTAGTGGAAACAGAAGAAGCAGTAAGAACACAAGCACCACCAGTTAACGTATAGCCAGTATTGCAAGTTACAACTCCACAAGTTGGATAGACATTGTATGTTGCGGCGTTAGCTATTGTTGGACAAGTTGGTGCGCCAACGGTCGTAAAACTCCACGTTGTACTATCAGTAATACCTGCATAACTATTTCCTGAAAGATCTACAATCGCAGTAGTGTCTATTTTTATATAATAAGATTCTCCTTCATCAAGAGTTAAATAGCCAGAAAAACAAAGTCCGCCAAAACAATTATAAGAATACCCAGGAATAATAGTTAAGGCTGTTGTTCCTGAGCCACTAACACCGCTAGACGTAATAGATGTTGTATCTACCAGTGTGCCATCTGACTTATACACATATATATTTCCTGTTCCTACATTTACAGCCTCATCAAAAGTGATTTGTAATTCAATGGCTGTATCAACATCTACTGCATCATCTAACGGGGAAAACAATGATACAGTTGGAGCAGTTGAATCTAATGTTTTAAAATTCCAAGTTGTTGTGTCTGTGATTCCTGCAAAGCTATTTAACACTGCGTCATCAAAAGCTGTGGTATCTATTTGTACGTAATATTCTGTTTCAGTACTAAAATCTGAACTTGGGTTTACAACAATGACTGATGTTCCTGTGCCAGTTATCTGTCCTGATGTTACGTCTATTGTTTCTACTGTTGAATCATCAGAAGCTTTTTTGATTGTAATATTTCCTGTTTCTGCATCAACCTCTTTATCAAAAACAATAATTAAATTTGAATCAACAGCAACTCCTATTGAATTATCTGCTGGAGAAAGTGTCTCAATACTTGGCTCACCAGTTGTAAAACTCCATGTTGTTTTATCTGCTATTCCAGCATAACTATTCCCTGCTTCATCATCAAAAGCTGTTGCATCAATTTTTAAATAATAAGCAACAAGTCCATCTAAAACTGCCGTTGGATCAATTGTTATTGTATCTGTTCCTGATCCACTAATGTCACTGGTTACGTCAAAAGTTTGAATCAAAGTATCGTCTGATTTATATAAAGTTATGTCTCCTGATTCCGCATCTACTATTTCACTAAAGGTAATAATCAAATTAGAAACAGTAGGAATGTCTATTGCATCATCTTCTGGGGAAAAACTTTGAACAGTAGGATCAGTTATATCAATTATAGTAAAAATCCCATTAACAGCTGCAATTGCATTATCAGATGCGTCTTCAACAGTTGCCCCGATTGCTACATAAACCTTTTGTCCGCTAGTAAAATCACTAGTGGGATCTATTGTAATAACATCACCAGAAACAGTCGCATCAAAAGCAATATCAGAACCACTGACGTTAGTAGTTTTAAGTGTTATTAGAGCATCTACGTTAGAATTTGTTAGTGCAGAACCATCTGTTAAACGAACTGTCTCACTAAAAGTTATAGTAACATTTGATCCGCCAGCTATGTCTATCGCTCCATTAACTGGGCTTAGTGTTGCGGTTGGCAAAGTAGTATCTGATGCTGTGATTGTTGCAGACGCGGCTAAAATTGCATTATCAGATGAATCCTCAAAATCTGTTCCTATCGCAACATAAATAACCTGTTCACTAGTGAAATCGCTAGTTGGATTTATAGTAATAACTTTTTTAGCTCCATCAATTGTTGCATCAAAAGCAATATCGTCACCACCAACATTAGTTTCTTTCAGTGTTATAAGAGTATCTACATTTGAACTAGTTAGTGCTGAATCATCTATATTTCTAACAGCCTCATCAAAAATAATTGAAATATTACTATCTGACGAAACATTTTCTGCTCCATTTTTCGGATTAAATGTTGACGTCGGAGAATAAATATCTGCTGTTACAAATACTGCGTTAACAGCTGTAGTCATATTGTTGTCTGAGTCTTCAACAGTCTCCCCAATTGCCACATAAACTGTTTGCTCACTTGAAAAATCTACATTTGGATTGATTGTGATAATTTTTTTAGTACCATCAATTGTCGCCTCAAAAGAAATAGGGTCTCCATCAACGTCAGTATCTTTTAGGATTATAAGCGCATCAACATTCGTATCGTCAATTGCTGAATCGTTGATATTTCGAATTGCTTCACTAAAAGTTAATGTAATATTTGAACTAACAGCAACAGCTGTTGCGCTATTAAGGGGACTAAATGTTACAGTTGGAGCAATAGAGTCCGCTGCAGTAAAAGTTATATTAGATGCAGTTATCGCATTATCAAAAGTATCTTCAACTGTCGTTCCTATTGCCACATAAACAACTTGCTCACTGCCTAAATTAGCAGTAGGATTAATAGTAATAATTTCTTTATCTTCGTTTATTGTTGCGTCAAATGCGATGTTATCGCCACCTGAATTAGTTTCTTTCAAGGTTATGAGCGCATCAATATTTGCATTGCTAAGCGCAGAATCATCAGTATTTCGGACTGCTTCATTAAAAGTGATTGTAATATTTGACCATACTGGAACGTCTGTCGCGCTGTTAACAGGGCTAAACGTTACGGTAGGAGCGTTAGCATCAGCAATAGTAAAAGATGTGCTTGTTCCTGTAATCGCATTGTCAGCCTGATCTTCAAAGGTTGCCCCAATTGCCAAATATACTGCCTGTCCATCTGAAAAATTGCTGCTTGGATTAACTGTAACAACTTTTTTATCCCCATCAATTGTCGCATCAAAAGCAATAGTAGAACCACTAGCATCAGTTTCTTTTAGAGTTATGAGCGAATCTATATTAGAATCTGTTAAAGCTGAATCATCAGTATTTTGAACTGCCTCGTTAAATGTAATTGTAATGTTTGAGGTACTTGCAACGTCTGTTGCGCCATCAAGAGGACTAAGTGTTACAGTTGGAACAGTGGTGTCATTAAGTTCGTAAGCACCCATATCTGGATCTCCTATGCGAGTAAATAAATCAAGATCATCAGAAGGAGCACCAGAAGTTGTCCCGCCATTAATAACGCTTGCCGGAGCGCCCCCAGTTAAACGAAAATTTCCAGCTGTGCTAGCTGTATTAGTAGGTGTTAAATCTGTTGTAAACGTTGGATCAACATCGATATTACTTCCGCCATCTATGCTGTATTGAGAATCCCAACTACCACCACTTCCATTTGAATTCGCTATTAAACTATATGAAATATTGGGTGTTGCAGAAGAAGAGCTGTTTTTTATGGATGCAGATGTTGTAATCGTGCTACTGGTTTCTTTGTTATTCCAAATAATAGAATTTTTAATAATTGGATCTGAAGAATTGTTATAAATAGCTCCACCATCCGTTCCTGCGTAGTTTCCTGATAGAGTGACGTTTATAAGCGTGGGGTTTGAACTACTCTCGTTATATATTCCACCGCCAATAGTAGCGGCCGTATTTCCTGAAAATAGAGAATTTGTTATTGAGGGCGAAGATGAATAATTCCTTATCCCACCGCCATATTTATTACTACTATTTCCTGAAAAAACTGACCTAGTTATAGTTGGCGAAGAAGAGGTGTAATTTACCATTGCT
>JAAGZO010000946.1 GCA_024206195.1 bacterium | reverse complement strand
CATTGTAACTGTAAAACCATCTAAAACAGCAGTGTCATCTAAACCTGTACTATATACTACTTGGTAACTATTTTGTGCATCAAGATTACTATCTTTTTCAATATCTCCGCTTAAAATTGTTTCGTTAGTTGTACCTACACCGTAAAAGTTAGTACGCTGACTAGTCGCAGTTTCTGTTCCTGCAAATCCACCATAAATTGCGACGCCTGCTTTCATCTCATATTTTGAAGATTGAACGTTGTTGCCGTCATTGCCATTATCTGTTTCTGATCCTTCATCTGGATAATAAGTACCAGCTTTAACCCAAATTTCATCATCATCTTCACCTCCGTCACCAGCGATCGCAAGTGCACTTTGTAAATATTTTTTAGCAGTTCCCCAGCTAGTACCAGCACCATCGTCATTTGTAGCATCAGAAGATACATAAATAACACCTGCCGTTCCTATTATATCCACAGTCAAAGTAGCTGTTGATTTTGTTGATGGATTACCTGCAGCATCCAATACATACATATAGTATATACCGGGTGTAGCAGGCGATGTTATTGATGTAGCTGTTCCACCTGCTGTAGTCATAGTACTTCCAGCAGAGAAAGAAGTGATTCCGGTAAATGCGAGCCAAACATTATTAGTAGCGTCTCCAGAGCTTACAATAGTAACTGCCTCGTTTATATTTTTCTCTGCGCTGGAAGAGAATACTGTATTTTGACTTGTTGGCGCCTGATTATCTAACGTAGCGCCTGTACCATCTTCAGTTGTAGTAACATTAGTAGCATTGTCTGTGGCAGTAACATGTATATTTTTATCTGCAACACTATTTACGCTACCTGCTACTATGTCATATGTCGCTGTCCAAGTATCACTGCTATTACTAGCACTAACTGCTACTCCACCTCCAAATTCACTAAAATTAACTGTAACAGTATCTATATCACCATTATTATCACCACCTGCTGTGTCGTTCCACGTTGCTGTTACTGTATCACCAATAATATACTCCCCACCAATACCACTAGCGCCACTAATGCTAATATTACCATCCGTTACGGTTGGATTTGTGTTATCTATAATAATAGTTGAGCCACTTGTTGGAGCAGATGTGATAGTATTTCCAGCACTGTCTAAACCAACCGACAAAGCTATAGTTGCTGTGCCATCTCCTGATCCAACTGTATGATCATAATAATAATGCGTAGTATCTGTCTTTGTCATGTCCGTAGCGCTTTGCGTATTTGCTCCGCTAATAGCAACTTTAGGAACAGGACTATCTCTCATAACCTCATTAAATGTGGCTGTGATTCTTAAAGTTTGCCCACTTTTTACGGCAGTTACTACACCACTTACAGTATAAGCAACACTGGCAGTAGGATCTGTTGTATCAATCAATATTGCAAATGAATCTGAGCTGGACCAGTTACCAGCAGTATCACGCTCTTGAACATACAAAGTATGAGTAGTTTCTGATTGAGCACTTGGTGTGTAATTTAAGCTTGTTGTTGCAGTTGCACCACTGGTAAGATCACTGTTATCTAATTTATACCGATAAGTACCATTTCCACCTCCGCCTGCACTCCACGTCCAAGTAGGAGTATCATCATTAGTGGGCGTTGTTCCTGTTACTACTGGTGCCGTAGGCGCTTGGTTGTCTAAAGTTGCGCCAGTACCATCTTCGGTTGTAGTAGCATTAGTTGCATTATCTGTAACAGTAATAAATACATTTTTATCTGCAACACTATTAATACTTCCTGCTACTATTTCGTATGTTGCTGTCCAAGTATCACTACTGTCACTAGCACTAACAGCAGTGCCCCCACCAAACTCACTAAAATTAACGGTAACGGTATCAATGTTACTGTTATTATCACCACCGGCTGTATTGTTCCAAGTAGCTGTTACAGTATCACCCACAATATACACACCACCATCTCCACTACTTCCACCAATGCTAATATTACCATCTGTCACAGTAGACGCAGTGTTGTCTACAATAAAAGTAGTTCCGCTTGTTGGAGTTGAAGTAATCACATTACCTGCATCATCTGTACCTATACTCAAACTAGCAAGTTGTGTACCATCTCCAACAGGAACAGCATAATTATATGTATAACTAGTAGCGCTCACCTTGGTCATGTCAGTCGCAGAAAGACTTGAAACTGAACCTGCTATATTCGTAAGTGCAATTTTAGGAACAGGACTGTCAGCCATGTCTTCATTAAAAGTGGCTGTAATAAGTAAAGTCTGAGTATTTTTAACTCTAGTTACAGGTGAACCAGAAACAGTATAAGTCAAACCTGCAGTTGGAGCTGTATTATCTAAAGTAAAAGTACCACCACTTGTTGGAGATGAGGTAATGACATTATCTGAAAGATCTACACCAGTTGACATGGTTATTGTTGCAGAGCCGTCAGAGTCTCCTACTGTGTAAGCGTATGTATAAACAGTGGTGCTACTTTTAGTCATATTAGTCGCACTAACATCATTTGTTCCAGGAGCATCAATTGCGATCTGAGGAACAGGACTATCTTTCATATCCTCGTTAAATGTAGCTGTAATAGTGATACTGTCATCTTCTTTATATGGACCAGTAGATGAATATGTAATGATTGCTGTTGGACTATATGTATCAGGTTCTGCAAATTCATAGGCTCCCATATCAGGGCTGGCTTGTGCTGGATTAGGTCTTGAATTACCTTCAATATCATCAGACGGAGCACCACTAGACGTTCCACTGCCAAAGGCCGGGGAATTAGAAGCATCTTCGTCTTCTAAGTTAAAATCACCTGCTGTACTAGCGTTAGTAGTTGGAGTCAATGGAGTTACAAAATCAGGGTCGCCATCTACATTATTACCGCCATCTATGCTGTATTGAGAATCCCAACTACCACCACTTCCATTTGAATTCGCTATTAAACTATATGAAATATTGGGTGTTGCAGAAGAAGAGCTGTTTTTTATGGATGCAGATGTTGTAGTCGTGCTACTGGTTTCTTTGTTATTCCAAATAATAGAATTTTTAATAATCGGATCTGAAGAATTATTATAAATAGCTCCACCATCTGTTCCTGCATAATTTCCTGATAAGGTAACATTCATAAGCGAAGGATTTGAGCTACTCTCGTTATACATTCCACCGCCAATAGTAGTAGCAGTATTTCCTGAAAATAGAGAATTTGTTATTGAGGGCGAAGATGAATAATTCCTTATCCCACCGCCATATTTATTACTACTATTTCCTGAAAAAACTGACCTAGTTATAGTTGGCGAAGAAGAGGTGTAATTTACCATTGCT
>JAAGZO010000945.1 GCA_024206195.1 bacterium | reverse complement strand
CTGAAATTCAAAGATAACATCACTTACATAAAAATCAGAAACACCATCAGCACCATGATTATTGTATTCTTCGTAGTATCTGATGAAATCGTCTTTATTCATTATCTAATCTCCATATGAATTTGGCTTAATAGTAATTTTACACCCATCATTATCGAACTTCTTGAACTCCTCATAAGGCCAAGACGTTTGCCAGACGGTCTTTCCCGAAGGGTCTTCAGCTTTCAAAATCACTGTGTATCCTATTATATCTCGCCGAACGTGCAAGCTCTTCTTTAATTCCACAGTTTGCCCAGCTGAAACGGTGCCAAGAATATTTGGGTCTGAGTAGGTCCCATCTTTCATGATACCTTCGTGGACTATTGTCACATTAGTAGATAACTGGTTGTCGACAGTTATCCTAGCGATATCTTCGCAACCAGCAAGCAACATGATGCTAATTGCCAGTAACACAATGAGTCCGATGAGTTTACGACATGAACTGAATAAGGGCAAAATACTCATTTCCATTTGTAGGGATTTCTATAATCCATTTTTGGGAAATGATACTACAGTGAATGCAATAAGGCAAGTTACCCTGTACCCTCTGTAAACCCTACATACCCTACACAACCATACACCTTCAACGAGCGTTGAATGTTTTTTTTGGGGCTTTTGCTATTTCCTAAGACAAAGGAGCTTTATAATGTTTCAGACTATCCTCAAAGGTAATTACCCACAAACTCTCAGGGCAGTACAAGAATAGACAATTCATTCAGCAAGTTCTGGTTCCATCTTGTCCATGACATCCAGAAGCAAAGCACACTCTATACACAGCAGATAAGAGTAGGTGACTCCCCCGCCAAATTCTATTTCGCAAGGGTTGAGTTCGATAGGGTGAAGAATGATGTTTTCAATGTCATCTTCATAGAGTATAAGGCTCTTCTCTCCTTCCTGACGTTTGCATAGATAACATGTTCTGATACTCGGAGATTTGATACCTTGTTCCTCTACAAATTCGAGCATCTTCATCTCATCAACCCACTGGTGCTCCGTCTTCCCAGTGATTAGTAGGGTTCTTGGTTTCAACATGATTTCCCCCAAACTGTGATTGGTCGATTATCGCACATATAGTGCCTGTTTTGAAGGTGGAAGGGGGACAACCTCACAAGGTCTATTACCAGAACCCTGCACCACCCTACACACCCTACATCTTCATATTATCCAGAGGACTAAATTTTCGGTGGGCATTTATTGCATCATCTGCATTTAAACTTTGAAGATATCTTTGAGTCATTTGAAGTGTGCTATGTCCAAGAAGATATTGAAGGCTGAAAGCATCACCACCTGCCCGCAAAAAACTGATAGCAAAGGTATGTCTTAGCTTGTGAGGATGCACTTTGAGTTTAGCTTTGTCTCCTAATCTCTTAACCATCATCTTTATCCCGACAACATCCAAGGGTCCACCACTCTTATTGAGAAACAGTCTATTGCTTTCACCTTTGCGATAAATGGATAAATACCTCCACAATGCTTTCTGAGCTTGTGAACCCATGCGAACTGTCCTCTGTTTTCCTCCTTTACCATGTCTAACGAGTAAAGTACCGTTATCCATTGAAACGTCTTCTAACATTAGGTTAGCTAACTCGGAAACACGTAATCCACAATCCAACAGGATGGATAAAATAGCCTTATTACGCACATTTATAGAGGTAGCACCTGAACATAATCGGAGAAGACTCTTAATCTCGGAAGGAGTCAATGCTTGAACAATCGTTTTATCAGGTTTAGGAGTTTTCAAAAACTTAAAGGGATTGTCACCAATAAGTTGCTCATACTCCAACCAATTGAAGAAAGTCCGTAGTGCACGATAATAACCGTTTACTGTCGTTCTACTTGCTGGTTT
>JAAGZO010000944.1 GCA_024206195.1 bacterium | reverse complement strand
TTGGGGACGGCTAAGGTGACCATCTCATGGGTAACTCCGGAGTGTTATACCAAGGCTGATCCTACTATGCCTGGGTGGGATAAGAGAGAACCACCCATGGCCCGCGGTAAAGACGAAAATCGAGTTGAACATTGTCAAACTTTGCTAGAATCTCTAACAGGAAAAGAAGACTCGAAGAGTACAGCAGTTTGGCATTTGTTAACTATGCAGTTGGGGTGCAATTTATTTAATCCCGACAACGTTCTTGTTGAATATATTAATACTGAAGAAGCCTTAAACCAAATGGTGACAGAAATTAAAGAAAAAGGTGCTGGACCCATAGGGTATCAGACCTTTCCTGCTGACATTGATGTGCCATCTGGTACTACTGGCATTATATATCTAGGTCAGGATCAGGAATTCTGGACTTTTGATCATCAAATCTGTCAAGGTTTGGATCTTATGTCTGGACATTGCGATTTCCTGACTATGTCTGAAGAATTAAGGGATTTCCTTTGTTGGGTCCCACATATTAGAACTGCTCATCAATTTTTGCCTATTGTTATTCTTGCTACTTGGTTTGGAGTGGCATATGTCATTAACGTTATTGATATTGCTAAAGACATTGTCAAAAGTAACAATCTCCAACATCTCAGTAAAAGATATCCTACTCCA
>JAAGZO010000943.1 GCA_024206195.1 bacterium | reverse complement strand
CCCAATTACTTAAAGTAATTTCACATAATAAATGATAAATAGCATGTTATATTGTAATAGTGATAGTAAAGGTATAAAATTATTATAAAATTGTTATAAAATTCTATTAAAATGAAAATTAATATCTAGTACTATTCTAGTGATTAGTACATTAACGCATCTTCTTCTTTTCCAAGCTGATTTTAAAGTCAAAATCATAAAGTGAGTTAAAGTCAATCAATATTTTGTTATAGTCCATAAGTAGGGGTAAATTTTATTAAAAGGATTTCTCCTTCCATTTCTCTTTCATCATCAGCGCTGGCATCTTGATAGTTTTGCTACTCAGTGACAAGATCGGAAAGGTTTGATTCGGCTTCAGCGAACTCCTTTTCGTCCATACCTTCTCCAGTGTACCAATATAAGAAAGCCTTTCTTCTAACATAACTGTTAATTTTTCGGCAACTCTCTTGAACATTTCTTGAATAGCAGTGGAGTTACCAATGAAACTAACGGCCAACTTTAATCCGCTGGATTTAATATTATGAGAAATCCATTCTACAAAGTAGGAGTTGATCATAGGCTTGACATTCAACAGTTGCTCATATTTAAACCAATAATCTAATAAATTCTAATATAAATGAGAGAGTGTATTTCCATTCATATTGGACAAGCCGGAATTCAAGTTGGTAATGCTTGCTGGGAATTGTTTTGCCTTGAGCACGGTATTCAACCAGACGGACAAATGCCAAGTGACAAGACCATTGGAGGAGGAGATGATGCCTTTAACACCTTCTTTTCAGAAACAGGGGCAGGTAAACATGTACCAAGATCAGTTTTCCTCGACTTAGAACCCACCGTCGTCGACGAGGTTAGAACTGGAACATACAGACAATTATTCCATCCTGAGCAATTAATATCAGGAAAGGAAGACGCTGCTAATAACTACGCCAGGGGATACTGCACTATTGGAAAGGAAATTATTGACCTTGCTCTTGACAGAATCAGAAAGCTTGCTGACAACTGTACTGGTCTTCAAGGATTCTTAGTCTTCAACGCCGTCGGAGGAGGAACTGGATCTGGACTTGGATCCCTTCTCTTAGAAAGACTTTCAGTTGATTACGGAAAAAAATCCAAGCTCGGATTCACCATTTACCCATCCCCTCAAATTTCAAATGCCGTCGTCGAGCCATATAACTCCATCTTATCTACTCACTCCTTATTAGAACACACTGATGTCGCTGTCATGCTTGACAACGAAGCCATCTACGATATTTGCAGAAGACAATTGGATATTGAGAGACCTACTTACACTAACTTAAACAGACTTATTGGACAAGTTATTTCCAGTCTTACTGCTTCTTTAAGATTCGACGGGGCCTTAAACGTCGATATCACCGAATTCCAAACCAATTTAGTACCTTATCCTCGTATTCACTTTATGCTTTCCTCTTACGCCCCAGTTATCTCTGCTGAAAAGGCCTATCACGAACAACTCTCAGTTGCCGAAATCACTAACTCAGTCTTCGAGCCTGCTAGCATGATGGCCAAGTGCGATCCCAGACACGGAAAATATATGGCCT
>JAAGZO010000942.1 GCA_024206195.1 bacterium | reverse complement strand
TGTAGAGCCATTAGGCCTATCTTTCCAATGTAGCCATTCTAGCACTCTATTGTCGTGTATAGAGAGGTCTTTGTACAAACACAGCACTATGTCCGCATTATCAAAAAGAGCGCCAGAGCCCTTAATAGAGGACGGTGTAGGACGTTGATTGTCATAGCTATCCTTTGTGAGTTGACAAAGGAGAACCACTCTCACACCATACTCCTTTCCTATTAGCGGACAAACTTCTGAGATGTGTGTCATTCTCTCGAATATACTCCCCTTCCCTCTTATAAGCTGAGCATAGTCTATAACAACCGTCTTAATCTTTGGGTTCTTTGTCACCTCATACTTTACAATGGCTTTGATTTGATCAATGGTGATGCCTGTCTTATCACAGATGTTCATGTGATTTGCTGCTACATGGTCATAGAAAGTAGGGTTGTCTTTGTTTTGATCAAAGAACATATTACTCTCATATCTTGTGCCATCTGGATTGTTTTCATAAAATCTGATTTTAGCGCACCTCTCATCAACATCATGCTTAGCCATTTCCAGAGACATAAACAACCACTCTTCATTGTTGCATTCACAAATGTCCTCACAAAGCTGTATTGCGGCATTGGTTTTACCAGTTCCAGAAGTGCCGGCAAGCAGGAGAACATGCCCGGGATTGAATGTAATGATTTTATCAGAGAGCCCATAGAATTGACCGAGCGCCACTTTCTGCTTTGTCTTCCATTCCTGAAGGGT
>JAAGZO010000098.1 GCA_024206195.1 bacterium | reverse complement strand
CTGTTTGAGGAAGTTTTCCCATAATATCTATTCCCCACATATCGAATGGTTGTCCACAAGGAATCGGATGCAATGGAGCCTTAGTACCAGGATGAGGATCTTTTCGTTGGGCGCAAGAAACACAAGACTTACACCAATCGTAAATGTCTTGATTCATTCCATCCCAGAAGTATCGTTGGCGGATTCGAGCAAGAGTATTAGCGATAACTAAGTGACCTGCTAGGAGATCATCATGCAGACTTCGCATCATGGCGGATTGCAAAATGGCAGGAATGATGATAAGATCAGTTCAGCAGACATGCCTAGTCTCAGGTCCTAGCGGCAGATGGTAAAGAGTTTCTCCAATGAGCTTATAATCTTTGGATGTGAGACATAATTTCTCCGCAAACTCATCCTCGGCGGGCAAGGTTTTCGTCTCTAAGAACTGATACAAAGGACCTAGAATAGGGTCTTCTCGCTGGCACTTAATTAGATTTTCTAGCGGATCAAATGGAGCAGGTGGTGGTGCGGCTATTGGCGCGGCGGCGGGCAGAGCAGCACAGATCGATGGTTCCTCAGCAAAGCTCTCTTTATCCTTATAATTAGGATCCTCAGGTATTCAAGATAACGCGTCAGCATTGCAATTTGCATGAACACTACAATACTCAATATCAAAAGTATACTGTTGCAGATAAACAATCCAACGGGCAAAATGGCCAGTAGGATTTTTCATATTTTGCAGATACTTAAGAGGAGTGTGATCAGTTTGAATGACAAATTTTCGACCGTACAAATAAGGGCGGAAATACTCAACTCCAAAGATAATAGCTAACAGTTCTAACTCAATAATAGAATAATTTTT
>JAAGZO010000941.1 GCA_024206195.1 bacterium | reverse complement strand
TAGGACGAAATATTGCTTCGCTCCAAGCATCCACATGCTGTCCTCCTAAACGTGTGTAAACTCCATTAACAAAAGATACAACTTGTGATTCTGTAGCTGGAGTAACTAGAACGGTACAACCACTCGTCTTAATCATTATTTTCTCATTAGTAGGACAATTATACAATGTTGAGTATTGAGTAAGAGATTTAATAGGAATGAGTTCACCATTAAAGTAAACACTGACCCCAGACAACATAGCTGCATCCAGAACATGGCGTGTATAAAGCTGTACTATGTCTGTTGTGTAGTTTTTCATCCCAAATCGGGAGAAATCCGGAGTCCAAGTAACTTGAGTAAATCCCTTAACCAATCTACTTGTAGTAATCTTTGGGGGTTGCACAGTACGCATATTATTGGTCCATGTCTGAGTGAAGAGTTTTTTAGCCACTGGATCATAACCCTTCACTGAGAACTTTTTAGAATAGATATTGCAAGTCTTTACACCAATCCCATTTCTACCTGCAATCTTTCTTTCTTCTTCATCATTATAACTTGATCCTGTTAATAATTGACCAAAAATTAATGTATGATTATAACAACCTTCGTCATGCATCTCTATAGGTACAATATCTCCGTCATTCCATATTGAGGTTTCACCTGTTTCACGATTGATATTAACTTTAATCTTTGTACAAGGAGTGTCCGTATTACGACTTCTCTCCACATTGTCTATAGCATTGGATAGTGCTTCTATGAATATTCGTAGGATAGCAGGAGAAGAACATATATTTTTCCATACTATTTCGTAGTCCCCATCTTCTTTTCTCAT
>JAAGZO010000940.1 GCA_024206195.1 bacterium | reverse complement strand
GTTTGAGGTAGTATTGGGTTTGATTTCTAGGTTGAAGGAGGAGAAATAATTATGTGTTGGTGTAATCCGAAACTAAGAACACCGTGTTGTGGTAGTATTGATTGTGTTCCTACTAAATCATCTAAGATTTCAAATAACACAATCTTGGAACAATCACAATTAGCCCTGTGGCAAAGTTATTGCGATAAGAAGATGGAGTGTGAAGTATTACGAGACATGCTCAAGGATTGTAGTGTTTTGCTTGTACAAGGCACAGAGGAGCACTGTACTCAACTGGCAGACCAGATAAATAAGTATTTACAGGAGAAATAAATGAAGATTCTAGGTTCTGTACAACATGAAAGTGCGCTCCCTGTATATGATATCACTCTTAAACTAAAGGGTATCTTAGAGGAGAAAGTTGTTCAGGAGACACCTAACAAATTACCAGATATGTTTGGACACTTACATACTGTTCTTTCTACTAAGGTAGTGTTGGTGGGCGAGATGGATTGTTTAGTGGATGATAATCACTACGATCTTATGGAACAGGGAATCCCTTACAGCGTTAGAACACCAAATAAAGCTGTTCGAATCACGATTGAAACTTTATAGGAGACATTATGATCAACTATTGCTTCGATTACTTCAAGGTGGAAGGTAATTATGTGGATGAAGGAACACTGGTATGTTCCTCACGTACTGAACGTACAAACACTATTAATGAGTTCATCGAAGACGGATATACTGTATCCTACGTCTACGAGAACGAAGATTGTTATTGTGGTGCATACTATGAAGGTGAGTGTGCTTGCGGTAATTTTAAACTTAATGCCTGAGGAGGTGAATTTATGAGTAGTAGACCAGAGTGCCCTAAGTGCGGGGAGTATGCCACGCTTAGTGGTTGTAACGGAGGTGCAGGGGAGGTTTGTAAATATGCACAAATTAAAACTAGAAAGAGTGATAAAGATAAACCATCTAAAACAACTCCTTAAGTACAGATGCACTGTGTGTAAGAGTGAAGTTTTTGTAGTGAAAAGAAGAGAGTCGCGCGCTTGTGGTAACTTTAAGTAAGAGGGAGAAATAAAATGACTAAGATTAAACTATCAGACTATACCATTGAAGCGGATGGTCATGGTATCAATGTGAAATATAACTACATTGGGAAGGATAAAAACGACCATCCGAAGCCACACACCACTCAAATAGGTGCTTACTCAAAGAGCAGCGTTGGACTCACACAAGCCCTCACTGCAATTACACGACACTCTGTAGCGAATATGTCTCTTAGTGAAGGGGAGATGTTGTCACTAGAACAATTCAAAAAACATATCACACTCCAAGAGGAAGAGGTCAAGAAGTGGGTGATGGACGCTATTAAGGAGTGGAAACGATGAGTTGGCAAGCAGATATTGGAAAGCTTCACAAACAAGCTAAGAATTTAGGTGTTGAGTTAATAGAGTTTGAAAACGAGGTTAAAGAGGATGACGGTTGGTATACAGAAGATAACGTATTAACTTTCATTGAAGATTTATTAGAAGAACTTGAAAACTATCAAGGGGTGTGCTGTGTCAAACCATAAAGTGTGTCCTACTAAAATTACACAAGTGGTGAAAGTTGTACATCAAATCACCGATAAAAATTATACATCTTGGTATTCCAAAGACAATTATACAGCTCATCATACGAATGGAGAAGGTTTCGTAGATTTCAACGATGCAGAGATGTTTTGTAAAGAATTGCCACGGCTACATCTTTTCATGCACGACAGTGGTATGGTTGCGACTCACAATATCCCTTGTACAGTCTGTAAGACAAATCATGCAATCTTTAATACTTCGGAAGGTGTAGTGTATCCGTGTCATGAGTGTCAAGAGGAAGGTTGGACATTAACCAAGAAAACATCCAAGAAGAAGATTAGTTGGTTTGATAAGTATATTTTAGGTAAACGTTAGGGGATGTAGATGACAGAAGATTTTATTGATAAGCTTACAAAAGAAATCTCTAACCACAAACCGTGGGAATGGGAAGGTAGTATCTGGGAAACAGAAGGGCAGTATGTCAACTGGCTTCGTAGTCAATTCCGTTCAATCTGGAGTGATTACCCTATCAAGAATGCTTACTTGTCTGACAGAGTTGTTCAGTTGAAATGTCTTGATGAGAACGGTGAACAGATTTACTACAAAACAGGTGCTCGTAAAGGGCAACCTAAAACTCAGAAAGGTTATATTTGTGAACTCACAGGTAAGAATATTAAAGCTTCTAAACCTAAAGGTCAACGTCACGCACCGTTCAATATTGACCACATCGATCCTGCAGGTAGTTGTACAACAGTTGAAGAAGCTTTAGTTTATTTCTTGCGTTTGCTTACATCTCCTGATAATATGCAACTCATCGATACAGAGATACACAAAGTGATTTCTCATTACGATAAGTATAAAGACAAGTACGGGTTTACATGTTTCAATGATGCAAGTGCTCATAAGAAGATGACACAAGTGTGCAAGAATTCTAAAGATGAGATTAAGTATTGTAAACTACTTGGGTTGACACCAGAGGGTAATTCAAAGAAACGTAAACAACAAGTGTTTGAGTATTTGAAAGAACATCACGAATACTTAGATTATATACTAGATTATGAATAAGGGGCGATTATGATCCTTAACATCAAATACAAATGGAACGCTTGTGTTCGTAAGTGGAAAACAATTTGGAAACAAGCATTGTGTCCACATGATAAATTTAATACAAAATATATTAGACAAGATGATAATTTCGTGTATACTTATTGCTCCGAGTGTGGAAAGACAGTTGTGGAACGAAAATTTTATTAATTGAGGATAACATTATGCAACAACGTAAACGTGATAAACTATCAAACGCTATCAAAGAATGGAAAGATGAACGTGGAGTTAGTAGTGTAATTTGGCTTCTTGTTGGCGTTGTTGCAGGTAGTTTGGTGAGTTGTGAGAGTGAAGCTGCCACTGTGAGAGATGACATCCTTATCCCACAATACAACGACATCCTTAAAGCTGAAAATGTTGACACACTAACGCTTCTAACTCTCAACTTGTTCATGGAGTCTCGTGGAGAGAGTGATTTAGCGAATATGATGGTGTTAGCTTCAGTGTTTAATCGTGTAGACAGCAAACACTACCCAAACACAATTGAAGGGGTGATTAAACAGAAGTATCAATATTCGTGGCTACTTGACGGGAAGAGCGATGCTGTTGGATATAACATTGTTGAAGTTAATCGTTACAAAGAGCTTTACAAACTCACAGAACAGTTTATACTTGAGAAACAAAATTGGCTGTCAGTGAGTATGGGCGTTAACCATTACCACACAACAAACATCTCTCCTTCTTGGAGTAGGAGTGAAAGAATGGTAGAGCTGTTTACTATTGACCGCCACACCTTTTATAAGAGGAAGTGAATATGAACAAACCAGATTACGAAAAACTACGTGAAGTATTTAAATTGAAGAAGGAGAGACAATGACAAAGCGATTAGTTGTTACACCAAAAGAAAATGGTTGGTATTACATCCTAGACACAGAGCACAATCAGCGTGTAGGTGTTCAGAAGGGTGGAAAGTTGAAGGTGAAACGTTTTAAGTCACTGGCAGGTGCAAACTTCTTTATTGATAAGATTGAGTTTGCACGATCTAAAAGTAATGCAGAGAAACGACTAGAGGAGAAGTAGATGGGTATTGATATTTCAGGTGGTATGATTGTGGGCGCTAATTGTGCAAATGTTGACGGTAATGTGTGGGATGATGAGCATGAAGGTTACTTGTTCGAAGATGAATATCTAGAGGAGTTTTACGAGTGGTATGAAGCTCACGATATGACCACGTACAGCTTTCATTATGATGCTGATTCTAATAGTCAAATCTTAGGTTTCACAGTAACCGATATTAATCCGTTATCTTCCGAATTTGATAAGTGGTTGGAAGATGTGAAAGAGAAAGCTAAGAAGTTCTACGAATTAACAGGTGTAGAAGCACAGTTGATTGGTATGCAAAATGTTTGGTAAGAAGGGGAAGTAATTTGTCTCAGAACTTAAATAATGAAAGTATTTCTCAGATTATTATCTTAAAGGTCGAACAACAAGCTCAAAAGAATGATAATAAGTTCAAAGGTATTATTAAATCTAACCGAGATATTGCGGAAGAGGTGTTAGGTAATCGCAGAGCAGAATCTACCGTAAGACGAGTGTGGAAATCCTTTAAACGTAAAGGTCATTATCGCGGTGTGGTAGGGGATTCACCTATTGCTGCGGGTACAACCAGTGCTCCAGAGGATAAACGAAGAGTTTTAGAAGGTAATAAGTTTGTGATCACTTCAGCTCAAAACAATACATTCATCCACGAGGGCTTCTTCAAGAGTTTGAAAAATTATTGTAAAGACCAAGACGCTCAACTCATCGTAAGTAATTTCTACTACAATAAGAATGGTTTCCAGAACGGTAAACGTGAAGATTCTTGGTTTGATGAACGTATTAAACCTTACATGATTAACGAGAGTGTTACATTGGCAGATGGCTTAGTGTTTTGTGGAGAGCTTAATATCCTACCAACAGCGGTGAATCCTTTATCAGGGTTGCATAACTATACTGGCGGTCAAAGTGCTATTGTACCTCATGCTAAACTACAACTTGAAAGTGTACCTACACCCAAGTACGATGAAGCAAAATTGATGTATACAACAGGAGCCTTAACACAAATGAATTACATCCAGCAGAAGTCTGGACAGAAAGCTGAATGGAACCACTCTTTCTCCGCACTGGTTGTTGAAGTAGATGAAGATGGCGATTGGTTTGTCCGTCAACTGAATGCAGAAAGTGATACAGGTAATTTCTACGACTTAGGTTGGTACTACACTCCAGAAGGTAAAGATAAACTACCACACACAGTTTCAGCTCTACAGTTCGGAGACTTGCACGTGGATAAATTGTCGAAAGAAATAGCTGATATGTGTTGGGGTGAAAGTGAGTTGAGTATCACAGGTACTCTATTACCAGAGTATATCTTTGTCCATGATATCCATGATCACTCGCGTAGAAACCACCACAACATCAAAGATCCTTACTTCTTGTTTAAGCAATTCACGAAAGGTCAAGAATCTGTAGAAGAAGAGGTGTTGAGGACAACAGAAGTTTTAGAGAATCTTCAATATCACGGCAGTAAGGTGGTTGTAGTGGAAAGTAACCATGACTTAGCTCTAGAACGATGGTTAAAAGAGGCGGATTACAAACGTGATCCTGTTAACGCTGAGTTCTTCCTTGAACTACAACTTGAGAATTATCGAGCCATCAAAAGAGGAGAAGATTTACAGACGTTCAAGACAGCCTGTGAGATGGTGGATGACTCTTCCTTAACAAATGTACGATTCCTTAAGACAGACGAACCATTCCGTCTACACGGAATAGAGATGGGACAGCATGGACATAATGGTAGTGGTGGTGCCAGAGGGAGTGTACAAGCATTCCAGAAACAAGGCATTAAGTTTAATATTGGACATTCACATTCATGTAATATCAAAGACGGGGTTTACCAAGCAGGTGCTTGTATGGAAGTAGAAGACGCAGGTTATGCTAAGGGTGGTAGTAGTTGGAGTGTTTCTCATATTGTGACTTATTCTAATGGTAAACGTGCAATTATCACTTGCAAAAATGGTAAGTGGAAACTATAATGCCATACATAACAGAGCAACAAATTCGGGAGATTTTCTCCCGCCATCCCTACATCGAAGTTCCTAATGAAATCGAGGACGTCTTTGGTGTGGAAGGTATGGATGATATTATATACTCCATCCTAGAAGAAGTAGGTTGGAAATCTAGGTTTGATAAAGAATGAGGGAAGAATAAACGTTGACAATAGGAATTATTGATGTCATAATCCTTGTCATAGTGATGTTCGTGGTTGATTTCTCTAAGCTGCACTGGATACTGTCTTATAGTAAGAGAGAAATCACCACACAACAGTACGGACAAGTTGGTGTGTTAGTTGTAGTGTCGACAGTGCTAACTGTAATTAGTTATCTTTTAGTGGTTGACATTGTAGAGTTTGTAAGTAATAATGTGATTCGATTTTTGATGTAGAGGAGAGCAATAATGGCTAAGAAAGATAAGAATATGAAACCAGAGACAATGAATGAGAAGCAACTACGTGAAGCATTGATTAGTGCAAAAGGTAGTTACAAGAATCGTATTCTTGCTGTGCTAGAACAGCGTTTTGGTTAATAGAGGAGATAAATTAGTGGAAGGTATTAAGATTGAACTTGTAGATGTGATGGGTGATGATTCTTCAGTAAGTAATTCAGCTCGTGTTAGTTTCAACAAATGGAAAGAGGAGTTTGATGAGGGTGACGCAAAACTTATTAAATACTTAGCCAGTCATAAACACATGACACCTTTCCGTCACACTCAGGTGCAACTCCGCTGTAAAGCTCCAATCTTTCTGGTGAGACAGCTAGGTAAGCATCAAGCAGGTCTGTCATGGAACGAGGTTAGCCGTCGTTATGTTGATTCAGGTTTCGAATTTTTCTACCCAGAAGAGTGGCGAGGTCGTCCAGATGGCAGTATCAAGCAAGGAAGTGCGGGTATTATTTCAGATTCTCAGGTGCAAGCAGGG
Source organism: bacterium (assembly GCA_024206195.1). The sequence goes on along the minus strand of JAAGZO010000940.1, from coordinate 2,510 downwards.
TATAAACAGGTTGTTGAGGATGCTCTGAACCAATATGAACTGATGATCGAGAAAGGTGTTTCTCCTGAAATGGCTCGTATGGTGTTACCTCAATCGATGCAGACAGAGTGGATTTGGTCGGGTAACATCTTAGCATTTGCACATGTTTACAAAGAGCGTATTGCAAGTGGAGCACAACTAGAGGCACAAGACTTTGCTAAGAAGCTTGATGAAGTCATTCGCCCTATTTTCCCTGTGGCTTGGGCAGCTTTGGTAGATTAGTGGTTATCCACAAGGATGTGGGTTTATAAGGAGGAAATATGACAATACGTAGTAGTATTTACCTTGCAGGGAATAAGTACAAACTCTTTGATAGTATTGTACCACACCTCCAAGACGGGAATCGCTCCACCTTTATTGATGTATTTGGTGGCAGTGGTGTTATGTCACTTAATGTAGTTAATAGTAAACTCTTTGAGAGACATATCTATAACGAGAAAGCTGAACACCTATTTGATTTACAAGAGTTTGTACAGAAGTTTGATGAAGAAGATAGTAAAGAAGTAGAGTACTTCAATAATTACTATGAGAGCACAAGAGAAGGTTTCTTGCTTATGAGAGAAGACTTTAACAAATCTCTTGTTACTGCCCTTCCGGTGCTGTACAATCTGATGTGTCGCTCAAACAGTAACATGATGCGTTTTAACTCAGATGGCGGTTATAATATGACGTTTGGAGAGCGTAATACCTGTAATACTGAACGTATCTGGGAACACCATCGAAACATTCAAAATGTTGGTCTGATGAATGAAGATTTCGGGGATTTGTTAGATAGATACTTAGAGGTACAAAACTTATCTGAGTATACATTCTACCTAGATCCTCCCTACTTCTCTACAACCGCGACGTACAATGAGAATGGAGGTTGGACACAAAACGATAATACAACTTTGTTAGAGTATTGCGTGGAATTACAAAAGAAAGGTGCTAAGGTCGTTATCTCAAACGTATTTGAAAACAGAGGGTGTGTTCACCAAGAGTTGATTGATTGGTGTGAAGATAATAGAGAAACCTTTTCTGTACATCACTTGAATATCAGTTACAACAACTCAAGCTTCAGAAAAGGTAATGGTATTACAGATGAGGTATTGATTGTATCTCGTTAGCTAGAACAAATACAAAACATTTTAATTTAATTATAAGAGGAAATATATTATGACAACTATCCCAACAACTCAAATCCAATTCGTTAACGAAGAGAAAGATAATGGTGTAATGAAGCGTACAGTTCAAAGTGTGTATGACCTAACTCTTGAGATTCAATCTGCACAAGAAGCTATCAAAGACGCTATCGAAAACGGTTATGAAACTTACAAAGATAAGATTGACTCAGAAGCTAAGAAAGGTGACTACTCAACATTCGTTAAGAAGTCAGTCGCAGAGCTACAAGAAGGTAAGGTATCTTCTGAGGTTGAGAAGTTAGAGAACATCCTAGACTACCAAGACCAAATCAAGAAAGTGATTAAATAAAGTGTGCAAACGCTTGACATAAAACACCTTTGCAAATGTCAAGAAACAAAGCTCTAAAATCGTTTTTATTTCGCAACGTATCTCTGTTGTGATAATGCTAAAGGTGGTGTATAATCGTCTGTTCACCTTGAAAACAATGTACACCACCTCACTCTAAAGGAGACCAAAATTAATGAACAATAAACCTGAAGAGAAACAAACACTTTACCGACCAAAATCACATCATCCTAACCTTAAAACTTTCCGTGGAGAAGAATGCATCGACGGTATTCAGAAAGACAATACAGAAGTATCATTCAGTTACTCACGAGGACAACGTAAAACTCACGGTAACATATCTCATGACTTCTTAGAATGGCTTGCTGATAACTTCACTGTTCCAATTGCTTATGACAAACAAGGGAAAAGTTTACCCAAACCCTATGAACAACGATCACTACGACTACCAAACGATGAGGTGAATGTTGACTTAGCTCTTGTGTGTATGGGCTTCTGTGTAAATGAACGTACAGGACAAGCGGATTATACCTTACTGAGCAATGTACAACGTCGAGACCTAACACCTGCAGATAGTGTTTCTTCTGATAAAGATTGGTTGACACGAGGTGTGTATGTACGAGATAATCGACGTCCTTACTTGGTGAGAGAGCAATTAGTATATTCAGGTAAGATTCGCCCTACCTCATACGCTAAGAATCTGTATGAGAAGTATGAGGTTTTGACAGGTGAGTTTACTACAGGTATTAGCGATATTAAAAATATTCTAGATATCGGTACGATGCAGTGGTACAATAAAACAGATATTCGTCAAGGTGAGTTACGTGTACTTGCTGATGATGTTGTGTCTTGTGAAGAATAAGAGAGGAGAGGGTAGTTGACAATTAAAACAGTTATTAAAAGTGACGGTACTGAGCAAGCTTTCGACCCAGAGAAGTTCAATAAGAAAAACCGTTGGGCTGCTGATCGTAAAGTTAACTGGTCTGATATCTCGTTGAAAGCTT
>JAAGZO010000939.1 GCA_024206195.1 bacterium | reverse complement strand
CAGAAGCTACCTAAGAAACGACTTTGACCTGTGGATTTTGCCTCAAGAACGCTTCAAGAACGGGAAACAAGGTATACTCCTACTGAGTTGGAAGGTCTTGCTATTGTTTATGGTTTACAATATTTCAAGTATATAATTCAGGGATGCAATATACTGGTCATTACCGATCATTCCACCTTGAAGCATATTATGGATTGAAAAGTTATTAAGAGCAATTGAATGTTGTGTTGGAGGGTTGAAATCGCTGATTTTGAGACCCTTGGAGGTTCATTACATTTTGCCTGTAATAAAGGAGCTCAAAATCATGTTGCGGATGCATTATCTAGAGGTGCTGTAGATCCTCCTGAGCTTACCCAAGCAGAAGAGGAACTATGGGTTGCTTCTAGAGCTTTACTTTCGGAATCATTTGATTCCGAGACTCCTATTTGTGCAGTTGCTAAAAAGACTAATAGTCCAGAGAAATAATTTCATTTTCCGGATATGGAAGCTATATTTAAGACAATTAAAGATTGACAATCTAAAGATCGCTATTTGAAAGCTGGTTTTGAATACGTGAAAGAAGGTAAATATCCTACAGAAGAACAACTCTATAAGTGGATTCAAACTGTAGGAGACCAATTAGAATTGGATGAAAATGGAATCTTAGTTCGAAGAGTTGCTGTCATTAAAAATGGAGAAATGACTTATGGCCCAAGACAAATTTTTGTACCCGAACAGCAGAGACCAGTTGTGTTGAGAGAAGCTCACACAATACCAGGTGGATTTCACCCTGATGAACAGAAGACCCTACAGTGATTGAGAGCTAAGTTTTT
>JAAGZO010000097.1 GCA_024206195.1 bacterium | reverse complement strand
TTGGCGGCTGCTGGTCCACTATTCCCCCAGCACTTCGTCCAGCATCTGTCGGAATATGTGACTTAGCCCACTCCTTGGCATACTTTAATGAGTCAAATTTGTTCACTGGTGGCCCATTCACCATGATTTGCAGGACTGCCTGCAAGTGTTTGAGTTTTGAGTTTTGCCTTTTTGTTTGAGTTTTGGAAACCTCACCTTTGGCAGGTGTGAACTATGCATGAGAATTCCCATCAAAAGGAAGAAAGCAGCCATAGTGGTAAACGATTTCATTGCTGCCAATGGAACAACGATCATTAGGAAATTGAAAGAAAACTCCAACCAACTGAGAGTATAGGACACGAGTGAGCGCAGGAAAGTCTATTTAACCAGTCAGCTCAGCAGTGTAGTGAACGAGCTGGAAGGAAGGAAGGAACTTGTTTCTAATAAACCAGATCGATTTTTCAAGCAGGAGCTCAGAGACTGGAACTATGTGTGTTACACCAGCAAGCACTGAAAGAGCTGGAAGGGAGAAACTTGTTACTGCTAAGCCAGATTGATTTTGCAATCTCTGAGGAGAGAACAAAATTAAATTCTTTCTATACTTAGCTGTACCCTGTGCTACCTAATAATCAACACTGCACATTCACAAACCTACTGCATCTCCCCCTTAATAATCACTGAAAACAACTACTGGTGACTATATAATAACTTTGTATAGCTTTCATGCAATAACTGACTTGTTTTAAACACATTGTGTGAAAAGGTGTGAAAATGTGCAGATGCAGATATGTCATCGGTTCAAATCTATATCTTCAAAGAATTCTTCGTGTTTCCGCTTTTTCTTTTCTACATTGGGATAATTGCAACTGTTTACTGAGATTTTCGAGGTAATGGGTAGCAGGTAGGTACGTCTATGAACAGCAATAGGAACAGGGTAGTCACATTATGAGCTTATAAGATAGTGAACTTATAAGCTTATAGGATAAGCTTATAAGCTTATAGGATTACCTTATCAGCTTATAACAAACCGATTCCCTGACTTATCACCTAATAAGCTGATCAGTTATCAGTTTATAAGCTGAGAAGCTCGAAAGATATCACCTTATAAGCTAAACTTAGCTTAAACGGATTTTTTAGGCATTTCAAACGGGGTTTAAAAAATAATTTGCTTATAA
>JAAGZO010000096.1 GCA_024206195.1 bacterium | reverse complement strand
CTCATCCAATGAACTGATCTTTGTCGAATTCGCTAAGTACATAGTTGTCTGTCCAATACTGAACCAGATCATCAAAGTCATAATTTATGCTTCAGTTCTTCTTAAGATCTTCGCGTCGCATATGACTTCTACTTTCCGAATAGCCAATTTTATATCTGAGTTCATTTAACAAATCTGCAAGTTATGTGCAAACGATGAGTGTCAAACCATCGTGTACAAACCCTGCTGTAATAAATTGACCGAGCATCAAAAAGTAATGCTCGCCATCAATATGAATCACTACGTAGCCATGCATGTTTGCGATCGGAATCGATACGTTCCTTCCCATCGCATTCTACGTTAAACATTAGTATTTAGGAGAGCATAAAAGCATTCGAATCCTATCTAGTATATGGACACAATACAGCCTAACCTTTACAAATTGCATTTATAGCTCCCGACGTAAAGTATTTAGGTACTGTTGCATCAGCCATTCCCTTGCAACAGAAGCCACAAAACATTTGAACACACGTCAACGAACGTATTGTTACTGTATAAGAGCATCTCAAGTAGCATCACGACTGCAACATAACTTTATTCTTTTAATCAGTGTGCGCCATGCCGCGCCAGCACTCTATCTCCGAAACATAGTAAGAAAGATGAACCGTTCTGCATTTTCGAATTTTGAGGCATGAACATCATTACTCGATTAAGCTACAAATCATGTCAACAGGTTCACGACCGTGTGTATTAATAAATTTGAATCGTGTTATTTTCAAGACATATCAGAAGCAGAAAAGGAATAAGATTTCATTGGTACAGTATGTATAGCACGTAAAAGAACCAACCGTGCAAAAACCGGTATCGCAGGAACAGCAAGATGAGGTTAAAAGCAAAATTGCCCAGGGCCCGGTCAAAGCTTATAACCTCCAAACTCGAAGGATTTAGCCAGTAATGGCAATGTTAAAATTTGTTAAATTTGTTATTCCGTTGTTAAGTGCCAAATTTGGCCGCCGAATTGATGAGTTAAGGATAAAATTATTACCGCCTGAGTTTCCAGTGATTGAGAATTTCTCATATCTGTGCAATTCGACACTTCTTGAACAGATGTGATGGAAGTAAGAATTACTATAAGGCTATGCAT
>JAAGZO010000938.1 GCA_024206195.1 bacterium | reverse complement strand
ATTTTTCAATATTTATTGTCGATCTCTTTATAGCAAGAGAAGAAGAACCCTTAGATGGTGGTAATAATTTTTTAGAGTCTATAGACATCTATTACAATACCCCCAAAGTTTTTATTTTGTTTATTGAATTCATGGCATCTGCAGCAAATTCTGGTATGTCATTACCAGCTGCAATACCAGATTCAGAAGATTCCATAAAGTCACCATTAATTATATCTCTAAGGTTTGAGATAGTAGCAGTTGCAGACTTCAATGTAGGAGGTGAAATTTTTGGTCTCTGAGTTGCAGATGTAATACTTCCTGCACCACTAGAACTACTACTAGAAGCAATACTAGAACTACCGCTACTACTACCTAAAGCACTTCCAGAAGATGCAGTGACAGCTCCTCCAGTAGACATTGATGGACTATATGCTATAGGTTGACTTCTTGCCTTCTCAACGATTGCTCTCTCCGAAGGAGTTGCTTTATCACTTGGACCAACCCAAGGAGAAATTCCACGCTCTTTAATTAACTGAAGTGCCATGAGATCCTGAACACCAGGAGAGAACTTAACATTATCTGGTATTCCTGCTCTAGATGCAACACCAGGAAGAGTATTGCCAATAAACTGATATGCACCAACAGCATGCAATTTACCAGCACTCTTCCACTCTTCGTTTGACATTGTTTTGTCATCATACTGTAGTGCTTTAATTTCACCAACAGTAAAATCTGTTAAAGATCTGCCTTTGTGTTGAGGCATTTTTTTAATATCACCTGAGAATCCTTCAACACCTCTACCACCTTTCGTTCCTATTTGATTGACGGCATCATATCCAGCTGCTCCAGACTCATATTTGGCAAGAACTTGTAATGCTTTTTGTTGAGTTTTAGTCAGACTACTACTACTACTTCCTGTTGAAGTTTTTTCATTCATACTGGTTTCATTACCAGTTCCAGCCCATCCCAAAAAGTCCCACCAT
>JAAGZO010000937.1 GCA_024206195.1 bacterium | reverse complement strand
TGAGGCTATAAGTGTTGAGACTATTAAGCGTATGTATAGCTACTTGAGTAGAGCAGAGGAATACTATGAAGAAGGTGACACAAAGTCTTGCGGATATATTAGCTATCTACTATGGGGTGGCAAGAGTGCCAAGAGATGGGCAGAGAGTAAACTGAAGTCATTAGACAAAATCTAACGGAAACACACTTAAACAATTAACATAATATGAAAAGAATATCGCTACATAAGGTGATGGCTAAATTAGCCGAAGAGCAGAAGGTAGAATTAGGTCTACTTGATGATATGCAAAATCAGTCTAAAGATGCGAATGCTGCATATCGTAAAGCTATGGACAAGGTTGACCAACTAATGAAAGAGGGTATCCGTGAACTTAATGTAGCGGGTAAGGCTCTTGTAAGAGTTAGACCAATGGGTCATCGTATTGAAGAGCAAGTCAAAGACTTGGGTGTAGCAATGCCAAAAGAGGTGGCTAACATTCAAAAGTTAGTTGATGAGCGTATCCGTGAGGTTGATGCAATGATTAAGCAATTACAACGATTAGGATAATGAAACAAGGCAAAACTGAAAAGGCGGTATTCGCAAAGCTCTCTACCGAGAAGGTGGAGAAAGTAGAACTATCTTCAATTAGTGAGGTTAGTAAACTCGCTAATACTGTTGAGCAAGAGGCTAAAGAGTTATCAAAATTAGCTACAAAGGCAGAGAGTTTAGCGGTTGAATTTGACAAATCGGCTCGTAGATACCATACTTCATATATGGAGCTTAACGATTTAGAAGACAAGATGGACAAGTTTGTAAAGCAAACTAATACCGAACATATGTTTCTTGAGTTAGACCACGCTATTGACCAAGTTGAAACAAAGGTTAAAGAGCTTGGCATTGATACTCCTAAAGAGTTGGCTGCTGCCAAAGCCGTTTTGAAAAGTCAATACAGTGCATTTGAAAAGAATGCTGATGCTTATTTTAGATTAAAAGAATTGCAATCAAAATATAAATTTCCATTTTAAATGAAATCACAAGAAACATTAGGAAAGATTATGGAACTGCTTAACCTACAAGACGAGGTTAAGTTAGAGTCTATGAAGTTAGAGAACGGCACTACTATTGAAGCCGAAGCGTTTGAAG
>JAAGZO010000936.1 GCA_024206195.1 bacterium | reverse complement strand
TATCGTAGTCATCAGGAAGGTATTGCATTATATTTTCACTAGCTTTAATTGCCTCCTTCAGATCTGCATAATTATTAGCGCTATCCGCCACAATATCATAGTCCCCTGGAAGATGTTCTGCTATATCAGCATCCTTCGCTATCTTATTATAGTCACTTAATTCTTTAGCTTTTTTCAGCAATGCATAATCATTATCCCTATCCGCCGCAACATCGTACTCATCAGGAAGATATTGATTTATATCGGAATCCTCACTGTTATCATTTAATGCCATAGCGTTTTTAAGTTCTTTAAAGCCGTCAAGAATATCCGCTTCGATATCGTAGTCATCAGGAAGGTATTGCATTATATTTTCACTAGCTTTAATTGCGGCCTTCAGTAATGTATAATCATTAGCGCTATCCGCCACAATATCATATCCCCCTGTAAGATGTTGCGCTATCTCGGGATTCTCCGCTATCTGATTGTAGTCATATAATTCTGTAGCTTTTTTCAGCAATGCATAATCATTATCCCTATCCGCCGCAATATCGTAGTCATCGGGAAGATACTGCGCAATCTCAGGATTCCCGGCATGCTCACTATTATTATTTAATTCCATAACTTTTTTAAGTTCTTTAAAGCCGTCAAGAACATCCGCTTCGATATCGTAATCATCGGGAAGATCCTGCATCACTTCACTAGCTTTAATTGCGGCTTTCAGATCTGCATAATTATTAGCGCTATCCGCCACAACATCATAGTCACTAGAAAGATTTTCTGCTATATCAGGATTCTTTGCTATATTATTGTAGTCATTTAATTCTATAGCTTTTTTCAACAATGCATAATCATTAGCCTTATCCTGAAAAATATCATATGTATCAGGCAAATATTGCTTTATCTCGGGATTCTCGGCAAAGTCACGGTTACTGGCTATACCAGCCATTTCTACAGCACCTTGAAGTATTTTATAGCCGTTAAGCATATCATCTTCGATATCGTAATCAGCAGGAAGATATATTGCTATATCGGGATCTTTCGCAAGCGCACTATTACTCTCTAGCATATCACCTTGAGCAGCTTCAACTGCTCACTGGAGTGATACATAATCATTCTTCCTATCATCTTCGATATTGTAGTCATCAGGAAGATGTTTCTTTATATCGGAATCGTTTGCAAGCGCACTATTATTCTCTAATTGAGCAGCTTCGATTGCTTCCTGAAGCAATACATAATCATTCCTCCTATCATCTTCGATATCGTAGTCATCAGGAAGATATTTCTTTATATCGGGATCGTTTACAAGCGAACGATTACTCTCGAATGTATCATTTTGAGCAATTTCAATTGCTTCCTGGAGTAATACATAATCATTTTTCCTATCATCTTCGATATCGTAGTCATCAGGAAGATGTTTCTTTATATCGGGATCCTCGGCAATTTCACGATTACTGACCATACGGGCCTCTTCTACAGCGCTTTGAAGATCTTGAAAACCGTTAAGCATATCCTGTTCGAAATCGTAATCATCAGGAAGATGTTTTGCTATATCAGGATCCTCTGCAAGCGCACGATTTCTCTCTATTATTTCTTCTGGTGTAAGATCTTCATCCGTTGGATCTTCATCCGTTGGATCTTCATCCGGTGGATTCTCGCCATTTTCCTGTTCCGCTATCCATGCATTGTACCCGTCTATCTCATCTGATGTAAGAGCTAGAGACACCAAGTTAGGCCCCATATTATGAACCCAGTAGAGAGTACCGTCAACATCTTGAACAGTGTCCCACTCCTTACCTGGCGAACCGGCTGGCAGGGCTGCCAGCTGTGCAATGTAGGCATCTGCGTCCTGTCCTTCTTTCCATGTATTGTATTCTGTTATCTCATCCGGCGTAAGAGATAAAGACGACAAGTTAGGCCCCATATTATGAACCCAGTAGAGAGTACCGTCAACATCTTGAACATCGGTCCATTCCTTACCCTCTGAACCGATAGGCTGTTCTGCCAGCCAGGCAATGTAGGCATCTACGTCCTGATGCGCTTCCCATTCATGATACCCCTCTACCTCATCCGGCGTAAGTTCCAGAAACAAGTTAAATTCCGGATTATAAACCCAGTAGAGAGTACCTTCAATATCTTGAACATCGGTCCATTCCTTACCCTCTGAGCCGATAGGCTGTTCTGCCAGATCCTGAACCCCTTTCCATGCATTGAACCCCTCTATCTCATCTGATGTAAGAGCTAAAGACACCAAGTTAGGTCCCATATTATGAACCCAGTAGAGAGTACCGTCAACATCTTGAACAGTGTCCCACTCCTTACCTGGTGAACCGGCTGGCAATGCTGCCAGCTGTACAATGTAGGCATCTGCGTCCTGTCCTTCTTTCCATATATTGTATTCTGTTATCTCATCCGGCGTAAGAGTTAATGACAACAAGTTAGGCCCCATATTATATACCCAGTAAAGAGCACCTTCAATATCTTGAACATCGGTCCATTCCTTACCCGGTGAACCGACTGGCAGGGCTGCCAGTTGTGCAATGTAGGCATCTGCATCCTGTCCTTCTTTCCATGTATTGTATTCTGTTATCTCATCCGGCGTAAGAGTTAATGACAACAAGTTAGGCCCCATATTATATACCCAGTAGAGAGTACCTTCAATATCTTGAACATCGGTCCATTCCTTACCCGGTGAACCGACTGGCAGGGCTGCCAGCTGTGCAATATAGGCATCTGCGGCCTGTCCTTCTT
>JAAGZO010000935.1 GCA_024206195.1 bacterium | reverse complement strand
CATCTAAACATTTCTCAGGTGTTACCACTCTACTTACCAAACCTCTCTCCAAAGCTTCTTGAGCTTTCATTGGCTCACCAGTTAAACACATTTCCATAGATCTAGACTTTCCTATAACTCTTGTAAGTCTTTGAGTACCACCACATCCAGGAATAGTTCCTATTTTTATTTCTGGTTGTCCAAAAGCTGCGTTATCCCCTGCTATTAAAATATCACACATCATTGCTAACTCGCAACCACCACCTAATGCCCATCCATTAACTGAACCAACAATTGGTTTTCTAATATTCGATATATTATGCCATTGGCTTAGCATTGCTGTACTATAAACATCTGTGAAAGTTTTATCTTTCATTTCTTTTATATCTGCACCAGCAGCGAAATATGTTGTTTCTCCTCCGAGGACAATGCAACCAATATCGTCTTGTTTATCGAAGTCTTGCATAGCAGTATTGAGTTCTTGAATCAAAGCATTATTTAAGGCGTTTTTGGCTTTAGGACGGTTAAGTTGGATTAAACCGACACCTTGGGTTG
>JAAGZO010000934.1 GCA_024206195.1 bacterium | reverse complement strand
TCGAGTACTGGAATCCCGATTACTGCGAAGAGGATGATTCCTACTCCCGCTGCCGTGAGAACAGCTACGGTTACACTTGCGTGCAATGCAGTGATTCCGATTGTCCCTGGTACGACGGCGCTAATGAGGAATGCGCCGAAGACGCCACACTGGAATACTGCACCTCGTGCCAGTACCGATGCAGTTACGGTGATGAGATGATATCCGACTGCTTTGAGGAAAACGGTCCTCTGAGGTGTATGGCCTGTGGTTATGACAGCTGTCCCAACTACTTTAATGAAGAGGCATGTCACGATGTCAATTCGGAAGAATGCCCAACATGTAAAATCGTAGGATGTAAATATCGAGGAGGTGATAATGGAGAAACAGTTGCAGCAAGAGTTCAGCACAATGATCCATGCCAATGCCTGGAGTAAAATTAAGAACTGGGTACGGCTGGCTTCGCCTGATGAAGTATCTGCACTGGGAACAGTCGATGAACTTCGGGATGATGATAACTCACTGACAGGATTCTTGATCACGGAGGTCTTCTTGCTGGATCAGACCTGTAATGTGGTGGAGACGACTATCAGCGACGAGGCGATATCCAAACTGATGATCGACCTCTCTGATAAGGGACATGAACTCTCCACCCTCAGATGCTGGATTCATTCCCACGGTAAGATGGGTCTGTTCTGGTCTAACACCGATGATGAATGCTGTGAGAAGCTGGCCAATAACAGCTACACCATCAGCATTGTCACCAATCTAAGAGGAGAGATCCTCTGCCGGTTGGATACCTACAATCCTGTCCATGTCACTCTGGATGAAATCCCGGTGCAGGTCCATTATCCCGAAGAGGAGACTCTCTCGGATTGGTGCAAAGAAGAGTTCGAGCGGAAGGTTAAAAAAGAACCAGCAGTTGTCAGGAGGTGCAAACGGAAAAGTCATACCCCCGAATTCGGAACGCTTGAGGAGATGGAGGAGGCTTTTCAGAAGGGTGAGATCGATTTTGATGATTATTACAGCTACTGTTACTCAGATGATGATCTGCCCTTTTAGGAGGAATATATGATAGAAAATAGATTCCTGCGCCAGCAGGATATAATAGATCCCGAATTACTCGCCGATGCCAAGGTCGCTATTATCGGGTGCGGTGCTGTTGGCAGCTTCACGGCGCTGACACTGGCCAAGATGGGTATTGAGGAGATCACTATTTATGATCCCGACAGCATAGAAGTACACAACTTCCCTAACCAGTTCTTCAGGCTCAAGGATATTGACCGTAAAAAAGTCGATGCTATCGAGGAGATCATCTGGGAATTCGAGGATGTGGAGATTACTCCAAAATCGCGCCTTTACTCCAGCCAGCCGCTGGAAGGTATCGTTATTTCTGCAGTGGATACTATGGCAGCTCGTCATTCCATCTGGAAAAGCGTGAAGGCTCAGCCAAAGGTGTCTTTGTACCTCGATTCCAGGATGGCCTCTCAGGTGATTCAGCTTTATTCATACCAGCCAGGCAATCCTGATATCCTCAAGTCCTATGAATCCTCGTTAGTAAGTGATGCAGAGGCCCTTGATGAACCCTGCACTGCAAAAGCTATAATCTATTCGGTGTTACCATTGGCGGGATTGATAGCCAGACAAGTAGTGGCTTACCTTAATGGTGAATGGATTGAACCTGTTGTTACGCTGGATTTGAAAACACTCACACTACTGAAAAACGGGGTGGTCAATGACAAAAAAAGTTAAAATGTTAATAGCAGTTGTTACTGAAATACTAAGACGTTTGATCTGTAGGGGTTGCTGATGAAGGATAAAGATATTGATGAACTGGCGAAATCTGTTGGTGTCATTGTCGAAAAGATATTAAAGCTTATGCTCAAGGATAATGATAAAGCCGTTCAACAGAAAGACTCAGTAGAAGAGTAAAACCGGCGAGTGCCGGTTTTTTTATACCTAATATCTGATACTTAATCTTTTTACTATTTTAGCAAGGTCATTCTTTTTGTATAAGTCTTACCATCAATTGTCATCTTATAGAAATAAATTCCGCTGGGATACGTGGTTGCATCCCATGATACAGAATGCTCGCCCGCTTTACTTGGATTGTTTACTAGTGTTTCTACTTTTTGACCAAGAATGTTGAATATATCAAGTTTTACTTGGCTTCTTTGGGGCAAAGCATATCTTATAGTTGTAGTTGGATTGAATGGATTTGGATAGTTTTGAGAAAGCACGAAACCTTTAGGGATAGCATTAACGGGTGGTTCAATCCCGAGCCAGTCATCTCCTCCACCATACGCCCCCATGTCACTTCTTACATCTCCCAGGCCCCATTCACAAGCTATTAGAGTATCAAGAATTTCTGGATGCCCTGCATCAATGCAAGGAGAATAATAATTATCACCACAGTCAATATTATCCTGCAAATGAAAATCACCATGACCTGCATCTCTGAAAAGTGGATCTATGCTAATATTCCCCACTCCAGGCCAACCAAGCCAAAGTGTATCTTGAGTATCACAATAAGTAACCGATATTGATGAACTACTATCAATACTTAAATCCGGATAATTCTCCCATAATATTGTGTTAGTAATAATACCATTTGCTGAACTATAACAAACGAATCCTGCCAACGTACCGGTTGTCCGAAAAACCGTATTATTAGAACTTTTGAAATTAGAATGGCAAAACACAATTCCACCTTGTCTACTTGAATTAATTATGTTGTTATTTAAAGTTAAGCTTGAATCGTATTGGCTATAAAATCCACCTCCGATATGGGCTATATTCTCAATAAGTGTATTATTGCAGAGCGTAGTAAAAGAATAAAAGCAACAAATTCCGCCGCCGCGACCATTATAGTCTGCAGAATTTCCCCTAATAATATTATTGGCTATTACTGGATTTAATCCTATTACAGAGATCCCCCCTCCCTTTCCGCCTTCCCCGGATGCTAAATTGCCTTCTATAATATTATCGATAATCATAGAATTAGAACCCCTACAATGAATTCCCCCTCCACGAGTGTGAGCAATGTTATCACAAATAGTATTACCAATAATTAATGGATTTGAATAAATGCATGAAATTCCTCCACCTTTTCCTTCTTCACTTTCTGCTGAATTATCTATGATTACATTATTTCTGATTATAGGAGATGAGTTCGCAATACAAATTCCTGCACCAAAACCCCAATAAAATACAGCGTTCTCTCTAATTACGTTATATTCGATTATTGCGTTTGAACTATTACAACAAATTCCACCTCCCGCCGCATACCATCCTGATGATCTATTGCTATAAATTACATTATGGTAGATTTTAGGATTTGATCCCCAACAATAGATACCTCCACCCTCTGCAGCCCTTTGAGAATCGTATGCTACATTTTCAATAATACGGTTTTTTATAATCATTGGATGTGAGGTTGAGCAAGAAATTCCTCCACCATTAATGTTTAGACCATTTTGGATAGTGAAGCCTGAAATGATAGCAGTGCTATCTTCCCCATTTTCAAATGTTACTACTGTTCCATCCATATTACCATCTATAATAGTTGATTCAATATATAGTGTGTCACCTGTAGATAAATATAGTGATCCAAGAGTGATATTATGCCCATTAAAATTTATATTTTCGTAATATATATCAGGATGCACTAACACAGTATCTCCATTGGAACTGGCATCTATCCCCTCCTGAATTGTATTATAATCATCAGGAATGTTGATAATTCTTCCAGCTGCTGATGTACATGAGAATAGCACCACAAATACGGTTACCAAGATTATTTTTCTCATGATAAACTCCACAAAATAGAATAATCTATTTAAAATAAGTGATAGTTTAGAAAATGCATTTTTAAAACCACACAGAGTAATTACAAGAGATGTTTTTTTGAAAACCTACCTCACATTGGAGTTAGAGCAAAGGTAACATGAGGAGTGTTCTATTATAACGAATCTATTGGGATTTGTCAACTCAATCAACATTTAAGGTGTCTATAAATAGTGTAACATTAGCGGATTGGAATCACTCCCAATCCGCCTGCGGATTTATAATTATCAACTGGAAAAGCCAGCCCTTTTCAGAGCTGGCTTTAAGTTTAACCTTCCGCCTTATCCCCCGGATCATCATAATCACGATTTGTTATATCATGCATGATTTTATCCAGTTCCTCACGGGCATGTTTGGCGGTAAGGAGTATCTCCTTAGACGCTACTCCATCGACATCGAGGACAACCTCCGCCCAGCGGTAACCATTTTTCTTCGTATCTTCAAGCTTGAAGACGGTGTTTACCGCTACAACGGGTAAGCTGGAACGCTTGAGCTTCCTCTTATGCTGATTCCAGTGCTTGATAGATGTTGGACTCAGGGAAGAGACAAACGGCTTTATCACCCCTTCATGCTGCATTAAAAGCCACAGCCTTACCTTAGGTTTGCATTTACCCGAGCCTATGACCGCTTCTTCACAGTTTACACAGGCATCGCTCAACGATTTTGATACCGTGGGCATTTCATCAATCCCGCTGCAGGAAGGTAGCTGCTCCCCTTCAGTCCACAACGCCCGTATATTCTGTTCAGCGAAGATAACCGCTTTGAGAATATTGCCCTCTATTGTTTCCTCCTGGGATTCATCGTTAAGATAGTTCTCGCCGTAATCGATGTACATACGGTGTTTACCGTTATCCTTGTGCTCGATACGTATCCTGGGAATCTCGAAACTGTATCCCGCGGAATCAAGGTCCGTCAACTCCTTCTCCACATCGAACCCTGTTTCATTCAAGATCTGTTGGATCTCATCGGTTTTTACCAAATTATTGGTCAAGGTATACCTCCTTATGTCATTTTGATTTCTTCAAGTTGTTTCAGTGCTTCTGAAGCAAGCTCTGGTGACAGGTTGTCGTTCCTCTCACGGCAATGAGTAGTGAAGCTGCAGATGTTGCAGTGATTGGGATTGGGATAATGCCAGTCCTTGAGCATCGACTTCAACAGATTTCTCATCTGTTTCCTGAATGCTTTAAGCTCATCTTCGCTCTTACAGATTCTTATAAAAGGATCGCCTTTTTCATCGCCTTTCGAACCGTTGGATGTCGTCCGCTTTCTTAACTCATGAGCTCGCAGGAAATAGATACTGCAGTAATCAGGATGCAGTTTTGGTTTTATCCATTTGTCAGCGACTAAGAACTCTCCATACTCCAGTGCATAAGCGTAGAGATTAAGCTGCCAGTCCTGCTGTACTGATGTTAATGCAGGTCTTTGTTTACCGCTTTTGAAGTCTATCAGCTCGATGGTATCATCAGAATTCTTCCGCACCTGGTCGATCGTGCCAGTGAAATGATATCCGCCGATCTTGACCCTGAACTGCTGCTCGGAATACAGAACCTGGGCATCGTGGTTGTCTTTCAACCTTCGATATCCTTCTAATATCTCAACCGCGTTTACTTCAAAGGCTGCCAGCTCCTTCTCACGCTCATTCCATTTAACAGGTACATCACTATCTTCATTGAACTCAAACTCCTCGAATATCTCCCTGTAATACTCCGCAACATCCATATCCCAATTTCCATCATGTATCATATAGATCAGCTTATGCAATGTACTCCCGTGGAGTGCTGCCGGGTGACGGTGTTCTGGATTTATCTTATCTATATGCTTGAAACGAAACATTAGGGGACAGTTGAGATAGTCTTTTATAGTGGATTGGCGGAGTTCGATGGACTGCAAAATCTCGGATTTGGTCATGGTAGCTCCCTATGTGTATTATATTGATTTCGTAAGTACATATAATCGTTCGACTATGCTTCTCTTATACCATATTAGAGAGGAACAATAATACTTCGATGATAGGCAAATTGTATTTGCTCTGAAAGAAGCCCCTATGTCACTTTTGATTTCTGGAAAAAAATAGCGGTTGGACTCTCCAACCGCTTAAAAACCTTATCTCTTCCTCTTATGCTGATGACAATTTTTCCCCGGTGGGGCTACCATATGTTTACACCTTTTACCTTCTTTGGTCTTGCCCGCACAACGTACTTTTTTCTTTTTTGCTTTCTTTACCGGCATATTCTTTCTCCTTTGGTTTGGGTAATAAAGGAGCCTATCATCGTTGAACGTTGTTGTCAACTCAAATGTTGAGTACCGACAATCAATCTAATTAAACAGAATATTTATTTCCGGGCTATAATAGTTTTTATTTCAATAATGTCATCCTTTTTGTAAACGTCTTATCTCCGGCAGAAAGTCTATAGAAATAAATACCTGACGAATACCCGAAAGAATTCCATGTTATACTTTTGTATCCCGCTTTCTGATGTTCATCTAAGAGTACTGCTACCCTCTGACCAAGAATATTATAGACCTCAAATTTCACATGGCTATCAACAGGGAGAGCGTATTTAATTGTAGCCTGTGAGTTCGTTGGATTGGGATAGCTTTGCGATAGTGAGAATTCTGATGGTAATTGTAAAACGTTTGGCGTTCCTCCTCTCGCGGCTACATCGGGTCGAGTATCACCAAACCAACCACCGTAGCATTCCCATCCGGTTATTAAACCACTTGTCGATGTAATCATTCCCGAAGATGATTTCGTGAACGGGAAACCTGCACTATCATACTTTGCCGGATACTCACCTGAGAATCCCCAGTAGAGATAATCACCCGAAGGGGCATAGCCCGGGACATCTTGAGTCAAACCTCCATAGCTTAAAAATTGATAAGGATTGAGCACGATACCTTCCGCAAGTGTTCCCGGTAACTCGTATGGATATCCGCCTGGCAATGTAAGCCCTAACCATACATCAGATGTGTTATTATCAGAATTATTACTCCGTAATTGACCTGTGTATGTGAAGCTTCCACCTGTTGGGAGTATTACTATCGGCAGGCTGTCAGGAACCATTCCTATCGTTACATCAGTCAGTGTATTATCTCGGTGGAAAAGATAAGGAACCGAAAAAGCACTCGTTTCATTAAAAAGGTTTACCGTTTGAGCTCGCCAATAATAAGTAATGTTTTCCAATGAACTTTGAGGTACCGTATAAATGGTGTCAGGAAGATCATACAACGTAGCCTTATAGACGAAGTTGGGATCAATGGCTCCTTCCAGAATGTACGAATCGAAAAATCCGGGAGTCTTACTCCAGTAAAGCTTAACATTATCCTCATTTGTATAGGCACTGTCTGGAGGGATAATAAGTGTGGGGGCTTGAGGAGTTGGTGCGGCGGAAACATCTACAGTTACAGGTACCTCCACATAGGTCTGGCCGGGATCGTTACTTGATATGCTTAGTTTTCCGTTATAGCTTCCCTCGATTAATCCAAGGGTACTTAACTGTAGTCCGAGATCAACAAAGCTCATGGGGAGAACCGTGCCGCTGTCAATTGGCACTGCTATCCAAGAATACTTGACCGAAACAGCAAGGCTGTCTTCTATAAAATCCTCATTGAAGGCAATATTTAATCCCATATTCCTAAATTGGTTCTGCATGCCCACTGTAGCACTCTCAACATTGCCATTCATATCCAGATATTGGTAATCAATGTTGCCCTCTGCGGTTACAATAATCTGGAAAGTGTATGTATCTGAGTTGCTGAAATGGGGTACGTTAATGTAGGAAATGATTAAACTATCAATGGTATTTGAATAATAATATATTTGTCCATCCTGAGCAGGATTTAAATTGTCCCAGAAGGGCATGAGGGCGGCTGGTGATGCCTTTCCATTGGGAAGCATTGTATTTGCTAAACCTCTGGCTGGTGTTTTGAAAGCGATATGACCGTTAGGGGAGATCCAGAATTGGTCATACGATAAATTATAAAATGGGAAACTGAAACCAATATCAAATGGACCTTTTGGGACTTCATCACCTATATTTGCAATGAGCGTGCCTATTGATGATATATCAATCCAATTGAACTCAGGACCTAATGTATCCTCACTTGTATAGGGGCGATAACCGTAATAATCTAAGGGACGTTCTCCATTGAATCCTAATTCAATATTTTTACTACCATCCTCACCAGCTGTCAATGGTTCAGGATTCTTAACTGTAGATTTCCAATTATTTATTATCCTGGATGTCCTTGCTTTGGATTCCGATTCAAGGATTATCAGTTTTCCTTGTTGATTCTCCAACTCCGGCTTTATTTTAGAAAGTTGTGATAATTGCCTACCTACAATCTTTTTCTGATCGGAATTCATTACCCAGTCACCTGATGTCGTGCTTTTATTTAAGGCTATCTCCTCGCCTTTGGATATGCTCATGAAGCCATCAGAATCATTTGAGCCCCATGTATAGTAATTAAGATCGCCTACGCTGTTATTGTTATATAGTATCAATGCCAGCGTGTCCAATGTGCCGGACTGAAGTGTTACTGATATTGAATCAGGTATTACTTGCATCTCCGGTGAGTTTGTCTGGTCGTAATACAACGCTCCCATATCAGAACGGGTACCGTCTGAATCCATTGAATCAGGATCTCCGGTATCAATACATGGTGAATTAAAACTTAAACTGAAATCCCCGGAATCCGCATCTACAAACATGGGATTTAGACCAATGTTTCCCTCACCAGCCCAACCTCCGGATACATCTGAATATATAATGCTTGGATCTGGCCCGCCGCTTTCAACAAATATCTCAGGATCATCTGGAGCATAGTTGCCGTAAACGATAGAGCTATTTAGAATCCAAGGTGATGTCTCGCTATAAATACCTCCGCCCTTTATCGGTGAAGAATTGTTTGATATCGTACAATTTACAATTTCAGAAGTTGAATCACAGTAGATAAAAGCTATACCTCCTCCAACACCAGTTGCAGAATTATCTACTATAGTATTACCTCTAAAGATTGGATGACCATAATCAACATAAATACCTCCCCCATAATCGCCAGAGTTGTTCTTGATTATATTGTACAGTATGCTGGGCTCGGAATTGGAGCAATTGATACCCCCACCAGCAATTGGAGGATATTCATGGAAACCATTCTGAATTGTGAAGCCTATAATTTTTGCAGTACTATCTTCGCCGTTTTCAAAAGTAACAACCGTTCCTGATGAATCGCCATCAATTACCGTGTTTTCAACATCGCTAAAATCATTCGAGAAAGTATAATTCGATGTAAGCGTTATATTCTTCCCATTGAAGTTTATTTTTTCTATATAGGTTCCATTATTAACCAACACAGTATCACCACTAACTGATCCATTGATTCCATCCTGAATAAGAGCATAAGGATAACTTTGAGTTCCTGCTTGCATGGAGTCTGCATAGATATAATCTACATAAATAACTAGATTTGAAGATGATCCATAATCCCCCTGAATGGCTCCCATGTCATTTCCTTGACTTCCAGTTCCAACACATAAGCTGTTATTAGATAGATGAAAATCGTCATTTACAGGATCTACGAATCTGGGATTAGCATTTATATTTCCCATTAAACTTGAGTAAGCTGAATCGTTGTAGTTATCTGGTTGATTGTTCCACGCGTCATTATAGTATAGTGAGTCGTTGTCAGAATAGCACCCTCCGGCCGATTCTTCCAGTATAACAGGGAAGACTCCAATAGCTTTCGCTTCAACTTGATTATTTGAGAAAATATTATCAACTATGGCTAAACCTTCTGAATAAATCCCTCCTCCAAATGAATGAGCACTTCCTGAGAATAGTGAATCATCCGCATTGCAGGTTGAAGTCGCTTTGTTATTATAAAAAGTATTTTGACTTACGATTCCATCCCCAATAGCGTGTAAACCACCTCCATATGAATATATAGCTCCTGATGGCTCCATATAGTAATAGCTACTTGATAAGTTATTACTCAATACAAGATTATTTGTAAATGTAATATTGTTTGATGTAATGTAAAGGCCACCTCCGCGAGAAGGAAAACTACCAATATAACTAGCACTGTTGCTATAAACTGTGTTTCCATCCATCAGTACTGAATCGCAGCTTAGATAAGCACCTGCACCATATCCACCACTAACTGTATTTTCTGAAATCACATTATTATAGAACTTTATTATAGATCCGGACGCGTGTATTCCTCCGCCTTCAACATATACGAATCTATGATAGGATGTTAAAGAGTTATTGCTGATCTCGTTATTGGTCAGAACAATATTGGAATTTCTTATCCAGATCCCCCCCCCATATAACAGCCAATCCGCACTTCCGCTACTATTTCCAGTTATTTTGTTATCTGAAATACTAATACCTGAACTATCAACATTAATACCTCTTCCCGAAACATCAACGCCTGCTCCACCAGAGATAGTAAATCCCGTTATTTCGCCCTCAATTGCAGACCTGAAATATACTAGACTTGAATCCTGAGAATTGCCTGTAATCGATGTATTATCAGGACCACCTGCACTAATTAAATATAATGATTTATCTACAACTACATGCTCCGGATAGATACCGGATAATACATAAACGGTATCAGTAGCGGAAGCGGCATTAACTCCCCCCTGGATAGTTCTAAAAGGATTCTCAGGCGAACCATCTTCAGTCGAATTAATGCTATCTACAGCAACATACCAGATGGGCCCATTATACACATATGTTTTGTTTAGAAGAACAGCAACATTCCCGGCAGAGAAATTACCACTTATAACATCAAGTGTACCGTCTCCATCCACATCAGCAATAGTATTTGATAAAGGATAATCCCCTGCTTCATAAACATTGTTGGTAAATGTACCATTTCCATTATTTAACAGAATTGAAATACTATCACCATGACCTAAAGGAATTGTTAGATCAAGATCTCCATCACCATCTAAGTCGCCCCCGGTAATTGATCTAGGTTGCCCGGAAATAGTGTCTACTAAACCTATTGGGAAACTACCGGTACCATCATTCCAAAAAATTGAATAGCAGGAAGGATTGGCTTTTGCTGTAGCAATATCTATGTCTACATCCCCATCGAGATCACCTCCGTAAACCGATCCACTCGCGCCTGCAGAGAAACTTGAGTAGGTTGGAAATTCAAAATTCCCATTATTGAGATATATATAGATACTGTCATTACCAGACGTAGTAAGGTCTGGGAGACCATCGTTATTAAAATCTCCGGCAAATATAGATGCACCACCATTTTGAAGATAAGATGCGATGTGATTAAAGTTACCATCGCCATCATTTATCATAACGGCTAATTGATTGGTAATTATATCCACATCACCATCAATATCGATATCGACAGGACAAATTTTGCTAGCATAACCATCAATTGAGTACTCGGTCCTTGGACTAAAAGTACCGTCTCCATTGTTTTTTAATATAGAAATATCGGCCTGATCACTAATGGCCGCTGAAAGATCTATATCACCATCTGAATCATAATCGGCTACAGATATACCTATAGGATAAACACCAACAGATTCAACATACGAAGCTTGGAATGTACCATCACCATTATTAAGTAGAATTGACACAGTACCGGGCTCATTGTAATTAGCGGTTACTATGTCGATATATCCATCTCCATTCAAGTCAGCCGAAGCGACATCATGAATGAAAGTACCTGCAGGATAAATCGAATCTGTTTCAAAAGTACCGTTGCTGCCAATAACATCAGGCATAAAAGAATAACTGTAACCTTTATACAGCGGGATGCTATCCACTGAAAGAATTCCATCCGTTAATACTACAGTTACTAAGTTTCCGACATTAAAGTTAATATTCGGATCAAACGTTGCGGTTTTAGATGGCGAATCATAGCTTATTGTTCCGGGGTGAAAGCCTGTTTTCTGATCGTATATTAGAAACGTTAAGTCGTTAAGTGTAGTTGGTTCAATATCTATATCAAATGTAACGTTGATATTTGTTGAAATTGGTACACCGATCTCGTTAGGGTATGGAGACAATAAAGAAACAAGGATATGTGGTCCAAGTCCACAGTCAGGATGATCCGGATAATAAACACCAATGTCAGATTGGGAACCATCAGGATCCTGTATGCTGGGATCACCGGAATCTAAGCAAGGTGATCCATGGCAGACGTTGTAGTTATTATTGTCGGGATTAACGAATTGAGGATCTTCATCGAGATTTCCCTCTCCTGCCCAACCTCCCAATACATCTGAATAAGTTACACTTGGATCTGGGCTATTACTCTCTACAAATATATCAGGATCATCAGGAGCAGAGTTCCCATAAACGATTGAGTTTTTGAGTGTCCAGAGAGATGTTTCGCTATATATGCCCCCGCCTTTTATTGGTGATGAATTGTTCGAGATTGTACAGTTTATAATTTCAGATGTAGAATCGCAGTAGACAAAGGCTATACCTCCACCATATCCTCCAACCGATGCATTATTAAAAATGATATTGTCTTTTATGATTGGATGGCTGTATTCAATATAGATACCACCTCCATATGGACCATAATTATTCTTGATAATATTGTTTTGTATTATAGGATTTGAGTTTAAACAATTTATCCCTCCGCCTTGAATTGGAGGATAAACAGCATAACCATTCTGAATCGTAAAACCTAAAATGACGGATGTACTATCTTCATTATTTTCAAAAGTAACAACTGTACCCGAAGAATCACCATCAATTACTGTATTTTGAATATCAAGTGTATCCTGTGAAAAAATATAATTAGATGTAAGAACAACATTCTTGCCATTAAAATTAACATTTTCAATGTACAAACCTGGCAAAACAACTATGGTATCATTGGTAATAGCAACATCTATTCCGTGCTGAATTGTCAGGTAAGGATTTTCGATTGTCCCATCTCCAGATGTATCGTCGCCTGAAGGTGATACGTATAAAGACTTGTTGAGAATCTGTTCGATATAAATTTGCTGGCTTAAAGAATTGTTTTGTTCATTGTACTCTTTAAGAATATTATCAGGGTCAACCTCTACTATAACCTGATGGAATCCTGGTTGTTCCACTTGATCCCAATTTGTACTTACCAGAGAACTATCATTAATTATAAATGATGTATTTATATCTTGTCCAATCTGCTTGGAACCAATCTCACCATCCCAAAATCTTATAATCGCCGAGTCGGGTCTATTGCCTTCTTTCTGGTAGTCTAAGAGTATTATCGCAGACAATTCAATAGTATCACTTTCAGTAGGATTTGAAGGATTGAACTCTAAAGATGAAATCGTGAAATCATAGAATGCTACGTTAAAACTGGATTGTGCTGGAGTGGGATCAGTTCCACCATCAGTATCTTCAGCTAACACAAAAAACACAAATGAAGACTCAGGAAGATCAGTTATTATGCAAAACGTATCAGCAGTGTTAATCCAATCTTGATATATACCTCCGCCCGAATATTCGAATTTATACTGGTATACGAGTTCACCCGGCGGTGTTCCTAAATCAAAAGCTTGCCATACAAAAAGAGTACTGTCGATAGGAAGGATTTCTCCTTCCATGGGTCCCGCTGTAATATAAGTTTCAGGAGGTACGTTATTCACTGAATAATTTATAGTTGAGCTTTCACCCGGCATGTAACCGGAACGATAGGCAAAAGATTTTGATACATAATCTCCAACATTTGTCAAATACAAATTATCTATATAATTACTATCATCCCAAGTCATCGCTCTCGTTAAAGAATCTCCGGTTGAATATTCTATGAGATAACTAACTTGGGCGTCACTGATGGTATCACTACCGCTTGTTACTAACGTAGTAAACTTAGCGGTACTCCCTTGATTATAAATCAAGCTATCGCTTGAAAAAAATAAGCTTAATGCCGGAGGTTGATTAAGTGAGATATTGTTTGATAAAACACAATCATTATTTGAATTAATGTCTTGTGAAAGTTCCGTACATATCGTGAATTGGTATGTACCTTCATCAAATCCAAGCGTGGGGTAAATAAATTCCACAATTTCATTTTGTCCTTGATTCATGCTGATAGTGTCATTAACCGTATCAGCAAATCCGTTTGGCCCATCTACTGTTAAAACTATTGGAATATAAGGTTCGTTATATCCTCCCTGGTTAGATATAGTAGATGAGATAGTTATATCTTCTCCGATTGTAAAATTACTTCCTGAAGGAGGATTTATATTAGATGCACTTACATCATGACCCTCCAAAACCTCGATGTGCAGGAATGCTATGTACCAATTACCGTCGTTTGCATCTATGCCAATTCTTTGTTCATAACTGGGATCTGGTGGTGTACTGGATGGGATATCAAATACAGAATGAACAGTATTATTCGGATTAACATAAAAAGAGCTGGGCCACCCTAAACCGTAGTCACCTCCCTCTAAATGATAAACATCATCAGCATCAGCAGTAGTACCATTTAATATTAACTGCGTTTCAATTGTTTCCCCTTGGTATCCTGTTGTAACGATAGGTTGTACAGTTAAATCATTTGTAGGTGTACCTATAGCAACATAGATCATATTGTCATCATTGTCAATAAACACCACATAAACACATAATTGGCTATTTTCCAATATTAATGGCTTATTTACATATATGTTTCTCCAATACAAAGAATCTCCATCTCGTAGGATAGAAAACCTACCATAATTATCGTATATTTGTTCTATTCTTACAGAATAGTCAAAACTGCCAACTGGCCCGCATTCATCGGGAGAGCCGCTTTGTCGTAACAAACATGACTCCGTTAACTTCCATTTTGAATAACTGGTTGTAGGTCCCACCCACAATGGTCTTGTTTCATAATTATCTTGAGGATTATTATCGTTTGGAAAATGAATTTCGGCTTCTACAGTATAATCACCCTCAGGACCGCCAAGGGAGGCTTGTAGATTATGGCTGAAGGAACCTATGACTCCTGCCCCAAGACTATCAACTTTAAAATGTTCAGCATGAATCGTGTTATTAAAATCTCTTAACCTTAAATATATTACTGCATCTTGGGGAACATCATCACCTCTGTTTTGATAGTTAACTGTCGCATTTAAGCTTCCTCCTACCGGAATCCACGTATCTCCTGTTTGTAATGATACAACACCATAGTCATATCCGATTAGACCTTCGTTTACCTCCAAAGAATAGTCTGACTCACCGTAGATTCCGAGATATGATCCTGAAACCGTAACTGTGTAAATATCGGGATTTGATGGCGCACGAAAAACACAGGCAAATTCACCATTTTCGTCAGTTACCGGTGGATCCGGCATAATCCAGCCTCCCGGATTTATCACTACATTTAGCTGAACATCACTTAGACTATTTCCATAATTATCTTCAATGTTTCCATAAAGACTGATTAGCTGATTTGGATAACAACTTTGAGGATCAATAACTGCGTTGACAACTAAGTAATCTGCATTAATTATCTTTAATACATTAAAACTTTCAGCCCAATCAGTATGTTCACCTCCAGTTTTTGTACCTCTGACTCTGAGTTTGAGATGATCAACATAATTATATGATGTTGTATTCCAATCATAAATAATCCCATCAGTCAAATTATTGTCGGTATGTAGGTGTTGCCATGCTCCCTCGTTGATTGAATATTCGATACGAACAGATTCTAAATCATCCCCTAATGGATCAACTTTGCACTCAATTGTTTCAATTCCATTTAAGGGCGTAATCCCTAATGGTCGTTTGAAAGCTACCTTGTGACCTCGCATTGGAACAAGATCAATGGATGAATTATCTCCATATGTTGACATATTTTCAATCTTTAAATAGAAGAGGGAATATGGTTCTAAGGGGTACTCTAAGTATGATCCTTGAGAACCATTGAAATTTATATTTTCAGCTAAAACATTTGCACCAGTTTGGTCATATAGCGATAGCTTCGTAATGATTTCCGAGTTGTGGTTTTGTGTTTTAAATGCTATATGGTCATATCGCAACCAGTCATTGTTGATCTTCAACCAATCTATATCTCCAGGCGATTTTAAATTATGCCTTTGTGCGTATTTGTCTGAAAAAACTGGGAATCTTAATTCATTTTGTGTTGTAGAATAGTTGTTATCGTTTAATACTTCATAACCATCATCATTCCCAATATCCGGTAAATATAGTCTACCTTTTCCATATCCCCAATCGTTACCAGGATTATCTCCTAAAGGGATTGCACAATCATCTAATAAATAGTCTTTGACTTCTGATGCGGTGTTGTAATTAATACTTGAGAGTAGCATTGCTATTGTCCCTGCTACAGCAGGAGTACTGGATGATGTACCTTTAAAACCACTACTCAGTAAAGAGGTTTTTGAGAGTGTAGGGGCAACTAAATCTGGCTTAGTAATGCCTGGCAAACCATTTATTGGACCGTTTGAACTGTAATATGCTAATGAGTCTACAAGATTTATATGGAAACGGCTGTCTTGATCTGTGGGATTGAAGTGTGGTTCAGTTGCACCAACAGTAATTGCATCTTGGGCATCTGCAGGCGAGCAGATTGAACCATAAATATGAGTGTATTCTTCAAATATAACAGCATGTCCCAATATATCAAGAGTATCAGAATCAGATTCACCCTCAAGTCTCTTAATTTTAAAGTAATAGTATTCATCGAGTGGCAAGTCCTTAAAACTTATATTTGATAAAGGCTGCGCGGGTACTCTATCAGAGGTCTCAATTGGCGTCCCAGAACCCTGTGGATTATCATAAAGTTCTATTTGGTACTCAGTTTCGGGATTATCTTCTTCTAAATCCCACCACAAAGATAATCCATCACTAACGTCAAAATGTAATATCCGATAGGAATCATTACCACTTTCAAAGACATGGTAGTTATTACCATTTGGATTGAATTCCTCTCTTAAATGTTTTTCAGCATAGTTTCCAGCGGCAACTATGAATCCCACACTATCACTAACAAAAGAATTTACTTTAGTAGCAAGTGCCCCTTGCCCGTTTCGCGGAAACTTAAAGCTTAAAACAGAACATGAAATCAGATCAACACCAACAGAATCCAGCCAATTAATTGCGTCGAACCAATAAATAGGATTATCATTGGCTATTTCTACTAAATAATAGTTGGCGGATGGAGTGAAATCATAGATTATTTCACAACAGTTTGTACCATGATTTCCATCATTAGATCCAAAAGGATCTTCACTCGTTGAATAAGTTGTTGTTTGATTTGCAGGTGGAAAATCTCCACTAGCTCTGCTTTCTCCTATATCTTTCCAAGAGCCATCTATAATCCCGATTTTCACTCCCTGACCCAATAACTGCGGATTAGCATTATGGTAGAACCATCCGCCTATCAGATCGAAAGCTGCTCCAGTAACAGAATTCTGCTGCACAAATTCACAAAACAGATTCACTGCTCTAACTGCATCCAACTCAGCGATTTTAAAAACTTCTTCCGGATATACAAGCAGTTTAACATAGCTTTCGACCTTCTTAATAACCGGCCCATACTCAGAAAGTAAATGTATAGAGTCAGAATACTCCGGCATTATCTCAACTTCTACATAAATCCTGTCACCTTGCCGCTTTATTCCTTTTCTATCAGCATATTCTCTCATCGAACTTAAAGAGACATTTTTCTCAAGGTTATATAGCTTTATGATTGCGCCAGAGATTTTATGTTTTATCTGAGGAGGTAAATTTACACCTTCATCAGCAAACAGTGAGCAGTATGCAAACAATACTAATACTAATACTGCTACAGCAAAACGAAAGTTTATAATTACTTTTAGATTTTTCATTACAACCTCATAATAAATTCGCTTAAAAGAAGATATGGGATCAAGAATTGACTAATTCCATGCAGTTACGAAAAAAGGATTAAGCATTGAGAAGAACTCCCTCTCAGAGGATTCAAGCAGAAGATGCTTGAGGGTTATAAAACACCGCTAAAATACTACATTTATACCGTTTTGTCAAGAATGCAAAAACCCCGAGCTAAGATAACTCGGGTTTGATGCATGTTTTAAATCTATTCCAATTCCCATTTTTGTATGCCTTCAACAAGTGTGGGGGCAATGGTTTTACCCATTTTTTTAGGGTTGCTAAATAGTATAATATACCGGGATTAGTATTTAAGATCTTTGCCCCTTTGTACATCCCATGTTGTTCCCACACCTCCTTGATCCTTTTCAAAGGATATCTCTCAAGCAAGTAAGCTTTAAAAGTATTTTTTCTTATGGTCAGTTTTCTCGTTTTAGGATACTTGTGAGTTCCTTTCTTCTTGGCACGTATTCCTTTTCTGACCAGCAAGTCTACAACTTGGTCTGTACTTAGTTCCATATACTGAGAAATTTCTTCAACAGACCATTGGTGTGAATGAAAATATTCAGCAATTTCGGTTTTAGGTCTTTTATACATTTTTTAAATTGCACCTCTTCGGTCAATACCAAGGCGTCGATCCAGTATTTTATTTACTTCTATATCAACAGCCCTTAATTCACTCAAAGAAGGGTCTTGTGGTTCTAATTCTATTCCCGATTCCTCATCCATCGGTGACGATTTTTGAGGTTTGGGTTTTCTTTTTGATTTTAAATGTTTTGATACATTTATTCCTTTCATAATTTTACCATTCATATTTTCCAATTCCTTATTTTAAATATTTCTTTGCGAACGCGCTGCTCCGCGTAATCTTTGCGATGAGAGGTAAGTTTATAAGCGATGCTATATGCTGTGTCATTCTCATCTATAACATTCCATATCAGCCCCTTCTCACCGCTGTCAAGAATACAATCCTCTGGTCTGTAGTGCTTAAATTCGGAGAGTACTATAGCACTGCCAGGGCTCCATGGACAATCAAAAACATCATAGGCATAATCCCCTCCCATAGTATAAAACCTCTGAAAGGGGAGCCTTCCTCCGTGGTCATATAAGTTATGTAGCTCATCGCAGTCCTCTATCGCCAGATAGTCTCTAAAGAACTCAGGTGTAAGTTCACTTCCTATATCCGCCTTAGCCCAAAGTCTGGTTCCTATTATCGGTGAGGGATGCAGTGAAAGAATCGCATATTTCTTCTCATGTTGGGCAGTCTGGGTGACATAGATCCTGTCGCTTAATTTTCTCATTGGTTACCCACTTCCCCGAACTTTTCTATTATCTGCCAACGGATCTCATAATCAAGCCCTTCGGCCTTTGATTCGTTGTAAGGATCATACATATATCTCCGCCATTTACTGTTCCTGTGATCCAGGATGATGTACTCATCCGTCCTGTCTATACTGGGTGTAATCTTGTAATCTATATCATTGAATTCGAATTGATGTATGTCGTCATCCCCCATCTGCGGAATCCGCTCCTCTGCGATTTCGCATACTGACAAGGCCCTGGGCATAAAGTGGGAGATATCGCTCCTCCATTGTGAAGGATCAGGGGATAATTCTGTCCATTCGTAGGTTGTATTATCGTCGCTGTAGTTTGCTAAGAGGGCGTATCCTTTGGTGCCCATGTTAATTACGATGTGGTATTTGTTTAAATAGATCATTTTATTCTGTTTTGGTTTTATTGATCAGTGGGTGAAGAGATCGTTTATATTCTTTACTCACAAATATATATCTTCTACTTTTATACTTTTTTAATTCTAATTTCATATATATACTCACTTATTCACTAAATATAATATAACTATATGATATATAAGGAGATAACCTAAGTGAAATGTCAGTGAACTCAAGTGAGGTTTTTCGGTAAGAGATTGTCATTGAGCAACTTCGCTGATTCACTTTCATAGGTCCGGGCGGGTGAGAAGAGTCGTTATACTCTTAGCTCATAAATATATATCTTCTACTTTTATACTTTTTTGGTTCTAAGTTTATATATATACACACTTATTCACCTAAATATATATAACTATATAATATATAAGAAGTTAGCTTGGGTGTAAACTGGGTGTGTTCGGGTGCGTCTCCAGTTAACTCCTTATCATTTATTGATTTCGATGTTCCAGTATTTAAATCCATGGTACTTCTTGTCTTCAATCGGTGGCATTAATCTGCGAACCGTTTCATATGTCCAGCGTCCTTTTGATATCTTACCTGCTATGATCCTGAGAGAATTTGTGGTCAGCCTGCTTGTACTACGCAAAACATCGAATTCACCAGCTGGAAATTCTCCACCCTTCTCCTCAGACATTGCCTTCAGAGTCCCCAGGTCAAATTCAAGCAACGCTTTGATGAAGTTCTGTATGGGACCCATGCTTCTATCCTGCAGGTCTTTCTTCTCATTTGTACTTTGAGGGATTTTACCAAAATCAGCAGGGATGTACATGTTCTTCAACATAAATACTAAGTCTGGAATCTCATTATGAAGCTCCTCCAGCCTCTTCTGAAATGTGCTGACTCTGTTCTTGGTATCCTCATTTTTCTGCCTGAACTTTTTTGCTTCCTCCAGCTTCATCTTATTTGACCTTATAACATAGGTTCTCCGGTCATGAACAGGCACCGATAACGGATTAGAGTTGTTGGAATAGATGAAACAGGTCGCATGGTTTACTGTCTTTGTTCTGTCTACATACTTTTTCTCTATGGTAATCGTGTCATCATACATCCTCTTGATCTTTCTCATGGTCTTGGATCCTAAACCGGCATTCTCCGTCATATCTTCTGTTTCATGAAAACCGACATAGAGTTTGTCAATAATATAGTCGTTGTATTTAGATTCCAGGTCTTCCTGCCCCAGGTTCAAGGAGCAGTTCTGATCCCCAAATATAGGCCTTAATACATGGTTCTCAAAAATACCCTTTCCCGCTCCTCCTTCCTCATTAATACACACAGGGATAATCAAAAATCGTTTATGATCCTGCAGCATTTTGGCTAAGAGGAACATCACGGTCGTATCATCGCCAAATACATTGGTATATAGAGCGTCAAACACCGGCGTTAAATCATCATTATAATTATTCGGATACTCTCTAAACCAGAACTCCGAAGGTTTAAAGCGGTTGAATTTTCTTTCACCAAAATCATCATTAAAGAATCCAAATCCCCTGGTGGGATCGTAAATACTTTTGCAGTCATCATAAGGCTCGGGCATATGCCGACTATTATTCAGAAGCTTGTATTTATTCTGCCAGTCACCTTTATTTTTGTAATAAGTCATTTCCTCTCTATCCATATCTATGTAGGTATAGACCTGGAGCTTGGTATCCAGGAAGAAGGTTCCCTTCTCATCTTCAGGCGGAACAGAATAGACCGCTTTACTCTTGTATCCTGGTTGGATCAACTCACGGAACTCATGCCATCCCTTATCAGAACACCGATCACCGAAACATTTGAACCAGACCGCTCCCGATGGATAACGATAAATATAGGTGCTGTTCCTATGGTCGTTATGAAAGGGACAGCTGCTCAATGCCCACATCTCAACGTCATCTCTGAGTTTAAGGGGTCGGCCACTCTTCAAAGCGATCTTATCTCTGTTTTCACTGAGCCAATTCTCCAGATTGAACCTGCCGTCTTGATGATATGAACCTTGGGTGAGTTCTTTCTGCTGAGGAGGAGATGCCATGCAGGCTATCTTCTCCAGCAATACTCTATCCACCACATCAACCTTATCTGGGGATTTATGCCATAAAATCTGCGACAGGCGGTGCGGATATTCATCCAGATCGGATCCCTTCCGTGCCATGGTACCGTACAGCTTCCATATACGATTAGGATCGTGATTTGCAGTATCAACTTTCAGATCATCACTGTTGAATCTTGAAGCCAGGGTATTCAGGATATTTCTAACTATACCATCATCATCAGGAGGAAGATCAGCCCTGTAGAGAAGATGTGCTCCGTTACCTGAATCAGCGTAAACAGGATTTGGCCAACCATTCTGCTTCAGCCAATTCGCTATTTCCCTTATCAGAGCGAGTGCCTGTTCATGTTGGAGGTTAGTGGATGATATCCCCTTGGCTCTTACAGGATCGACATCGACCGGCAACCAGCGCCGTTTAATGATTTCATTTCCGCTGGTTGTGGTATCTGTTGGTATGAGTTTATTACAGGACCGAGCCAGCAGTGATTTATCGATAGGATTTAAGGTAAAGTAAAAGGCTTCTACTTTTTGAGATTCATTCTCTAGCCTGATGACTTCGCTGGCTAACTTTTTATAATTATCGAAGTACCCGGAATACAGTTTTGAGTAGCCATAATTGTTAACAACCTTGGGGACGCGGGTTTCTACTACCTGATTTTCATCGAGTAAATATTCTACTGATCTTAATACCTCATTTTCTTGTGAGGATTTCTTTTCATTCGTTAGCATTCATAATAAAATGGTTAAACATACAATTTCTCATATTCGGCTTCAATGCCGTTAAGTTCCAATATGCCCCCGTCTATAGTCGCTGTCTTTCTGTCATTTGATTTCTACCTATTAGTGTACTGCAAGAATTATAAAAGTCAAGTCGATTTCGAAAAAAAATAATAAAATTTTCAAGTACTTCAACTCTACAAAAAACAACATGATTATATAAAACATCCATCAAAAATTTGCTAATCTATCGCTGAGTTTCCAACTTCCTCAGAAGCCCGCTGAGCGATTAAAAATAAAAAGAGCATAAAATATCGGTGCTAATTTTCTCAAGTTACTTCATTAACTCATTGTCGCACAACACATTATCGGGTAATGCGAATTTGAGCATAGATAAGTCTTTGAATATTAATAACTTATATTTGTGTAAAATAACGAAAATCTCAATATTCTAACCTCGATCGTTGCTCAAACGGCAGTTTTTTCCGGGTGAGATTTTGATATTAAAATAATGTATTTGATGAACCCTCAGAGCTAAAAGAATGATTGCCCTTGATTCTAATAATACAATGTATTTTATTTATTGACCATACTATCCAGACGGAATATGAATGGGAAAACCAAAGAAAAAATCTGAGCCCACTACAAAATCATTGCTGGATTTCTATGATGATTTTGATCCAGATGTATATAGTAAGGAGCTGAACTGTGATCCGATGGAAATCATACCTATCGGAGATGATGGTTTCGGGTTGAGAGTATGGGAACTATATCTCTGTCTTATTTTTCATAACGCTGATCCCTGTTTCACACAAAATCCGGAAAAAATCACTAAGGACCGCGAAGCTCTACATAATTTCTATTCCCAACGACAGTATCTTAATGATGGGAAACCTGATATTGAAATCTGTCGTAAATACATCAGTAACGCTAAAAGATTTTTCAAGCACCGAATTGTACATCCCAACATTTTATTTTCTGATCTTTTATATGAGGATTTAGATAAGGTCAAGACAAGGAACTGTATAGCTATTATAGAAGGGGAAAAAGGTACAGGAAAGAAATCTGTGGCGCAAGCTCTCCATGCAATAAGCGGTAAACATGAAAATAGCTTCAAGGTTGTTGATTGCGGGAAGATTCCGAGAAGTGAATTGGAATCGGTACTATTGGGCACTAAAACATCATCGCAAGATAATTCGGAAGGGTATCTACATAGGATAAAGGATGGAACAATCTTTATAGAGAACATTAACAAACTGCCGAGGGACACTCGTATCAGGCTGTTCAATTATAAACTTCCTGATGAACTCAGACTTATTATAGGTACTGCCGCAAAACAAGGAATCCCAGAATTCGATATTATAAAAGGATATCATAAGATTGTCCTTCAACCGTTGCGAAAACTCCGTCACGAGATTCCTCTTTTAATTTTCCTTCTGTACAAAGAGTTTATTCACAAAGTGAGTAATTCTGCGGAAATTGACCAAGTAAAGCTAAATGAAGCTTTTAATACAAAAATGCAAATACCTGCGGGGATCTTGCTCTTCTGGTTGGTATTCAAGGATTGGAAGGGTAATTACAAAGAATTTACTGATACAATCAATAATTATTTAATTGGTTCTGCCCAGAATGAGATAGAATCAAAAAAACAAGGGGGAGTATCGGACTGGCAAATAATCTCCAAACCAGGGGAATCGGGTAGCCCCATCATCCAATTCCAAAAAACATCGGACGGTTTCAGAAATAGGTGGAATCTATTAGCAGATCCAGAATATTACAAATATGTAGACTCAAATGTTTTACCTCAAATCGACACTCCAATCGAAATTGAGAACCTTTCGGTATGGCCTGCCCTCAATATATTGACATCATTAGAGCGATCATATTCCAGCATTGGTCTTAATATCCAAATAGAAAAACTCTACAGGTATTTTTCAGTCTGTTCTTTTTCTTTGTTGGCAAATGATGAAACGAAACCTTCTATCATTGAATCCTCAGAACCGTTACGGAAATACTCAACAGAAAATTATAAATTAGTAAAAGCTGTCATTGACGGAAAAGGAATGGCATTAACAGATATTGAACTTATTCCCAAAACAGATAACGCTCCCAAGATAGTACTGGACTTCAAGCGTAGGGCAAGCAGGGCCTTTACACTTCTGTTATTTTTGATTTATGAAAGATCAATGGAATCACAGGACTGGTTATCCGAGATTTTAGACCACGAAGATGATGTAACAAATTACCCCAATTTCAACCAGATAGTAATGTGGTGCAGTATTCAGGATTTCGATCTCAAAAAAGAAGGTTGGTGGCTGGACATCGCTAATGAGTATAGGAAGACTTACAAGAACCATGTCAACCGTAAAGCTGAAAACCTGGGCTTTGAAGGAGATCTCTTAGTTTCCAATCCGCAGGCGGCCGTATCTGGTGGGTATAAATTAAATCCTCTATTAAAAGCAAAAATCGATATAAAAACCTCTTAGTAATCTACTCAAACACAACTTTTCTAAAAAAAATAATATCACGGGATAGGTCAACAGGTTACAACGGTTGATTCAACGTTGATCTAACGAAGAATGTCCTGACTCATCATATATTGGAGGTATGTACAATCTTCATATGAAGAAGAACTCATTTAGCAATAACCTTTTTCTATACGGAAAGGAGGTGATTTTAATGACAGAAGAAAATACTAATCCAAAGGAGAATACCTCTGATATCTCTAAAGATGTTGTACCGTTGGCCAAGTACGCATCTGACGAAGGTTTTGAGGTTGATAAGTTAGCCCGGGAAGCATCCCGCGCTAAAGCCCTTCATGTATTTGGAGGAATTAAATATATCTGCGTTCCGGATTTTCAGGAATATCTGAATAGGAAGATAGATGATCTCAGAAAAAAGGGTACTAAGAAAAAAGCATACAAGCCCATCTCCGAGTCTAATTCTATCGCCATGCTTAGTGCTGTTATCAAACGCAGCAGTAATTCTCTTCCCGAAAAGAAGCAACGTTTAGACTCGCTTTGCAGCAAGCTGGAAAATGAGTCTGATCCTGAAGAAAGAAGGCTCCTGACTTCGAAAATTGGCAGGCTTCTGGATTCAATAGAATCCAGTGAACAAACCATTGCTGACGCGAAAGTCAGAAAAGCCCAATTACTCAAACAGTCTCCTGACAAGGAGAAGAATATCTTGGAACGTCTTAATAAGTACAAGTCCAAATCAACTTAAACAAAAAACCCCGGCTGTCTGAAACATGGCAGCCGGGATTTAAAAAAGCTATTAACAAAAATAAAAAAATAAGGAGTAATCATGGACGACATGTTTAATATTAGAGCTACCGCATTTCCTGAAATGATGAAATTTACCAGCAAACAATGGGCTGAGCGCAAAACAATCCTTCAAAATGCTAATGCCATATCGGACATTAATGGCCTACAATTCGTTTCAATACAAAAATATATTCAGCACATTCGTTTACTATTGGACCAAGCCGGTAAAAAGGCTAAAACTTCAAGATCCTTAGATGATATCACAAATTACGAGTTAGAAACTTGTAAGTATCTTCAAGACTCTGTTTTCATCCTGGCAACATTATGTGAAAATTGTTCTGGTCATTCTTTTGGTGATGACACTGATGGAGTTGTGGAATCATTAGAGGAGCTGATAGAGGATACCCGTTACATCTTTGAACATGAGATCGCCGCC
Source organism: bacterium (assembly GCA_024206195.1). The sequence continues at coordinate 8,139 of JAAGZO010000934.1, read as the reverse complement.
AATAAATTATTTATAGAAGTCGGTCTAAAAACGTGAATTTCAGGTTCACCGAAGCTATTAACGGATAATTTTTCAAACCTCACGGTCGCTTTTCAGGAAGACGACCATTAAGATCAATCTAATCTCCTGGTCACCTTTCATAAAGGTGACCAGGAAAGAAATTATTAATTAATTAAATCAATTTAGTAAAGGAAACTAGAATGCAATACACAATAAGTTTTCATGTTCCCTTGGAGGAACACTTTCAAGCATTGAAGTATGATGACAATCAACGTGAAGCTGCGAAAAGTATCCTTGAAGATTCAGATGCTTTAATAGAAGAAAAAGGTGTCATGTATATCTCTATTCAAAAATATATGGAGTACGTCCTTTCCCTTTTAGAGGACATAGGCCAATCAGCAATTGAATCTAAATCTTTAAAAGACTTTGAGGGCTATGGGTCAGTCACCCGGGGTAATCTCGATGAGTGGACTATTATCATAGGCAATCTATGCTACGTTTTTGCCAATGACGAATTTACAAAAATAAGCTGTAAGAAAGCGGAATCATTGAGGAAATTGATGAATGATATGCGAACCATTTTCGAGCATGTGGTCACTGCACATGAGCTTTTTATCGAGTTCGGCTTAGAAAAAGGTAAATCAGATCCAGTAGAGCTTGAGAAAGAATAACGGACGAACATGTCTAACAGAAATCTCTCAGTCGCTTATCATTAAGGTGACTGAGGGATAGCTATTAATAAAGTTAAACGAAAATAGAAGAGGTAAATAACATGAAATACGATATTGAATTCCAAATCGTGATGGAGGAGCACTTTCAATCATTAAACTTGGATAATGCTGCATGTAAAGAGGCTGAAAGAACTCTTGAAGATGCCGGCGTCATTGAATTACAAAACGGCACTAAGTTGATCTCAATTCCGAAATATTGGGAGTATACTCTATCCAGATTGGAAGATGCCTGCAAACCAGCAAGTAAATCTCAATCTCTTGAAATACTTCAGGACTATGGATTAATTGCCAGGGATTTTCTCTTTGAATGGGCCAATATCATCGGAAACAAATGCTATCTAATGGCCGATGACTATTTTTCCCAATATACTGAAGAAGCTGCTGAAAAAGTGAATGCACTGATAGACGATTTGCCCACTATTTATGAGCATCTGATCAATGCATACGGGCTGTTAATCAAGTATAGATTGGCAAAGGATAAATCCGATACTCCACAGCTTGAGATGGAATAATCGAGAATCTTAAAAAATCCTCCCGGTTACTCGCTAACTAAAATGACCGGGAGAAATTTAAACAAGAATTTATGGAATAAGAAAGATGAACACCTGGCCAGATGGACATATAACAAAACCCTTAAAGGAAGTAGCAACGTTTCTGAACGTTCATTTCAACACTCTCCACCGCTGGATCAAGGCAGGAAAAATCGAGTGTGTCAGATATGGGAGGAACTCAATCCATTTCACATATGATCAGGTGCAGGATTTAATTAACAAATGCAAAATGCAGGTAAAAGTTAACTCAATAAGCTGAGAAAGGAGGTGATGGTCAATGGCTTCTTTATTTAAGCGTTCTTACAAATCGGGCAAAGCCGTTTGGGCAATTAAATATCGTATTGATGGAATTCAGAAACTCCATACGATAGGCGCGGTCGATAAGAGAACCGCCGAAAAGGAATATCATAAGTTCTGCCATAAACTAATGGAAGGCGGTATAGAAGAAAAAGAAGTAAAGGATATTTATTTTGATGATTTCAAGGAGAAATATCTGGAGCACAGCGAATTAGTAAAGGGGCCGGAGACCATGGACAGAGAAAGCAGGATCATAAGGGTGTTCCGGAGGTTTATTGGGAACATTAAAGTAAAATCCATTAACCGGATGTTGATTGATGGTTATATCCGACACAGACTCAAATGCAGATCGAAAGTAACCGGTAGAAATATCTCAAATTCTACGGTGAACTTAGAACTTCGCATCATGAAAGTTGTTTTAAATACTGCCCAAGCCTGGGGATATATTGCTAGCAACCCAATAAAAGGTATAAAAATGTTGAAGGAAGTTCGATCAGAGCATCCAAGGTTTTTATCTATTGAGGAAATCCAAAGCTTTCGTGAAGCGTTTAAAGGAAAACCAATGGAAAACCTTGTTAACTTCTACCTGTGGACTGGCGCTAGAAGAAATGAAGCACTGACTTTAACTTGGGACGATGTGGATTTCAAGAAGAAAACGATAACCATTCGTGCTCATAATTCAAAAAGCAACCGCGCCCGGTTCATGTATCCCCCGGAAGATTGCTGGGATATGTTAAAATCGCTTAAGCGCCGCAAAGATAATTTGGTGTTCGGCCCCATCTCGCCAGACGGAGAAGACCTCCAACAATGGAGGTCCGACTGGATAGGTAAAACCGTTAGTTTGGCATGTAATAAACTGGGATTGGAATGGGCCACCCTTCATACGCTCAGACATACGTTCGCATCCCACCTGGTGATGGCAGGAGTCCCGCTTTATACGGTAAAGGAATTACTGGGGCATTCCTCAATTAAGACTACCGAGATCTATGCTCATTTAGCTCAGAGACACAAATCCGAAATGCAATCCAGACTCCCATATTAATTACAATATCGAAAAAGTGGTGACTTATTGGTGACTTGCCCTAAAATGGACAAAAATACGGGTTGTGGCGCTTCGCTGTAACCCGTTATATTTTATTTAATTACAGGTATTTTTATACCCCGCCAAATTACTTCGACGGGGTATGGGTAGTAGTAGGTAGGGTACTAAGCCCCCTTTTGTTTTGGGAGGTACGAAATTCTATGTATTCTAATTAAGTATTATAAATAATACTACAAATCCTTCCTTAACAATATTTCAAAATACTAAGTTTTCTTGCCGTAGAGTTCAGTATCATCAGTTCTATGTTTAAATGGGTGTCAATACCTTGAAGTAATAATAAAACACAATATTTCCGAAATAGCAATAAAATTTTTAAAAAAGTTATATTATATGCCAGTTTCAGATAAAAAATCCCCCCAGTAATCGGAGGGATTTTCTTTATTTAGCCAGAATTCATCCAAAAATACTGGAATTACTACATTCCCATTCCACCCATGCCCGGTGAAGGCATAGCCGGCATTGCTTTTTCATCTTCAGGATTATCGCTAATCAAGCATTCTGTAGTCAAAAGTAACGAAGCGATAGAAGCCGCATTCTCAAGAGCAGAACGTGAGACTTTCGTCGGGTCTATGACACCAGCTTCGACGAGGTCTTCATATTTCTCAGTCTCTGCATTGTAACCGAAATTCACGTCCTTATTCATCTTAACTTCGTTTACGATGATTGAGCCTTCAACGCCTGCATTATCAGCTATTCTGCGTGTAGGTTCTTCCAGTGCGCGCTTTAAAATATCCAAGCCGATCTTTTCATCACCTTCAAGCTTGACTTTTTCCAAAGCCGGGAGCGCTCTAATAAATGCCACACCTCCGCCGGGAATAATACCTTCCTCAACTGCGGCGCGTGTTGCATGAAGGGCATCTTCAACGCGAGCTTTCTTCTCCTTCATTTCCATTTCGGTAGCAGCGCCAACATTGATCACCGCAACTCCGCCTGCTAATTTAGCAAGGCGTTCCTGCAATTTTTCGCGATCATAATCGGAAGTGGTATCTTCGATCTGCTTCTTAATCTGGCTGATACGACCCTTGATATCCTCGGTTTTTCCAGCGCCTTCGACGATAGTGGTGTTATCCTTGTCGATTGTGACGCGCTTAGCTGTTCCAAGATCGGAGACGACTGTGTTTTCCAGTTTGAAGCCGAGCTCTTCACTAATCACTTTACCGCCCGTTAGGGTTTCGATGTCTGTGAGCATTTCTTTTCTGCGATCTCCGAATCCAGGAGCCTTAACCGCACAAACCTTCAGCGTACCGCGTAATTTGTTGACCACTAAAGTAGCTAAAGCCTCGCCTTCGATATCTTCTGAGATAATCAACAGAGGTTTGCCCATCTGAGCAACCTTCTCAAGAATAGGAAGAAGATCCTTCATTGTAGAGATTTTCTTATCGTGAATAAGAATCATCGGATCTTCAAGAGATGCTTCCATTGAATCGGGGTCTGTTACGAAATACGGAGACAGGTATCCGCGGTCAAACTGCATTCCCTCTACTACTTCAAGAGTGGTCTCGGTTGACTTTGCTTCTTCAACTGTTATGACACCATCTTTTCCGACTTTTCCCATAGCTTCGGAAATCAATTCTCCGATAGCGCTATCGTTATTAGCAGAAATCGTACCGACCTGAGCTATTTCCTTTTTCCCCTGAACTTCACGGGAGATACCTTTGATAGCTTCGATAGCGACTTTGACACTCTTATCGATGCCGCGTTTGATAGCCATAGGATTGGCTCCAGCGGTCACGTTCTTTAAACCTTCATGGAAAATTCCCTGCGCTAAAACCGTTGCTGTGGTCGTTCCATCACCGGCAACATCGGATGTCTTTGTGGCAACTTCTTTTACCATCTGAGCGCCCATATTTTCGAATTGGTCTTCAAGTTCGATTTCTTTGGCTACCGTGACACCGTCTTTAGTGACTGTCGGGGAACCCCATTTTTTGTCAAGGACAACATTGCGTCCCTTGGGACCAAGCGTAACCCTTACAGCATCGGCGAGTTTATCAAGACCGTGCATTAGTTTTTCACGGGCCTTTGTATCAAATAATAATTCTTTCGACATTTATATTTCCTTCCGTTTATTAACCAATTATTGCCAGGATGTCTGACTCTCTCATAATCAGGTACTCATCATTACCGACAGTAACTTCAGTACCCGAATACTTACCATATAAAACTTTGCTTCCAACTTTTACTTCAAGCGGAATCTGTTTGCCCTCGTCGGTAGTACGACCGGTACCAACGGCTACGATTTCACCTTCCTGCGGTTTTTCTTTCGCAGTATCAGGTATAATTATTGAACCTTTTTTAACTTCCTGTTCTTCCAAGGCTTTAATCAGAACCCTGTCAGCAAGCGGTTTTACATTCATGCTTTCCTCCGAATTATGTTATGGATTAATGACTTAGCTTTAAGAATTATCACTCATGTATCAAGAGTGCTAATAACATTGAACGCAGAAGTTATAAGAATGTTCCAAATATGTCAAGCATTTTTTTGGATTTTTTTGTAATATTTTACAGGTTGAACTGACTTTATATTTAAGGAGGATTTAATGACCTTTTTCAGAACTCTTTCTCTCACTATACTGATAGTAATTATTACTGTTAGTGTCGGGTGTTGCCCCTTTTTCAAGGGTAGCTGTAGTGTAAATAAGGGTAAAATTATCGAAAAAGAGACATTAGTAAATCTTGATCTCAAAATTCTCAGCCGGTCGATGGGTTATGCTCTCGGATCGCCGTTCGATATGAAGATGCGGCTGACCAATAATTCGGATAAAATGGTGGAGATGAAATTCCCAAATGGTCATGCATTCGATTTTTTCATTTACCAGAAAGATGAACTTGTTTACCGTTTTTCAGAAGATGATCGTTATCCGACCGGATTGAAAGAGATGAAATTGATGCCCGGCGAGTCGAAAGAATTGGGCGGGATATGGCAATGCAAAGACCGAAATGGCGTCTGGGTTCGAGGAGGACGATATCAGCTTATCGGGATGATTAACAGTAATCCTTCAATAATTTCGAATATTTTAAACTTTGGTTTGGCGGATTAACGCGATGTTTTTATTTCTGAGACATTTGCTCATTCTATTTCATTATCAACTATTAATTGCATTTTCGGTTAAGCTAAGAGAAGTAGTTCTTGAGAACGTTCTTAATTAGAAAATTTACATAATATTCTCTCCTGAAGTGTTTGCAGTAATACTTCTTCATCAAAAAATCCCCCTTTGTAGTAAGGGGGTCTTCCTATTGGTTAAATAATTTCTAACACAAATTTAATATCTTTGCGAAAATATTGGATTGACTTTGATGATTCAAAATATTAAAATGAAATCAATGCTGCCCAGGGGCTAACTCATACAGACAACAACACCGGGCGGGGCTATTTGAAAAGTGATAAAACCAAATCTAATCCTCAATTTCTGAGGTGTTAGCATTTCTTTAATTTTATAACAGGAGGTTCTTTTATGAGGAAAGTCATTTTATTAACAGTTGCCTTTATTTTATTAGGGGCAGTAATAGCTTATTCAGCACCGGGAGATACATTGTGGACGAGGACTTATGGCGGAACTTCAGCTGATTATGCTTCCTCCTTCCAGCAGACTACCGATGGGGGGTATATAATTGCCGGTTATACCTCTTCCTTCGGTGCCGGAGCTGATGATTTCTACGTGATTAAGACAGATGCCTTAGGGGACACACTCTGGACCCAGACTTATGGTGGGGCTTCAATTGATGTGGCTAACTGCGTGCAGCAGACTACCGACGGGGGATATATAGTTGCCGGTTGGACGGCATCCTTTGGGGCTGGCACCGAAGACTTCTACCTGATAAAGACAGATGCCTCAGGGGACACACTCTGGACCCGGACATATGGCGGAACTTCAGCTGATTATGCTTCCTACGTCCAGCAGACTACCGATGGGGGGTATATAGTTGCTGGTCAAACCGGATCCTTCGGCGCTGGTGGCACTGATTTCTACATGATTAAGACCGATGCCTCAGGGGCTACCCTCTGGACGCGGACATATGGCGGAACTTCACACGATTATGGTTACTCCGTCCAGCAGACTACCGATGGGGGGTATATAATTGCTGGTTATACCGCATCTTTCAGCGCCAGTACTGATTTCTACCTTATTAAAACCGACTCCTTAGGCGATACCCTGTGGACGGGTACATATGGGGGGGATTCGCTTGATCAAGCTTACTCGGTTCAGCAAACATCCGATGAGGGTTACATAATCACAGGTCGGACCGAGTCCTACGGCGCCGGTAGCTCTGATTTCTACCTAATTAAAACCGATACCTTCGGCGATACCATGTGGACCCGTACTTATGGCGGTCTTGCGAATGAGGAAGCTATCTCGGTTCAGCAAACAGCCGACAGCGGCTATATACTTGCAGGTCAGACCAACTCCTTTGGCGCCGGCAGTTGGGATTTCTACTTAGTAAAAACTTATCCTTCCGGCGATATCCTCTGGACGCGGACCTATGGCGGGACCGACGATGATCGTGCTCACTCAGTGCAGCAGACAACCGATGAGGGTTACATAATCACAGGTCGGACCGGGTCCTACGGCGCTGGCTCTCAGGATTTCTACTTGATAAAGGTTGAAGGAGACCCATGTCTTACCTGCAATGCTATATCCCAATCAAACAGAGTTCCAAATGTAGATGGGATAATCATATGGGATTTGGAAGTACAAAATTGTGGCGTATCTAATCCTGTTTATGCCGAAATCTATCCGACTGTTGGTGATTGTACCTCGGGGACGCAGTATGATTTCAATATCAACAGATTGGCGGTGAGTAATCTTGGTGCCGGTGATTCAACTACGTTGTATTACTGGTACAGACCCGGTACAGTTGTTGGTGTAATTGATGCTGCTATTAATATCGATGTAGGACCTGCAATAGACAACTATATCAGCAATTGCTGTTTCGAATTTATCTTTGCTTATGAATTCGGTCGCCCCGGAACAGTGATAAACTTCGGTCCCGGTGAATGGGGAGAATTAGGTGATGAAATTGTCGTCCCAACAACAACGGCATTAATGCAAAACTACCCGAATCCATTTAATGCCACAACGACCATTTCTTTTGATATCGTTCAAACAGATGATGTCAATCTATCTGTCTACAATCTCGCTGGACAGAAAATTGAAACTTTGGTTGAAAACAGATTAAATGCTGGGCAACATCATATCACTTGGGATGCATCAACATATTCAAGCGGAGTTTATTTCTATAAACTTACTACAGGAGACAAGACATTCACGAAGAGAATGACGTTGATGAAATAAAAAAATGCGAGGGGTGCGGTGACTCCTCGCCACTCTTTTGACACTTCTTTCGCGATGACGGAGATATTAACCGGACTACGGCTTTAAAATAATTTAAATAAAGAGACCCCCTTAAAAACAGGGGGTCTTATTCATTGAGAGTAGAAGGAGTCTTACTTCAATGAATC